>DASYAC010000259.1:0-7994 GCA_036501585.1 Steroidobacteraceae bacterium
CTCGAGATCCGCCATGACGTTGCGGATGGTGGCGGACGACAGGCTCAAGCCCGAGTCGCGCGACAAGGTGCGCGAACCGACCGGTTGACCGTCGCGAATGTAGCTTTCGATGAGCGCCTTGAGCAGCAGTTGCGCCCGCTCGCTGAGCGATTCGTCGGCACCCTCGTTCATATAGGGTTCATATACCATGTTTGGAACCCCTTGGAGTACTCCGGAGGGTCCCTTCGTCCGGGGGACGAAGCCAAGCGGGCGAGAATCGGTCAAATCGCCCCCCTGTGACGAGTGACCGGTCTGCGGCGAACATGCTACAAGGGCGATGTGCCGCATTCATTCAAATCCATTGCCCTGGTGGGCAACGCCAGGGATCTGCGCGTTGCCGACTGCATGCTGAGCGTCGCCGGGTACTTCCACGGCCGCGGCCAGCGGGCGCTGGTCGATCCGGGCGTCGGCATCGAATTCCCGCCCGGCACGATCATCCCCTGCCCGCAGGATTCCTTCGCGGAGCGCGCGGACCTGATCGTGGCGATCGGCGGCGATGGGACGCTCCTGTATGCGGCTCGGCTTCTCGCTGGGCGGTCGGTCCCGCTGCTCGGCGTCAACCGGGGCCGGCTCGGCTTCCTCACCGACGTGAGCCCTGCCTCCATGCTAGAGGACATCGAGACCGTCCTCGCGGGGCGCTATACCGAGGACCGCCGTTCGATGCTGTCGGCCCGCCTCGAGCGGAGCGGCGCGGCGCCGGTACACGCGCTCGGCTTGAACGACGTAGTGCTCAACAAGTGTGAGACCGGACGCACCTTGGATTTCGAGACCTCGATCGACGGGCGCTTCGTGAATTCTCACGGCGGCGACGGCATCGTCATCGCCACGGCCACGGGGTCGACCGCCTACGCGCTTTCCTGCGGCGGACCCATCGTCGAGCCGGATCTGGATGTATGGGTGCTGGCGCCAATCTCTCCGCACACCTTGAGCGACCGGCCGATCGTGGTGCGCGCCGGCAGCACCATCAAGCTGCGCCTTTCCGACCGCCCGGAAGCGCGTGCCCAGGTCACCTGCGACGGCACCGCCCTCGGCGACATGGAGCGGGGCGACGAGCTGATCGTCGAGGGAGCGGACGCCCAGATCACCTTGATTCATCCGCCGAGCTACGATTTCTACCGCCTGTTGCGCTCGAAGCTCCACTGGGGCAGAGGCGGCCACAACGGCGGCAACGGCGACTGAAGCGGCGGCAGTCATGCTGACTCACCTGAAACTGCGCGATCTGGTGATCGTCGACGAGGCGGAGCTCGAGCTCGGCCCGGGGCTTCTCGCGCTGACGGGCGAAACCGGAGCGGGCAAATCCATCGTGGTCGATGCCTTGATGCTGATCGCCGGCGGTCGCGGCGCCGGCGACATCGTGCGCCACGGGGCCGAGCGCGCGGAGGTCGCGGCGGGCTTTTCGCAGCTGTCCCTGAGGGCGCGCGCGTGGCTCGATGCGCAATCGGTGGAGCACGAGGGCGAAGTCATCGTCCGCCGCGTGATCGGCGCGGACGGCCGTTCGCGCGCCTACGTGAATGGCCAGCTGGTGCCGGTCCAGTCCCTGCGCGAGCTGGCGGAATTTCTGATCGAGATTCACGGCCAGCAGGAATATCAGCACCTGGTGAAACGCGGCGCGCAGCGCGAGCTCCTCGACGAGCGCTTGACCGACCGGAGTCTCGCCGCCGGGGTCGCGGAAATCTACGCGCGCTATCGCGATTGCCGGGTCGAGCACGAGACCCTCGCCGCCGCCGCCGAGAACCGGGATGCCCGGCTCGACCTCCTGCGCTATCAGCTGGCGGAGCTCAGGAGCGAGGTCACCACCGTGGGGGCCATCGAAGAGCTGTTCGTCGAACAAAAGCGCATCGCGGGCCGCGGACGCCTCGCCGCCGCGGCGAGCTCGGCGCTCGGCGCCGTTTACGAGAACGACGAGGCAAGCGCGCACGACCTGCTCGCGAAGGCGTCCACGGCGTTGCGCGGCGCGGCGGACGCCGATCCCGGCCTCAAACAGCCCGCGGATCTCATCGGCGAGGCCGCCATCCTGGCGCGGGAAGCCGCCGAGACGCTCCGCCATTACCTCCAAGCGCTCGATGTCGATCCGGCGCGCCAGGAGGAGATCGAACGCAAGGCGGCGGCGATCGAGGGGCTGGCCCGCAAACACCGGCTGAGCGTGACCGAACTGCCCGGTCAGCTCGCACGGACCGAGGAGGAGATCGCGAGACTGACGGCGGCCGAGACCAGCTTGGCCGCGATGGAACAAAGAACGGCCGAGCTGCGCCGCGAATTCGAGGCGGCTGCGGACCGGCTTACGCAGGCGCGCACGCTCGCCGCAGAGGCGCTCGGAGCGGAAATCACCGCATTGATGCAGGAGCTCGGGATGGCGGGCGGCCGATTCGCGGTCAGCGTCGCCCCAAGCGCCGACGGGGTCGGCCCTCACGGCCGGGACGAGATCGAATTCCTGGTGAGCGCCAATCCCGGCCAGCCGCTCAAGAGTCTCGCCAAGGTCGCCTCCGGCGGCGAGCTGTCGAGGATCAGTCTCGCGGTGCAGGTGGCCTCCGCCGGCCGCACCGCCGCCTCTCTGTGCATGGTCTTCGACGAGGTGGACTCGGGAATCGGCGGCGCGGTGGCCGAGATCGTCGGCCGCCAGTTGCGCGCGCTCGGCGAGCGCGGTCAGGTGCTCTGTGTGACGCACCTGGCTCAGGTGGCGGCGCAGGCGCACGGTCAGTTCCGGGTCACCAAGCTGACCGACGGCAAAACCACCCGCACCGCCGTGAAGCCGCTCGCCACCGAGGAGCGCGTGGATGAGATCGCGCGCATGTCGGGAGGGATCGACATCACCGAGCAGGCGCGGGCGCATGCGCGCGACATGCTCGCGCGCGCGGGCAGCGATGCGCAGCCGAAGAGGAAACGCGCGCCGGCGGGACGCCGATAGTTACTTGGGCCGCTTCTGATACGGACAGTTGAGCTTGCGGCAGTGTCCGTACAGGATCAGGGAGTGGTCGCTGATCTCGAACCCGAGGCGCTTGGCGACCGCCTGCTGCCGCTCCTCGATGCCGCCGTCCATGAACTCCTCCACCCGTCCGCAGTCCACGCACACGATGTGATCGTGATGCGCCCCGTGGTTCAGCTCGAACACCGCCATGCCGCCCTCGAAGTGATGGCGGGTCACGAGTCCGGCGGCCTCGAATTGAGTCAGCACCCGGTACACCGTCGCGAGCCCGATGTCCTCGTTCGAGACCAGGAGCTTCTTGTAGATGTCCTCGGCGCTCATGTGGCGGGCCGAGCCGTCGGCGAGGATGTCCAGTATTTTCAGCCGCGGCAGCGTGACCTTGAGGCCTGCATTGCGCAGGTCATTGCCTTCGGCGGTGGGAGGAGGTCTGAGGCGCTGCGCCATGGTGCGGCATCCAGTATGATGGGACCCGATTATCGACCTTTTGGGAGCGCTGCACCACCTTGATGAAGATTCTTCGACCCCTGCTCCTCGCCACGGGTCTCGCGCTCGCCGCGACGGGCTGCGTCTACCGCATCAACATCCAGCAAGGCAACTTCCTGGATCAAGCGGCCGTCGACCAGGTGAAAAACGGCATGACGCGCAGCCAGGTGCGCTACCTCCTCGGCACCCCGATGGTGGCGGACCCCTTCAACAAGGAGCGGTGGGACTACATCTATTACTTGAAGAAAGGCCGCAGCCGCCACGTCGACTCGCGCCGCGTCACGGTGTATTTCGACGGCGAGAAGGTCGCTCGTTTGGACAAGCCGACCGACGCGGTAGCCGCCGAGCAAGCCGCATCCGCCGCCAAGATCAAGAACGGCCGGACGTACTAGCGCGGCCGGCCGCCCGATCGTTGGGATCGGGCGCGCTGCACACGCTCGCGGCGCGCTTCCTTCGGATCCGCCGCCAGGGCACGGTAGAGCTCCACGCGGTCCCCCGGCCGTAGAATCCGGTCCCGGGTTACCGCCGTTCCGAATATCCCCACCGCCGATCCGATCACGTCGATGCCGGAGAAACCGGGATCGGCAGCGGCCAGCGCCAGCACATCGGCGACGCTCGCCGGCGGGCGCACGCGGTACGCTTCGACCACCGCCCGGTCGGCCAGTGCGCAAATGACCTCGACGGTGAAGGGGTCGGCCGCAGCCACGGGAAGTCCAACCCGGCGCTCAGCGGTAGACGTTCTGTGCACGCAGCACGAATGCGTCCACGATGGAATCGCAGACCGACTGGAACATGGGGTTGAATGCCGCGGCCATCATCCGGCTCTTGAACTCGAAATCCACCCGGAACGACACTCGCGACCCGCGCTCCCCCACCGCGTCGAAGTTCCAGCGGCCGGTGAGTCGGCTGAAAGGGCCCTCGGCGAGCTGCATGAGAATCTCGGCGTCCGGCCGCAAGGTATTGCGCGTGGTGAATTGCATGCGGACCATGCCCTTGGCCGCCTTCACGGCCGCCAGCCTTTCGGTGGGCGAGATCTCCTCGACTCGAGCGCTCGCGCACCACGGAAGAAACTCCGGATAGCGCGCAACATCGTTCACCAGGGCGTACATCTGCGCGGGGGAGAACGTGACCAGCGCGCTGCGTTCGACGATCGGCAATCGGGAGCTCCTCGACGGCGCTGCGGTGCGCCAGTCAACGGCGAATTCTCGCACAGCGCATCCGATTCGCGCACGAATCGCGGGCGCGGCCCTCGGCGAGCTTGTAGACTTCGACGCCCAGCAAGGGATCCATCGTCATGGCGAAAGACTCGGAAAAACTGCCGCCGATCGCGGTGAACCGCAAAGCGCGTTTCGACTATTTCATCGAGGAGCACTACGAAGCGGGTATCTCCCTCTTGGGCTGGGAGGTCAAGAGCATGCGCGCGGGCAAGGCACAGGTCGCCGAGGCCTACGTGTACCTGAAGAACGGCGAGGCGTTTCTTTACGGCGCCCACATCAGCCCCTTGAATTCCGCCTCGACGCACGTGGACACCGACCCGACGCGCACCCGGAAGCTCCTTCTGAGCCGCCGGCAGCTCGATCATCTCCTGGGCGCCGTGGAACGGCGTGGCTACACGCTCGTGCCGCTACAGCTCTACTGGAAGGACGGCCGCGCAAAGCTCGAGATCGGACTCGCCAAGGGCAAGAAACAGCACGACAAGCGCGCCACGGACAAGGACCGCGACTGGCAGCGGGACAAGAGCCGAATCATGAAGGCTAACCGGCGCTGAAGGACCCAGAACCGCTGTCTGCGCCCCCATAAGGCCGGGGCTAACCAGAAATCCCCGGAACCCGTTGATAGCAATAGGGTATCTGAAATCCAAACATGGCAGTTGCCCGCAGTTGCCCGCCCCCCAAGGCTCAAATAACCAACGCGAAGGCCGCCGAACGACGTGAGCCGGTATTTCCAGATGTTCCGCAACGGCGGCTGCCGGTCGCATCGGGCAGTTGGGGGTCAAGAGGCCAGTTCACCGTTGATCGCAACACTCGCCATCCGGCCATTCGCGGTAGCCCAGCCATTTTCTCAAGTCCTGTCCCCTGCGGCGACACAGCCGATGTAGGACGAAATCCGATATTCAGTCCGCACAATCTATGCTTGAATCGAGTGGAAATTGCCTTGTAAACGATATCAATGGATGGGGACAGATATGCAAAAGGCGCTCTTTCTAATCGGGCTCCTAGGCGTCTGCACGGCCCATGCGCAGGTCACGGCCTACGATTTCACCTTGTACCCTGCGGGGTACAGCAACAGCCCCGCTGAGCTTGGCTCGTTCGAGTACCAACAGGGCGCCATTACCGACGCGATCTTCAATGGAACCTCGTTCGCCGGAAAGCTAACGGATGGAACTCCAATGGCGGGGAATACCATATTGACGTTCACCAACGTCCAAGGCGTCTCGTTAACGGGCAATCTAGTTAACCCGCTACATGGCCAGACTGATGTCGCTTTAGGATTCGTCGAGGCCATCCCAGCCTCGCCAGGCAGCGCAGCGGGGACCATAGGATTTTGTGGTGGCAGCGGTCTTTGTAACATGCCCATCTTCCTTACGAGCTTAACGGCGCCCGAGCTTCATGCATCCGCAGCGGCCGAGGCGTTATTTCTCTTGGTTACGATGTTTGCCATCTGGGGCGGCGGGAGGAGGCTGAGAAAAGTGCCTTCCTTCAAATCACCAGTTTCGTAGAGACTAAAGCACTAGGATATTTCAGCTCAAATGCCGGTGATGGTAATCGTTCGAATTTAAGATCAATCCCCTCCTGTCCAAAACCTCTGGATTCGAGCCCGGCGCCCTTCACCAGAGCTGCCATTGACCGAAGGTCAAGACATATGCCGCGAGCCACGCGTTAGTCACCGAGTGAGCCACCACCGCCTCGCCGATCTTGTCGGTTCGGATGACCAGCCAGCCATAGGCTAGACCCGCCAGCAGCGCGGGCCACCACAGGCTTCCATGAAGCAGTCCGAAGGCGACCGCGGTGAGCGTCAGCGCCGGCCAGCGGACGTTGCGAAACGAGACGACTTCGAAATCCTGATGCGTCAGGCGACGCATCAGATATCCCCGAAAGGCCAGTTCCTCCGCAAGGGGCACAGTCAAAATGGCACCCAATGACCGCAGAGCAATCCAGGCGAGGCGCCCACCCCCCGACCAGTTTGCGAGCCTTTCAGGCATGATCCGCGGGGTTGTTACAAATCGCGCGGCCAAGATCCAGACCGCAAATACCAGCGTGCCCACGGCGACCGCTCGCCAGCTGAAGCGCCAATCGAGTTGTCGATAGTCCGCTCGGTAAACCCACAACACCACCAATCCGCCGGCGAACTTCAACGGGTAGAGCACGTCGATCCCGTCCGAAAAAGCCCGCGTCACCATGCCGACGGCGAGAATAGTGGCCAAGGGCCCCAAGTACGGCGCGACCGGATTGGCTGACGCAATTGCCGGCGACTTCGATTCACCGACTTGTTCGGCGGCGCCGAATGCTTCACGGGCCAGCCACCGGCTGCGCTTGGAAATGACCGCAATGGCGAAAGCCGACGTGTTGAAAGCAATCCATCCAGCCTGTGAATGAAACCCAGCGCTTGCGATGCTGGCGTAGCCCGCGTCGCCTATCATCAGCAGAGCCGCGATGCGGACGGCGTTCAGCATAAAAATGAGCAGCAGTGCCGCCGGAACGATGAATAAAGCTCGAGGGAACCGATATTCATCCCGGAAGTACCAGAGCCATGCCGCACAGAACACCAGCATCAATCCGACGCCCTCAAGGCCGCTGCAATCATCGGTCACAATCACGCCGAAACGGTCGGTTGCGAGTGCCTGCGCGAATGGATCGACGTGCAGATTGGGATAAAAAGGCCGAAGTAGAATTTGTACCAACCTAAAAGTCACCCTGGCCGCTGGCGCCCACAAAGATTGGCTCAATGTGACCGCTAGAACCGCACCCCCGGCCATCGCGAATGCGTAGCCGAATAGCTCGCGGTTTCCCCGCACAGCAGGACCCCAGATGCGCCACGGTGCGAGCGCTGCACAGAGTGCAAGGCCTGCACATACCGCAAAGAGCGGGCGCGCTGTGGCTGAGAGAATGAACAGTGGAGGGGACAAGCCCGCGTCAATAACCGACGACAACATTAGGAGTAGCATCAGGAGCGCGCCGTGCAAAATCAGCCAGCGTTTTCGGACAGAGACGATCTCAACGGATGCGAACTTGGCGAAGCAATCCCGACGCGCCGACAAAATCAAAATTGCGAGCGAGCTGCCGTAGGCAATAATGAAGCGAAATAACCACCCCTGAATGGTGTGCACTGCATGCATTACTGCTGCGGCTGGAGCACCGGCTTGAGCGATCGGAAGGCCGTGAATGGTCAGCGATATCGCGACGCCCTCGACAACGAGCACGAAGGCGACGATCCAGATTCGCGCGGCGAGATGCATGCGCCCGGATCATACACAGGCTCCCACCACCGCCTGAGTGATGCCGGCGTACGCTTTGCATGGCCAGAGCCGCCAGTGTGCAAGCGACCGGAA
>DASYAC010000260.1:0-12998 GCA_036501585.1 Steroidobacteraceae bacterium
TACGCGCTCTCGACTTCGCAGAACCTTGTTCACCTTGATGGCGGCGGCCACGGCATTCTCGGCCACGGGCCGTGGGACTCTACATACTCCCGGCCAGAAATCCGCCGACTTGCCGCCCGACGCCGGCGCAGATGCCTACCGGCAAATCGTCCAGGACCAATGCGTCGTCAACTGGACGCAGCGCAATGACCCGTCGCCCTGCGAAAAGGTCTTTCTGGCGAATCCCAGCGGCGGCATCTCCGGCTACGCCCTGCTCGCCGACCCCGACGGCGGCGCGCATTACCTGTTGATTCCGACCCAGACGATGACCGGCACCGAGAGCACCGAATTGCTCGACCCCAACCTCCCAAATTATTTTGCCGAAGCCTGGCACGCCCGCGATCTGCTCTCGAAATTCGTCGGCCATGCGGTACCCATGACCGACGTGGGAATCGCGGTGGGCACGGTCGCGACTCGCAGACAGCATCAATTCCACTTGCACATCGAGTGTTTGAGACCGGAAGTGGTCGACTCTCTGAAGGCCGTGGCGGACAAAGTGACGGACCGCTGGTCGCCGGTAACGGTAGCGGGTTTCCCGTTTCAGGCCATGCGCCTCCCGTTGCATGCACTCGAAGTGTCGAATCCCTACGAGCTGGTGGCGAACCTGAGCCCGGAGGCCCGGGATCACTTGGGAAACTACACCGTCGTCCTCGCCGGAGCGCAGTACCAGAGCGGACCCGGATACATTCTCCTCACGGGAACCGGCCCGAGCGGCGATCTGCTCATGGATTCGGGATGCATCGTGGCGGGCGGCGGCAGCTGAGAGGGCGGCGGCAGCTGAGAGGGCGGCGGCAGATGGGAGGCCGCCGGCGCCGCGCGGATCTCGTCAAGGAGCCCGTGCGGCCGCGGCTTTCCCGGCGCGCGCGCCCACCCGCGGATCTCCGAGCCGATCGCAAAGAGCCTGAAATCCCGGGGCAGGCCCCGGCCATCTCAGCGCCTCGACATCGGAGAAAAGCGGCGCATCGGTGCGAAGCACCGCGAGCCTCTTGAACAGCAACGCGAGCTCGCGCCGTTCGCCCAGCACGTCGGCGGGAAAGTCCTCGATCTTGCCGTATCGGGTGAGCAGGCCGGCCGCACCTTTGGGTCCGATCCCCGCGATGCCCGGGTATCCGTCCGCGCTGTCGCCGACCAACGCGAGGTAGTCGGGAATCAGCTCGGGCGTCACGCCGAACTTGGCCCGCACGCCGTCGGCATCCCGGATGGACTTGCTCTTTCGATCGACTTGCACCACGCGGCCGTCGCGCACGCACTGCGCGAGATCCTTGTCCGGCGTCCAGATGCACACCTTCTGCACGCGGGAGTCGCGCGCGGCGATCGCGGCGGCCGACGCCAGCGCATCGTCCGCCTCCAGCTCGACCATCGGCCACACGGGAACGCCCATCGCGCCGAGCGCCGCTTCCAATGGATGGAACTGAGCCCAGAGCGCGGGCTCGATGCCGTCGCCCGTCTTGTAGCCGCTCCACAGCTCGTTGCGGAACGACTCGATCACATGATCGGTGGCCACTCCCAGATGAGTGGCCCCCTCCTCGATCATCTGCAGCAGGCCGTTGAGCACGCCGACCACGGCGCCATGAGGCCGGTCAGCGCCTTTGGTGAAGCGGCGCAGACCGTAGAAATGGCGGAAGAGCTCGTACGTGCCGTCGATGAGATGAACGATCACCCGACGAATTACATCACATCGCGCGGCGCGCTGCCGCCCGCCGTCCGGCCCTCCGGGAGGCGCGACGGGAGACGATCGCCGGGCCGATCAAGCTAACGGGACTTGCGGGCGGCTCGCCGTGAACGGGTCTCGAGGAGCCCGTGAATTTCACGAGCCCTGGCGGGCATGCCCAGGTCCTTCGGCGAATACACCGTCTGGCGGCGCGTGCTCAAGTCGATGGTCACGCTGTCGTCCGGGGTCTTCGCGCCGGCACCGTCGCTCGCCGGATGATATTCGATCCGCAGCTGCTTGCCGGTGACGATCAGGCGCAAGTAGCCATAGTCGGTGTCGTCGTAGTTCTCGAACGTGACCGCGTCGTCGGTGGCCGTTGCTGCTTGAAACAGCTGGGGAGCGCGCGGGGGCACTCCCCCGGCGGCCTCGAGTTTTTGGACATTGTGGCCGCCGTTGCCGCAGATGATGTACGGAATATCGGAGCCGTCCGGGCGGTGGCGGGTAAAGCGCTGATAGTTGTGGGCGTGGCCCGACAGCACGGCATGCGGCCAGACTCCCGCGGCCTCGCACACCGCATCCATCTGCAGGCGCATCTGCACGCTGGAACCGTGCTGGCTTCCCGTCGCATAAGGCGGATGATGATGCGCAAACAGCAGCGCGCCGCTGAATTTCTCCTGCTTCACACGCGCCAGCGCCGCTTTGAGGTAGGCGATCTGGGCCGAGCCGATGTTCTTGTCCGAGATCACCCCGGGATCCTCCAAGGTGTTGCTGTACAGTACCAAGACGCGAACGAAGGGAGCATCAAAGGTGAAGAACACGCCGGGCTGGATCTGCGCGGTGCGGGAGAGCCCGCCGGCCTCCGGGGTGACCGTGTATCCGGCGGCGGGATCGGCGCAGAAATTGCGGAGGTACGCGTCGAGACTCTTCGCGTGCGCAAGCGGCGAGATCATGCCGTCGTGGTTGCCGGCCACCGCCAGGACCGGCGCCGGATAATTGCGATAAGGCTCGTAGAATTGGTCGTAATAGTACTGGGTTTCGCCGAAGTTGTAGACGACGTCCCCCAGCAATAACGCGAATTGCGGCACGTCCGCGGGCATCGCCCCGGCGAAATCCGCCACCATCTTGTCGGCCACTTCGTTCTGGGTCTTGGGACCCCGGGTACTTCCACAGTCTCCCGTCGAGTGGAATACGATCTGCCCGCTGCTTTGGATGCGCTGAATGGCCGACGTGTTTCCGCCGAAGACTCGAGTCAAATCGAGTTGCGGCTCGGACTGGCCCCCGCGCGGCAAGGGAAACGGCAGCGGCTTGATCTTATGTTCGGCATTCAGCTCGTCGATGATTTTGTAGGCCGCGTCATCGGAGGGATGAGTGATCTTGAACGTCGACGGATCGGGCGTCGGCGCGGGTTGCGCGAACACGGGAGCCGCCAGCGAACGCGGCGACAGGTGCGCCGAGCGGGTACTGTCGGCCGCGCGGGTTTTGTTGCGTTTAGCCATCGGTAGGCCTCCTAGGGTAGGCGAGTAATGTGACGAATCGGTGGCCGCTCCGGCAACTTTTTCCTTCCCAGGCGGCACATACGGGGCATGACGGGAACTGTTCCAGGCGCGGCGGCCGCCCGATGATGTCGTCGTCCGAACCCCCCAAAGAAAGCGATATCGGTCGGCTGGTCGCCGTCGCCGCGGGCAATCGCTTGGCCTTCGAAGAACTGTATCTGGTCTATCACCGCCGGCTCGCGCGATTTCTATTCAGGTTCACCCCGCGGTATGAAAATGTCGAAGAAATCATCAACGACACCTTTTTGACCATCTGGCAGAGGGCCAAGGATTTTCGGCACGCCTCGCAGGTCTCCACCTGGATCTTCGGCATCGCCTACCGTACGGCCCTGAAATCGCTGCACCGTCAACGGCACCACGCCGCCGCACTGAGCCTCGACGAGTCTCCCGAGCAAACCACGGATCCGGGAGCGGAAACGGAAGTACAGGATTGGTTGGCTCATGGATTGAGCCGGCTGCCCCTCGATCAACGGCTGACTCTCGAGCTGGCCTACCACATGGGCCACTCGCTGGAGGAAATCGCGGCCATAACCGATTCACCGGTCGGGACCGTCAAGGCTCGCATGTTTCACGCCCGCCGCAAGCTCCGCCAACACCTGCCGGCCCTCGACGGCACGGCGCCTGAATGGTCAGCGAGCGGCGAATGAATCACGGCCACACCCGCTCAGCCGACCATCGGGAGATCTCCGAACTGATCCCGTGGCATGTCAATGGCACGATCGGCACGGTCGACCGGCGAAAGCTCGAAGCCCATTTCCTGACGTGCGCTGCCTGTCGCAATGAGATGCTGCACGATCGCCGGATTTACCACGCAATGTCGTCGGATTCGAGCATCGAGTACATGCCTACCGCATCGCTCAGGCGGCTGCGGTCCTTGCTCACCCGAGTCATCGCCCGGTGCTCACTTGTCCCTTAGCCATTTGCCGTTGGTGACGCTCTATGTGACCGAGCGCTGCAATTCGCGCTGCGTCAGCTGCGATCACTGGCGGCACGGACGCAAGGACGTCGATCTCGAGTTCGTCGCCCGTCTCCGGCCGAGTTTGGAGCGGCTCCGCACCCGCGTGGTGGTGTTATCCGGCGGCGAGCCGCTGTTGCATCGGGAGTGGCCTGAGATCGCAGCCCTCTTGAAGTCCATGGGCCTGGAAGTCTGGCTCTTGACGGCGGGGCTCGCCCTCGCCAAGCATGCGCGGCGCGCCGCCGGCCTGTTCGACCGCATCACCGTCTCCTTGGACGGAACGGATCGAGAAACCTACGCCGCCATCCGCGGTCTCGATGCGTTCGACAAGGTGTCGGACGGAATTCGGGGGGCCGCCGGCCACGGCGTCGCGCCGAGTGTTCGCGTCACTCTGCAGCGGGCCAACTACCGCCAGTTGCCCGCATTCGTCGATCTCGCTCGAGCCCTCGGCGCTCGCCAGGTATCGTTCCTGGCGGTCGACGTGGCCAATCCCCATGCCTTCGGCCGCGACGGCGATTTCATCTCCGATCTGGCGCTACGTGCCGAGGACCTGCCGATGCTCGACCAGATTCTGGGCTGGATGGAGGCCGGTCATGCAGAGGATTTCCGTTCCGGCTTCATCGCGGAAAGCCCTGAGAAGCTCAGGCGCATCCTGCAATACTTTGGTGCGCTGCTCGGGCGCAACGCCTATCCCCCTGTTCGTTGCAACGCGCCCGAATTCTCGGCGGTAATCGGCGCCGACGGCCGCGTTCAACCGTGCTTCTTCATCTCCGGACCCGACAAGCCCGAAGAACACGGCGATTTCCTGAGCACCCTGAACGGCGACTCCATGACGGCGTTGCGAGATGCGATCCGCGCCAACCGGCGCGCCGAGTGCAGCACCTGTGTATGTTCGATGTGGCGCGATCCGAACCGGCTCGAGACCGGCTTTGACACCTTGGCTCGCGCGCGGGAGGCCTGCCCGTGACCGCCGGCAAACGCCTCAAAGTCGTTCTTTACAACCCTCAGGCGGTGTTCTTTACCATGCCTTTGGCACTGCTCGCGATCGGTTCCGAGCTCGACCCGGCCGTCTACGAAGTCGTGATTGTCGATGCTCGCCTGGACCCCGACGCCGAAGGGACCGTGTGCGCCCACATCAGCGATGCATTGTGCCTGGGCGTCACCGTACTCACCGGCGCGCCGATATCCGACGCACTGCGCATCTCGCGTGCCGCGAAACGCGCGCGGCCGACATTGCCCGTCGTTTGGGGCGGCTGGCATCCGTCGATGTTCGCCCGTGAATGCTTGCAAGAGGCCTCGGTCGACGTGTGCGTACGCGGCCAGGGCGAAGAGACTTTCGCAGACCTCATCCAGCGCCTCGCGGATGGGCGTCCGTTGGATGATTGTGCCGGCTGCACCGTGAGACTGCCCGACGGATCGATTCGCGAGAACCCGTCCCGATCCCTGGCGCAGGTCGACAAATTTCGGCCGCACGATTATGGCTTGATTCCGGTCGAGCGATACTTCGAGCTCAAGGGCAAGCGCCAGCTCGACTACATCTCGTCGCAGGGCTGCAATTTCCGCTGCGCGTTCTGTTCCGATCCGTTCGTCTATGGGCGCAAATGGGTAGGCCTCGAACCGGTACGCATGGCGGCGCGTTTGAAGGAGCTGTGGGACCGCTATCGATTCGACGATGTCAACTTCCAGGACGAGACTTTCTTCACCAAAGCCGGCCGCGTCGAGGCGTTGGCGGACCGCATCGTCGAGTCCGGAATGAAGATCACCTGGGCGGCAACCATGCGCGCCGATCAGGGCGTCCGGTTGCCGGACGCCGTGTGGGCGCTCTGCAAGGAGTCCGGCCTTCGCCGGCTGCTGGTCGGCGTGGAGTCCGGGTCGAACGAGGTTTTGAAGCGAATTAAAAAAGACATCAAGATCGAACAGGTCTACGCAACCGCCCGGAAGATGCTCGAGTATGGCATTGCCGGCCATTTTCCCTTCATCGTCGGCTTTCCCGACGAAACCGATGCGAATATTCAGGCCACTCTCGACTGCGCCCGGCGGTTGCGCTCGATGAGCCCGGATTTTCTGACCCCGATCTATTACTTCAAGCCTTACCCGGGCAGCGCCCTGGTCATCGAAGCCGTCGCGCGGGGGTTTCGCCTGCCTGAAACGCTCGAGGCTTGGGCGCAGTTCGACTACGTCGCGGGCGAGCCCGGTCCGTGGGTGTCTCCCGAGAAGTTCGAGCTCATCGAGCGCTTCAAATTCTTCCACGAGCTCGCGTGGAAAAAAGCATCCCGCAGCAAACGGCTGCTGCAGAAAATCGCCCGCTATCGATGCACGCGCAACGACTTTCGGTGGCCGATCGAGATGCTATTCACCCGGTGGCTGGTTCCGGCGCAGAGGTTGTCATGATGGCCGCCTCGAACCTCCGCAGGGTCGAGCGGCTGCCGCTGCCCACACGCCTCCTCGGCAAGGCGATGGCCCTTGGTTACCGGATTCTGGGGAAGGATCGGTATGACGACTTCCGGCTCGAATGGGTGCAGGAGCTGCCCTTTATCGTTACACCCAGCGTATTCAATCCGAAAATCCCCCGCAGCGGAGCATTCCTGGCCTCCCAGGCGGATTCCAGACTCATCGGCTGCGATGCCGACGTTCTGGATATGGGGACGGGATCCGGGGTGGGCGCGGTGTTCGCCGCTCGTTGCGCGAAACGCGTGGTGGCGGTCGACATCAATCCGGCCGCGGTTCGCTGTGCGCGAATCAATACCGCGCTGAATCACCTGGAAGACAAGATCTCCGTGCGTCACGGCGATCTCTTCGACCCCGTGCTCACCGAGCGCTTCGACCTCGTGCTCTTCAATCCGCCCTTCCTGCGAGGCAGACCGCGCAACGATCGAGACAGCGCCTGGCGTTCGCTCGACGTTCCGGAACGCTTCGCCTCCGGTCTGACGGCTCACTTGAAGCCCGGCGGATCTGCGCTGGTGCTGCTCTCGACCTTCGGTGATGGGCGTGCCTTCCTGGAAGCATTCCGCGAGCACGGCTTGAGCACGTCGGTATGGGCAGAGCGTCGCTTCGTCAACGAGAGATTGACCTTGTTCCGAGTGGTTCCCTCTCCGAGTACCACCCTGTCGCCGTCTCCGAGGCCATCATGACTCCGGCGCAACGCGTCCTGCTCATCAACCCGACCATCACATCGCATCGCAATGCGCGCTTCCCTCTGGCCATTTTGAGCCTGTCAGCCGCCCTCGAAGCCCGCTATGCCTGTACGCTCATCGACGGCAACGTCGACCGCGATTTCATCGCGACCGCCGTGAGCGCGGTCCACGATCGGTCCGTCATTGCGGCCGGCGTGACGGTGATGGGCGGACCGCAGTTGCGCTCCGCCATCGCCGTATCGAAAGCAATCCGCAAAGCACTCCCGACGCTGCCGATCATCTGGGGGGGTGCGTTCCCGACCGTCGTTCCGCAAGCCGCCATGAGCTCTCCGTTCATCGACTTCGCCGTGCGCGGCCAGGGAGAAGATACGTTCCTCGACCTGCTGAATTCCCTGCCCGCGGACCCGGAGGCGACGTTCTACGCCATACCCGGACTGAGCTGGCGGCACCGGGATCAGTTGGTGCACAACCAGGACCGAAAGTTCTCCGCGGCCGGTCTCGGTCGGATGCTGCCTTACGAGAAGCTGGCGAATCCCCGCAGGTATCTGACCAAGACCTATCTGGGAACGCGCACCGCCGGTTATCAGGCGGCCCTCGGCTGCCGCTTTCGGTGCACGTTCTGCGGAGTCGCGACGATGTTTCGGGGCAAGATGGCGCTGCCGGCGGCCGCGAGGCTCGAGGAGGATCTCACCTTCATGAAGGCTCGGTACGGCCTGAACGCGATCCAGTTCTATGACCACAACTTCTTCGATCGTGAAATCGACATGGTGCCGCTGCTCGAGGTATTGGCCAAACTCGAGCTGCCGTGGTGGTGTTTTGCGCGCTCCGACGCCCTCGTCAATCTTTCCGAGGCGTCCTGGCGGCTGGTCCGCAAGAGCCGGTTGCGCATGGCCTACATCGGCGCGGAATCGCCCAGCGACTGGTTGCTTCATGATATCCGCAAGGGGACCCATAGCGATCAGACCCTGCAGGCGGTCGAAAAATGCCGCAGTCACGGCGTGATTCCCGAGCTGTCGTTCATGGTGGCGCCGCCGCAGGATCCGGAGGGAGAAACGGAAAAAACCTTCGAGTTCATCCGCGCCATCAAACGCGTCCACCCCGGCACGGAAGTGATGATCTACGTGTACACCCCGCTGCCGCGGCGCGAATCCGACAAAGGCGGCGGCCCGGAGCGGCTCACCAGCGAGTATCTCGACCGGACCGGCATGCCCGTGGTATTCCCGCGGACCTCCGAGGGATGGGCGACGCCTGAGTGGATCGATTATTGGTGCCACCAGGATGCGCCGTGGGTGTCGCCGCGGCTGCGCCGCCGCATCGTCGATTTCACCACCGTCCTCGGGTGCCGCTTTCCGACCGTCATGGATATCCGCGCGCCTGCGTGGGGAAAGTCCGCCCTGCGGGCGCTTGCCTCGTGGCGCTACCGCTTCCAGCGCTACGACGATCCGTGGGAGCTGAAGCTGTCCAGAAGGCTGATCCGCCAGTGGGATCC
Organism: Steroidobacteraceae bacterium; assembly: GCA_036501585.1. Classification (GTDB taxonomy): domain Bacteria; phylum Pseudomonadota; class Gammaproteobacteria; order Steroidobacterales; family Steroidobacteraceae; genus Bog-1198. The sequence continues at coordinate 8,822 of DASYAC010000260.1, forward strand.
CCGCGTCATGAGTCTTTGACGGTGAGCCTGCTGGCAGACATCTGGAGCGTGCTCACCGCGCGACAGCGGCGATGGGTCGTGGCGGCTCAATTGCTGTCGCTCCTGATGGCGTTCTCGACGGTCGCGGGAATCGCCTCGATTGCTCCGTTTTTCTCGGTACTCGGCAATCCGGCTCTGATCCACCGGACCCCGCAATTGCAATGGCTCTACCAGCTGGGATTCTCGAACACGCGAAGCTTCACGGCCGCGCTGGGACTCGCGTTCATGGCGCTCGTAGTCCTTGCCAATGCGATCAATATCGCCGGCTCCTTCGTCATGATCCGCCTGGCGATGTGGATCGGCACCGATCTGCAGTCCATCCTGTTCGCGGAGTATCTGCACCGTCCGTATGTGTTTCATGCACGCACCCATAGCTCGCTCCTGTTCAACAATCTCATGCACGAGACCACCCGGTCGACCAATCATCTGCTGCAAAATGCCTTCTCCCTCAACACCAACATCGTCACGGCGTTCTTCATCGTCGCATCGGTGATGCTGCTCAACCCCATGCTGGCCACGGCCATGCTCACGGCTCTCGCCGGAGGCTACGTGCTCATCTACCTGGCGGTACGCAACCGCCTGCTGCGGGCCGGCGAGATCGAGTCTCGGTTCTTCATCGAGCAGACCAAGATCGTCAACGAGAGCCTCGGCGCCATCCGCGACATACTCTTGCGTCGGCTCCAGCCATTCTTTTGCGCGGGCTTCGAGCGATCCAGCGGCGCCTTCGCGCGGGCCGCCGCCCACACGCAGCTGATCGGACAAAGCCCGCGCTACGTGATGGAATGCGTCGCGGTGGTGGGCCTGGTCGCCGTTGCGCTCCTCACCGGCCGCCGCGAGGGAGGAATCGGATCATGGCTGGGGCAACTGACCTTTCTGGGTTTTGCCGCCTACCGGCTGCTGCCCTCGCTTCAACAGGCTTTCATGGCGCTCGTGAAAATTCGCGCCGACCGGACGGGTTTTGCATCGATCGCGCCGGATTTGCGGTTGGCCCGATCGCGTATCGTCCCCGCCGCTGCCGGGTCGGCGCGCGCGGACGCCGCTTGGGCGGAGCGCCCTCGGTCCGCGGTCGAGCTCAAGGACGTCTCATTTTCCTACCGGACGGGCCGCCCACCGGCGCTCGGCGGGATGTCCCTGCGGATCGCCGCGCGCACCGCCGTCGGCCTCGTGGGCCCCAACGGTTCGGGAAAAACCACGCTGGTAGACCTGATCGCGGGCTTGCTCGTGCCCGGCGCCGGACGTCTGGAAGTGGACGGGATGGCAATCGATGGCACCAACCGCCCCGCATGGCAGTCGCGCATCGCCTACGTGCCTCAGGACATCTATTTGCTGGATGCCACCATTGCGGAAAACATCGCGCTCGGCATTCCATCTGCCGCCGTCGATCGCGCGCGGCTCCTCGCCGCAGCCCATCTGGCGCAGCTCGACCCGCTCCTCGACGATCTGCCGGATGGACTCGAACACCCGGTGGGAGAGCGCGGTACCCGGTTGAGCGGAGGACAGCGGCAAAGAATCGGCATCGCGCGCGCGCTGTACGCCCAAGCGACCGTGCTCATTCTGGATGAGGCGACCAACGCCCTGGACGGCCTGACGGAGCGCGAGATGCAGGCGACCATCGCCGGCCTGCGCGGCCGTTATACCATCATTCTCATCACCCACCGGCTGAGGTCGGTGCGGACCTGCGATCGAATCTACGAGTTCGATCAGGGAAAGCTCATGCGAACCGGGACCTATGACGATCTGCTTCGCGAGTCGAAGACCTTCCGGCGGCTCGGCGATGTGGCCTGAATCCGATGCGCTTCACCGGAAGGGGCCGCCGCGCGGGCGCCTGCTCCCCGGCCGCGCAACCGCCCCTCTGCTGGCGATCGCCCTGATGATCGCGCTCTTCGCCAAGGGCATCGTGCCCGCCATGTCCCGGTTGAATACCGACTTTCCCAACTACCTGACCGCGGCCAGGATCGTCGCCGACGGCGGCCCAACGAAGCGGCTCTACGACACCCCCTGGTTTCAAGAGCAAATGCGCCGCTATCGCATCGGGGTCCCATCGGAGGGCAAGTTCGCGCCGTTTCCGCCGCCGACCGCGCTCCTGCTGATTCCCTTGGCGCGCTTTCAGCCGCTCGACGCTCTGCGAATCATGACGTTGGCGAGCCTTGCTTGCCTCTCGGGCTCGATCATCCTGCTGTCGAAGGTGCTTTCATGGCGCACCATCGACGCGGCGATATTCGTGCTGCTCTCGGGCTACGCCATCCTCAACGGGTTGCGTTTCGGCCAGCCCTACATCGTCGCCTCATTTTGTTGCATTCTGGGCTACTACGCTTACCTGAAAAGGCGACCCTGGCTCGCCGGGATCAGCTTCGGCCTCTTTGCCCCGATCAAATACTTTGCACTGCCGCTGCTGGTTTATTTTGCCGCTCGACGACAATACAGGCTCGTAGTCGGCGGCGTGGTGACCATCCTCGCCATCGTGCTCGCGAGCATCGCCCTCCTGGGCTGGCCGCTCCACGCGAAATTCCTGGCCATATTCGGCAATCATTTGATCGCGCGGCTCGACATGCAAGACCCCTTCACGGCGGGCTTTCAGTCCTTCGATACCCTGTTTCGACGGCTGTTCATATTCGATGCGCGCGACAATCCGCTGCCGTTTCTTGCGATGCCCGGAGTGGCCACGCTGGGTGTCGCTTTCACCAAGGTGTGCCTCGTCAGCGTGGCAGTCGTCACGCTCGTCAGGCTGGCGCGAGATGCAGCCGCCGGTGTGGCGCCGTCCGTTGCAATCATCGGCATCCTGACGCTGTTGATCGCGCCGGCGACCGCGACCTATCACTTTGCCCTGCTCTGGCTACCGGTCGGCTTGGCCGTCGGTTTTGCACTGCGAAGCGGGGCCGCGGCGTGCGCATACTTCATGTTGGGCGCTTATGCGCTGATCGGTGTCTTCCCCTATCGATTGACCGCGGCCTTCGAGGGCCGTGGCGGCCTTTCCACCCTGGCGTATCCCAGACTCTGGCTGCTTCTCGCGCTGTTCATCGCCTGCATCTACTGCGTCTGGAGAGCACCGAATCCGGTCCGCGTCCGCCCGGCAGCCCCATCGAAACCCGCCGGCGTTGCCGGATCAGGCGCCTCGCCATGATGCCGGCCGACCCGCTAACCCGCCTGCGTGAGACCCAGGCCGCTTTCGACAGCGTCGCGGCCGATTACGACGGTCCGCGAGGGAACAACGAGCTCATCCAGGACATGCGCCGCGAGATGTGGCGCTGGCTGGACACCACGTTCGCCCCGCAGAGCCGCTTGATCGATCTGGGCTGCGGCACGGGATTGGACGCGGTGCGCATGGCCGGGCTCGGGCACCAGATCACCGCCACGGACTGGTCGCCCCAAATGCTTGCCCGCACCGTCGCCCGCGCACGCGGCGAATCGGTCGCGGATCGGGTCTTGCCCTTGGCCATCGGCGCGCACGAGCTCGAACGACTGGAGGGTCGCGGTGCGTTCGACGGCGCGTATTCGAATCTCGGCGCACTCAACTGCGTGCCGGATCTCGCTCAGGTGTCGAACGCGTGTGCACGCCTGCTCAAAACCCAGGGGGCACTGGTATTCACGGTGATCGGCCGGGTGTGTCCCTGGGAGCTCGCGCATTACGCCTGGCGAAGACGCTGGGCAAGGCTTGGGATTCGCTTCGCCCGCCGGGTCGTGCCGGTCGGCATGAATGGACACACCATCTGGACGCGCTACTACACACCGCGCGGGTTCTATCGTGCGTTCGAACGTGATTTCCATCTCGAGCACTACCGGGGATTGTGCCTGTTCGCCCCGCCGCCGTACCTCGCCGGCGTGCGGGACGCATGGTCCGGACGCGGTTACGACTGGTTGTGGCGCGCCGATCGGCGCGCGGCGGGGTGGCCGGTATTGCGCTCCATGGGCGATCACTTTTTGATGGTGTTGAGGAAACGATGAGCGCCTCTTCGGCACTAGGGCCCGCCCCGAGCACCGGGGGTGATTCTCGCTCACTATGCGGAACCGTCAAGTGAGCGGCCGATGGACACAGGGGTCCTGACGTGCGCTGCTTCGTGACCGGTTGTGCCGGATTCGTCGGCAGCACCTTGACCGAGCGATTGTTATCGGCCGGTCACACCGTGGTGGGCTTCGACAA
>DASYAC010000261.1:0-4665 GCA_036501585.1 Steroidobacteraceae bacterium
CTATTGGCGCGGCCTTGCCTGAAAATACCTCGTCCCACTCAGACGGCGATCGATCCGCCATCGCGGCATCTGCCAAACCGCGAATCTGCTGCATGACCGCCGCTACCGCGCTCTCCTCGCTCGAAAACACTGACGACCAAAGTGCTGAATGATCGAGAGCGCCCTGAGTATTGATCACGACGATGCCTCGGTCAGCTTGGCAACGCGGCGCATCGATCTGCTTGGCACCCTCGGATATTCTTTCGAAAATAGTTTGGCCGTGAGTGCTGCTGATGGTCTGTGTCCTTCCGGTGCGGATGCTTGACGCCAGAGACCTGGCCCGCTACGTGAGACCGTAACCGCCGTATCAAGCAAATCGCTGGCCACATGCCGCCGGACCGCGGGCGCTTCAGGCCTCCCCATATCGCAACGCTCGATTGATCGCGTTCAGATCGAACCCCTCCGGATCGAACGTGCCGCCGATCCAGGTGAGCATGCTTTCATGCTCAGCGTGCTTCGGGTCTTGGATGGCGGACAGGAACTCCAGATAGCCCATTACGCCACCGACATCATCGGGTGGCGCGGCACGTTCTCCGGCAATGCACAGGGGATAAAACCAGTCTGTATTTGGCTGGGGAACGAGCTTGACCTTGATACGATGGCGCCAGCTGTCTCCGAAGTCGTATTCGTAAACGAACTCGCGAACGGACTCGCCGAGAGCGCTCCCGAGCGTGTATTTCCGCTCGTCCAATATATTCAGGTCTTCCATCTCATCGTGAGCTGGACTGAAGGTTTTCTTGCCAAACTCAAAGCTGTGCAAATGCGAGTCGGACCAACCCATCACGAGCTGCAGCAGATCGTGCAGCTTCGGTAGCTTGATCGAGCCGGGGACGAGGATGCGCCGCCAGATGGGCGGTTTGATATGCTCAAGTTCGACGTGCAGCTCATAGAGCTTCGGGGCGGCGCGCTTTCGAGCTGCCATGGGTGTATCTCCCGGTGATGAAGAACTGATCGTAGCGTAATTGACGCCGACGCACAGCCGTTCTACCCGGGCGGATCCGGACCAGAGTGACTGGCGAGCGCGGCCTGATAGTTCCAGGGCATCCAGGCCGCGGGGTTCGCGGCGAGCTCGGCGGCATTGCGCTGCAGGGCGACCAGATAGTCGAACGGAGCGACGTGATTGAGCTCGGCGGTGTGGATCAGGCTCATGAACACGTCACCGACGTGGGCGCCGGCGAGGGTTCGATAGAACAAGGCATTTTTTCGATGCAAGATGGCCTTCTTTAGGGCCCGCTCGGAGCTGTTGTTGTCGAGGGGCGCCCCTTCTACACGTAGGAACAGGGTCAGTTCCGGCCAGCGTTTTTGCATGTAGAGGATCGCCGCGCCGAGCGCGGAGTTCGGCTCGATCTTGCGCTCGGCAAATTGCGCCTGCATCCAGTGTTCGAGCGCCGCCATGCGCGGCCGGCTTTCGTCTTGGTGCAGTTGCAACCGTTGCGCCGGGTCGAGGTGTTGGTCACGGGCACGAGCATCGGTGATGTACACCTCGCGCAGGGTCTCGAGCACGAAGCGCACTTCGGCCGGGAACGTCTCGGTCAGTTCCACATACTTTCGCCTGGCATGGGCCAGGCATTGAGACAGGATCGTGTCGAACTCGCTCGGGATATTGCGCGACAGACCATCGCACATCTGGATCGGTGCAGGTAGATCGGTGTTGCGGCGGGCGAGCACCGCGGCGAGATTCTCTCCGGCGTGACGCACACCGGTGAAGAACAGCGCGATCTGATGCGCCTCCTTGGTCGCGACGATGCCGGAGGTGAAGATGCCGGTGCGCTCGCCGTCCGCATCGTCGGCTAACGCCGCGGCGCGCTGCTTGCGGGTCAACTGCAAGACCTGCATGGTGGTATCGTCGTTGTACAGGACGGTGGCCTGGGCTGCCTGATTGAGCAGCTCCTCGTGGGCGGGGCCCAGTGCTCTTGCCGCCGCCTGCACCAGATCCCATTGCGTCGCGGCGGGCAAGGGGATGCCCATACCGTCCTGCAGTTTCTCGATACGGTTGAACGGTAACCCGGCCCCATATTTGAGCAACCCCACCATGCTGGTCGCGGTCGCATCGTATTTGTCGGTGCCGACCCCGGCGGGCGCCGGGGCGGTGAACACCTCACCGCACAGATTGCAGCGCAGCCGGTCGCAGGCGTAGACGGTCGCCGAGAGCGGCGCCATGCCGGTGATGCGCACAAGCTTCGCCGGCTCGCTCTGCGGGTACAGCTTCCCGCTCGTGCAGCCGGGGCAGCTCTCACCACTGTGAAGATCGGGATGCGCCACCGTCACTTGGCTCGCGCCGGTGTACGCGGCGGCGGCATGGCGCCCGTGACCGGGCGGCTTCGGTCGGAGGACGGGCGATTCGTCCGTCGAGTCCGCGGCAGGCGGCTCGCCGTGCCTCTGCTCGAGCACGTTGCGGGTGGATTCGGTTGTGGCGCCGAAGATCATGTGCCGTAATCGCTCGATCGACGCGTCCTTGGTTTGCAACTGCGCCATGACGAGGGCAAAGGTATCGACCGCGGCCTTGAGCTTCGCATGATCCTCGGCGCTCAGCGCCCCGGTTTGCGTCCGTTCGACGATGGCGGAGATTTCCTCCACCGACACCTCGATGTGCTCGGGCGGGGATTGCTGCTTCTTGCGGCTCATGCCTGGCGGGTCAGACGTTCGCGAAAGTCCCGACACAGCGGCAGGCCGAGGATGTCTTTGAGAGTCCGGTTCGGCTGATGGGTCAGATCATCCTTGCCGCGACCCTGCGTTTGCCCCAGATACTGCCAGTTCGCCGCCCGGTAGCAGGTGCCGCGATAGCGGGTGCGGTCGATGAAGGTCTCGGCAAAATACACCGCATGCCCATAGACGTGCTGCCACTCGGCCGAGAGCAGTCGCGTCATGCGCCCAAGCAGATGCGATGCCAGATGCTCGACCTGCACCCAGGGTAAGATCAGGTATCGCGTGTTGTAGGCGATGCCAGTGATGTTCTGGCGTCGCACCTCGGGTGACCAGCCGAGGAACCGATCCCGGGGCCCCAGATGCCGCGGCGCCGAGCTCCACGCGAACAGCGCCACCGGTCGGGACCCTGCGTACACCATGAACTTCAAGTGCTCGCCGACGGGTTGCGCGTAGCCGAGATAGTGATGCGCCTGCATCAGGCTGTTGAAGAGCGATTCGGCCGGTGTGCGGCGCACCTGGACGAAGGTGAGCGGTTCCAACTCGCGAAAGCAGATCCGCAGCACCGTGATGTCCACCGTCGCCGGCGCCGGTCGCGCCCGAACACGCAACGGATTCGGGGGCCGGCGGCGGACCGCCGGCAACTCGATATGCCCGGCGCGCCACAGCGCCAGCATCAGGCCGCGGCACACCATCGAGCGCGACGCGCCGTTCGCCTGGCGCCAGTTCCAGGCGCTACACAGCGTCTCCGAGAGCGCCCGCCGGCTCTGCTGCGGGTGCGCCGCGACCAGAGCACGGATCTGATGCACCTCGTCCCGCGTCACGGCACGACCGCGATAGCGCAGCAGCGTTTCCATGGGTGAGCAAGTTATCACCCTCGCTGATGGAACGCAAGCCGCCCATCCCGATCAAGCCACCCCGCGGCAATGGCCGCCAGGCCGACACCCCGCGTGCCTTGAGCGGATCCGCACCCATCAGCAGCACCTGAAGCTGATGGGCTTGGAGCTCCTGGATCGGCCCGTCCGTCGGCCAGTACGGGAACTTCCCCTGCGACAAGCGTTTGTGGCACACCCAAAAACCTTGGCCGTCATACGTCAAAATTTTCACCGCCGTGCGCCGCCGATTGCAGAACACGAAGAGCCACCCACAAAATGGATCGACCTGCAGCTGCCCCTGACAGATCCGCGCCAGGCCATCGATGCCGGCGCGAAAGTCGATGCTCGCCACCGCCACCAAAATGCGCATCTGCGCGGTGAGCTGGATCACAAGGCGCCCCAGCCCGACCGGCACAACTGCAACACCACCTCCGTCGCCGCGCTCGCCACCATCTCGAGCTGCAGTCTCTGTCCGTTCGCGTTCTGCAACGACAGGCGGCAGCCGCTCGGGCTCACGGGCAACGCGTCGGTCAATTCGATGAACTTCATCGGATCGGGTTTCGACGATCGCTTCGCCTTGCCGGGTAAGCGGGCGATCACGCCGCTCATCCCTTTGAGTTTGTTGTATTCCAGGCCCAGCGCCCGCGCCGCCACGTACACCCCGTGCCGGCGAGCCACGCGTCCCGCCGCGGACCAAAGCGCCGGCGGAAACGCTACCCCGCGCTTGTGGCTACCCCGCCAATCGTCCAACCGTTGCCGCATGCGCGCTAAATCTCGCGCTTGTCCTCTCGTCCCGCTCGCCGCTCTCGCCATCGTTTGCTCCCATCACCGTGAATCGGTGTGGGCGCCACACTATCAACCCGGCCCAACGTCAGTCATGCATGCTCACCGGAAGGACACGATGGTCTTGATCGCCAGAGCCCACCGTTTTGGGGGTGCGCCGTCGCCCCTAACTAGATCGAACAATACATCCGGATTGTCTCCATCGGCCTCATTCGGATCGTCGAGCGCTACGTTTCGGCCAAGATGTAGTGCCAATGTTCCGAGGTACAGCTCTGTGATCTTTCGGTGAACATCGTCGGTGGGGTGCCCTTTTGTAGAGAGGGCT
>DASYAC010000262.1:0-9056 GCA_036501585.1 Steroidobacteraceae bacterium
ACCGAGATCAGATGCGTGCCGGGCGCGGACGCAGGTTCGTCGAAGTCCCCCAAAACGGGAGAAGAATTCAGCGTCTCGAGAATCGCAGCACGCATGACCTCTTCACCAACCGGCTTTGACGTTAACATCCTACACTCGCGCCAAGAGGATTGCTCGTGACCGTACACTACCCTGCGGTGCTTGATCGGCGGCCGCCTCCTCGAGAATGGTCGTTCAGCGAACGCGACGCCATGCTGTACGCATTGTGCGTCGGATTCGGAAGCGATCCCCTCGACGAGCGGCTCTCGGCTTTCGTCTATGAAAAGAGACTCAAAGCGGTGCCGACGCTGCCGACGACGCTCGCATGGATCGCCGCGCCCACGTTCGCAGCGCTGGGTGTGGACCCGGTCAGCGCTCTGCACGGCGAACAGAAGATCGAGTTGCACCGGCCCGTCGAGGTGCCGTTGACCGCCAGCGTTCAGGGCAGCGTGCTGGATGTATACGACAAGGGCGTCGGGCGGGGCGCCCTCATCGTCACGCGCCACGAGATCAAGGACGCCGCCGACGGCGTCCAGCTTGCGACGCTGACTACCACCTGTTTCGCCCGCTCGGAAGGAGGATGCGGCGGGTCGCCGAATCCCGCTCCGCCGCCGCACACGGTGCCTCTCCGGCCCCCGGATCGCTCCCTGGAAATCGCCACCCGGGCCGACCTGTCGCTACTGTATCGGCTGACGGGAGATTTGAATCCCATCCACGCCGAACCCGCGGCTGCCCGCCGCGCTGGGTTCGACCGGCCGATACTGCACGGGCTTTGCAGCTTTGGAATCTCTTGCCGTGCCGTGCTCGAGTGTTACGCAGACTTCGATCCCGCACGCATCGCGAGCCACCAGGCGCGATTCGCATCGCCCGTTTATCCGGGTGAGACGCTGACCATCGATTTGTGGCGCGACGGCGACGCGGTTTCGTTCCAGGCAAGGGTAGAGGCCCGCGGCGCCACGGTCATCAAGAATGGCAAGTCGCAGCTGCGCGCGGCGGGTTCCATGCGATAGTGCGCGCGGGTCATGGAACGGGATTTTGCCAGGGGTGAGGCAGGCCCGTGTCGGTCCGAACGATGAAGCGGCGGATCAAATGCTTCAACGCCATTCCCTCGGCAGGCTCCAGGCGACCGAGCAGATCCTCCTCGATGGCCTTCGAGGCGGCATGGATCAGCAAGGTGACTTCGCGGCCTCGCGGCGTGAGGTGTACCGTCTCCCCGGAATCGGCAGCGACGACCGTGACGAATCCACGCCCGGTCAGGATGCCCAGCAACGTGCGCACATCGCTGAGCGCGGGCTGCGGCAACCCGGAGGCCAGCTGCCGGGTGGTACGCGCATCGCGATGTAGAAGCATCGCCAGTATCATGAAGCTGTCGGGATTCAGTCCGTGAGCATGCAGATGCACCGTCACGCGGCTCTGAAAATGCTGCGCCGCGCGCCATAATAGATAGCCCAGGAAATCCTCGCCGAGGCTGAAATCCGAGCCCCGTTGCGAATCGCCGCTGAGCTCGGCGGGCTCCGTTTTGCGGGCGGCGAGCGCATATTTGCCGCCATGAAAGAGGAGCGGTGCGACCTCGCGGCGGTCGAACCTCAAGACGTTGCCGACGAATATGACGTGGTCTCCACCTTCATAGATGAAGGCCGTTTTGCATTGCAATCGGCTGGCATAATCTCGCAGCAAGGGCACGGCTCCGATACCGGTTTCCAGGTCCATCCCGGCAAATTTGTCTGTCCCGCTCTTGGCAAAGTGGTTGGACAATGCGTCTTGGTCGGCCGCCAGGATGTGGACCGCCCAATAGGGAGACTGCTCGAACACCGCGAGACTGCGCGACGTCTTGGCGAGGCTCCAGAGGATCATCGGAGGGCTGAGCGAGACGGAATTGAAGCTGTTCGCGGTTACCCCGACCCGAGACCCGTCGGCGCCCACCGCTGTGACGATCGTCACCCCCGTGGCGAACGCGCTGAGAGCACTACGGAACTCGCGGCTGTCAAATTCTCCCTGCGCATCCATCGCCAGATTCTCTCCGCGGGCCGCGTGGGGGGGCCCTATCTTTTGGCAGGCGACCCAGCATACCCGCCCATAGCATATTGGGGTATTCGGAGCGTCGCGCAGGAGGGCTGAAGTGAGAGTGATCGTCACCGGATCGGCGAGCGGCATCGGACGCGCGGCGGCTCTGCGGATTGCGCGCGATTCGGCGGCCCGAGGAAAGCCCGCTCAGATTCTTCTCGTCGACATCGCCAAGGAAAAGCTCGACGAAGTCGCCGCCGCATTGCGGAAAGAGGGCGCGAGCGCGGTGGTCCATGTGGCGGATCTGGCCGATCTGAGCGCCTTCGACGGGATCATTGCGGCTGCGCGCAGCGAATTTGGCGGCCTGGATGCGCTCGTCAGCAACGCGGGCATCATCCAGCGCTCGACGCTGCTGGACCTGCAGGTTGCGGACTACGAGCGATCCTTCGCCATCAATACCCGCGCGACCTGGCTGCTCGCCAAGGCGGCCCATCCGCTGCTCGCCGCCTCGAAAGGAGCCATCGTCGCGACGGCATCGATATCGGGTCATGAGCCCACACCTCCGCTGGGTGCCTACAGCGCGAGCAAGGCGGCCCTGATCATGCTGGTGCGCCAGATGGCCGTGGAATGGGGTCCCGACGGCATTCGGTGCAACACCGTGTCTCCCGGCTCGACGCACACCGCCATGACGGACGCTCGATATTCGGACCCGGTGCAGCGTGATGCCGCCGCGCAGCGCAGTCCGCTGCGCTTGGTCGGGCTGCCCGAAAACCAGGCTGCGGCGATCTCATTTCTCTTGAGCGCGGATGCGGCCTACATCACGGGGGTGGACTTGCTGGTCGATGGCGGCCTGTCGGCCATGCTGATGCCGGCGTCCGGTTTCGGCGACCCGTGGCGTAAGTAGGCCGCCGATGCACGCGATATCCGCCGGCGCCGCATTGGTCGTTGGAGGAACCGGCGGACTCGGCAAGGCCGTGTGCCGCTGCCTGAGCGAGCAATGGGAAGCGGTGTTCTTCACATACCGCTCGCGGCAGGACGAGGCTGCCGCTCTGGAAAAGGAGCTGTCGTCCCGCTGCGGAGCAGCCTCGGCACTCGTCGATGTGCGCAATTCCGATTCGGTCTCGGCCGCGCTGCAAGCAGCCAAGGAGCGCTTCGGCTCGGTCGGCTCGGCCATCTTCGCGGCCGGCGTGAGCATACTGCAGCCCTACGTGGCCGACATCACCCAGCAGCAGTGGGAAGAGGTGGTCCAGACGGAGCTGATCGGGTTCACCAATCTCGTGCGAGCCTCCATTCCGGTGTTTCGTGCACAGAACCGCGGAACGATCGTGGCCATCGGATCGTTCGCCACCTGGAGCTTCCCGCCGGGGGATGCGTTGTCGGCCGTTCCCAAGGCGGCGATCGAGATGCTTTGCAGGGCGGTGGCGCGGGAGGAAGGGCGCCATGGCATACGGGCGAATGTCGTGGCACCGGGTATCATCAATGCCGGACTCGGGGAACAATTTCAACGCAAGTTGTTCGCGCCCGAAGTGTGGGAAGGCCAGCGCAGGCGGGTTCCGCTGAAACGATTCGGCGAGGCATCGGAGGTGGCGGAGGCGGTCGCCTTTCTGGCCTCCGAGAAATCCGCCTACATCACCGGTCAGACCCTGCTGGTCGACGGCGGCTTGAGAATTTGACAGGAGCAATGCATGGATTTTTCACTGTCCGAGGAACAGCAGACCTTCCGCGATGCGATCCGCCGGTGGGTCGATGCCGAGGCGCCCAAGAGCTGGGCGCGCGAACTGGAACGCCGCGAAGAGGAATATCCGTTCGAGCTCTGGGACAAGCTCACGGCGGCCGGCTTTCACGGTATCGGGATCGACGAGGATTATGGGGGTCAGGGCGGCGACATCGTGATGCAGATGCTGTTCGCACGCGAGCTGTCGAGGACTCTGGGCGGTCTGCTGTGGACCTGGGGGTTGACTTCTTTCGCGGGTGCAAAGTCGATAGGCGTCTACGGCTCCGCCGCGCAGAAGGAAAAATTCCTGCCGTTGATCGCCGCCGGAAAGTGCCGCGTGTCGATCGGCTTCACGGAACCGGGCGGCGGCACCGACGTGCTCGGAGCGATGCAGACCGGAGCGGAGCGGGTCTCCGGCGGTTGGGTCCTCAATGGGCAGAAGATGTGGTGTACGGCCGCACGCGTTGCGGACTACATCCTGCTGCTGGCCCGCACCGACAAGAACGTGCAGAAGCGGCATCAAGGTCTGACTCTGTTTCTGCTGCCGGCTCGACAGAAGGGAATCACGGCGACGCTTCTGCCGAAGCTCGGTATGCGCGCGATGGGATCATGCTCGGTAATGATCGATGACGTGTTCGTGCCCGATGAGCTCGTCCTCGGAGAGCCGAACAAGGCCTGGTACACGCTCCTGCCGACCCTCAACAACGAGCGCATCATGGTAGGCGCGCAGTGCCTGGGCGCGATCGACGGGGTTTTGGAGGATGCTCTGGATTACGTCAAGCAGCGCAAGGCATTCGGCAAGCCGATCGGACAATTCCAGATCATCCAGCATTACATCGCGGACATCGCGACGTGGCGCCAGCAGGCGGAACTGATGCTCTACTACACCGCTTCCTTGCAGGCCGCGGGCAGGGAGGTCGGCGTCCAGGCGAACATGCTCAAAATGATCTGCTCCGAATACGCAGTCAAGGCGGCGGATCTTGGAATCCAGATCCTCGGCGGCATGGGTTATTCGGCCGAGACCGACATGCAGCGCTACTGGCGCGATCACCGAATCCTGCGGATTACTCCGATCTCGAACGAGATGGTGCGCAATTCCATCGCCGAAAGCCTGGGCCTGCCGCGCTCGTACTAGGATTCGATGGGTCCGGCCTGAGCGCTGCGACGGCCCCGCCGATCGGCTCAATGGCTGCGCGCGAGCTCGCCGATTATCTGGTCCCTGAGCTTGCCCTTATGGATCTTGGTCGAAGACATCGGCCAGGATTCGACGAAACGTATGTGCTTCGGAATCTTGAAGCTGGCTATCTTCCCGCGACAGAAGGCAAGCACGTCGTTCGCGCCGATGGAAGCTCCGCCCACCAGTTGGAGGAACGCGACCGGTACCTCACCGTAATGCTCGTCGGGAATGCCGACCACTTGCGCCAGCTGGACTTGCGGATGCGTGCCGAGATACGCCTCGACCTCGAGCGCGGAGACGTTCTCTCCGCCCACCTTGAGCTGATCCTTGAGCCGTCCGCAAAACGTCAGCTGTCCCTTCTCGTTGATCTCTCCGCAATCACCGGTATGAAAATATCCCGCCGCGTCGAAGGATCGTGCCGTCAGGGCCGGATCGTTGAGATACTCCGTGAACAAGGCGGGTCCCTTGACGGCGATCTCGCCGCGCTGACCCGGCCGCAGAGCGGCGCGCGTATCGGCGTCGACGATCTTGATGTTCCAGCCGGGAAGGGCGCTGCCGACCGTGGAAACCCGGTCCTCCAGCGGGTCCGAGGTCCGGTTGAAGGTGACGATGCCGCACGTTTCCGTCATACCGAACGCGCTGACCAGCGCGGCATTCGGGATGCGGCTCTGAATGTCGCGTTGGACCGGGACGGTGGCGACGCTCACGACGAGCCTGATCGAATCGAGCGGTATGCCGTCGAAGCGGGCGTGCCTGATCAAGGGGATCGTGATCGTCGGAAACAGGGGATAAAGGATCGTCGGGTGGAGCGACTCTATCTGGTCCAGGGCTCCGTCCACCTGAAAGCGGGACATGCCGACGAAATGCGCCCCCGACTCCAGGCAGACCGTCATGAAAAGTATGCCCCCGATGTGGAACATGGGCAGCGGGCACCACCAGGTATCTCGGGGCCCGATTTGAAAATGAGCGACGACCCCGGCGGCCGATGCCGTCAACGCCCGTCCCGATATGACGCAGCCCTTGGGTCGCGCCGTCGTGCCGGACGTGTAGAGCACGAGCTGCGGATCTTCGGCAGTGAGACGTGAGTGGTCGATAGCGGGCGGCCGGGCACGCCCCGATGCCTCATCCATCAGCTCGGCATCGAGGAGAAAATCGAGGTCGACCGTGTTCCCGATGAGAATGGCTGCACGCAACGCCGGGAACCCCTCGAGTTGCAGGTCCGACGGATCGGCCGCGCCCGACAGTCCGGGCAGCGTCTCGCGCAACAGGTCTCGGAAATTCACATGGTCGTCGATGAGATCCGACGTGAAGATGTACTTGAGAGCGGCATCTTGAGCGATGTGGGCGATTTCCATCGCCTTGAAGCGCGTGTTGATCGGAACGACCACCGCGCCGATCAGCGCCGCGCCGAACAACAGTTCCGTGAACTCGGGGGAATTGGGGATCAGCAGACCGATCGCATCCCCCTTGCCGACGCCGATGCTTCGCAGCATGGCGGCGCGACGCATCGAAGCGGCCAACAGCTCACGAAAGCTGATACGGCAGCGATCCATGGTGATCGCGGGAGCCTCTGGATATTTCTCCGCCGACTGGCTCAGGATCGTGGAAAGCAGCATGGTTTCCTCCCGTTTCATCGATGCGGGCCTCGTCAACCCGGGTGGGGGTGACGGCGTGAATGCACCCGCACGCTTTCAGTGTTCGGGACGCGGCGCCGCAAGAAATCCAGCACTGCCGCGTTGAACGCATCGTTGCGATCGCCCGCTATCATATGCGCAGCCTCCGCGACGTCGATGAATTCGGCTCGGGGCATGGTCTGGCGGAAGTGCCGCACGCTTTCGGCGGTCACCAGCTCGCTCTTCGAGCCGCGAACCAGTAACGTGGGCACGCTCACCTTTTTGGCCGCGGCGGTATAGCGTTCTGCCGCTGCCTCGGGGTCGGGCTCAAACGTGCCGAAGAAGCGCGGATCCCAGTGCCAGTACCAGCGGCCGTCGGGCCGGCGTCGCAAATTCCGATTCAGCCCGGAAAGGTCCTTGGGTCGCGGCCGGTGCGGTAGATAAGCGGCTATGGCGTCCGCCGCCTCCTCGACCGATGCGAAGCCTTCGGGCCGAGCGCGCATGAAGCCGATGATGCGCGCCCGTCCTGCGGGATCGACCTCGGGAGTCACGTCGACGAGCACCAGGGCGCGCACTCGTCCCGGGTTCTCTCCTGCGGCAACGAGCGCCACCAGTCCCCCCATCGAGGCGCCGATGACCACGGGCGGTCGAGGCATGGCCGCGATCACGGACAACAGATCGCCTACCTGCGCCTCGATGTCGTAATTCGCGTCGGGGGCCCAATCACTGTCTCCATGGCCGCGCAAATCGACCGCGGCGACATAATAGCCCTCTGCGGCGAGCTCCTCAGCGGCGCGTCCCCATGAATGGCGGGTTTGGCCTCCGCCGTGCAGCAGAATGACGGGCTCGCCGCGAGGGTTTCCGCCGACGTCACCGACCAATGTGACGCCGCCGTAGGCGGGGAATCTTCGAGGCGCCGTCGGCCCTGACAAATCATCGGTACTCATGGATTTCCGGAAATAGAGATATAATGCGTGAGCGACAGATTCTGCCAAATCGCGGTGTCCGGCCGTCTATCTTTGGATAGGTGCCGGGCATCGCTGGCTCGGCGATTCTTGAGGCCGCCACCTCGCGCTTTCGGGTCGCGACGGCGGATCCGCAACTTCACCAGCGCCAGTACCTGTTTCAAACCGACGTTGGGCACGCTCGGTCTCGCGGGCGTGCGCGGCCTTTGGAGGTGTTTCATGACAGATGCATTCATTTATGACCATGTACGCACTCCGCGGGGGCGCGGCCGGCCGGACGGCTCCCTGCACGAGGTCAGCTCAGTACGGCTTGCCCAGCAGGTGCTGCGTGCGCTTGCCGATCGTAGCGAGCTCGATACCTCCCTGGTCGATGATGTGATCATGGGGTGCGCCCAGCCGGTCGGCGAGCAGGGCGGAAATATCGCGCGCGCCGCCGTCTTGTTGGCCGATTACGATCAATCGGTGGCGGGACAGCAAATCCATCGTTTCTGCGCCTCGGCGCTCGAAGCCGTCAACACCGCCGCCGCGCAGATCATGACAGGACAGCATTACGCGGCCATCGGGGGGGGCGTCGAGTCCATGTCGCGCACCGTCATGGGCGCGGACAGCGGCGCCTGGTCGGCGGACCCTTTCGTTGCCTATCACAACTATTTCGCCCCGCAGGGAATCGGCGCCGACGTGATCGCGACCCTGGACGGGTTCTCGCGCACCGACGTCGATAGTTTTGCGGTGCAGAGCCAGCAGCGCGCGGCGCATGCGTGGGGCCAGGGATATTTCAAGAGCTCGGTCGTCCCCGTTCGCGACGTGCTCGGCGAGGTCATTCTGGATCGGGATGAATTCATGCGGCCGGACACGACGCTCGAGGGGCTCGCGAAACTGAAGCCTTCGTTCGTCGCGATGGGCCAGGGCGGATTCGACGCGGTCGCGCTGCATCAGTATCCGCAGATCGAGGCCGTCGAGCACGTGCACACCGGCGGCAACTCCAGCGGGATCGTCGATGGCGCGGCGGCCGTGCTGCTCGGAAACCGCGAGTTCGGGGCGAAGATCGGCAAGAAGCCGCGCGCGCGGGTCAAGGCATTCGTGTCCATGGGCTCGGAGCCGACCATCATGCTGAGCGCGCCGGCGCCCACCACGCAAAAGCTCCTGAAACGCTGCGGCATGTCGCTTGCGGACATCGACCTGTTCGAGATCAACGAGGCATTCGCGGCGGTGGTGATGCGCTACATGCGCACGCTGGAAATCGACCCGGGCAAAGTGAACGTCAACGGAGGCGCCATCGCCCTGGGGCATCCGTTGGGGGCCACGGGCGCCATGATCCTGGGTACCGCCCTCGACGAATTGGAACGCCGCGACCTCGGCACCGCGTTGATCACGTTGTGCGCGGGAAACGGGCTCGGTACGGCAACCATCATCGAGCGAGTCTGAACGAGCGATGAAAACCTTGACCTTCGAAATCGGCGGCGACGGAATTGCGCTGATCACCCTCGACGACCCCAACAAGCCGATGAACGTGGTTTCTCCCGAATGGATCGAGGAGTTCAGCGCAGCCATCGAGCGCGTCGCCG
>DASYAC010000263.1:0-6388 GCA_036501585.1 Steroidobacteraceae bacterium
GCTCGAGGACAACGGCGCGGTGATCGCCGACCTCGCGCGCACCCGCGAAATCGAGCGCGGCCTCTGGCACAACCTTAAGCAGCCGGAGGACTCGCCTGTAGTCGTCACGCGCCGCGCGGCGCGGCAGGTGCGCATGTTCTCCACCACGACCCAGGTCAACTTCAGCTTGGACAATCGCAACAACCGTACGATACTGGAGCTCGTGGCCGCGGATCGTCCCGGCCTTCTATCCGAGGTCGGCAAAGTGTTCAAGACGGAGCGCGTCGCCATCAACGGCGCCAAGATCATGACGGTGGGCGAGCGGGCGGAAGACGTGTTCTACATCACGGACATGGACGGACACCTGCTCGCGGACGAAGCGTGCCGGCGGGTGCATGACTCCCTGGTGCGTGCTCTCGATCGACGCGACGCGGCACGAGCGTGAGCGGGAATACGGAGCGATTGCGCGCCCTGGTCGAGGGCGCCTGGGAATCGCGGGCGGCGATCGCGCCGGATAACGTCTCCACGGAACTGCGCAGCGCGGTCGAGACCGTGATCGGCATGCTCGACACCGGCGCATTGCGGGTCGCCGAGAAGCGCGGCCCGGAGTGGCACGTACACCAGTGGCTGAAGAAAGCCGTGCTGCTGTCCTTTCGCCTCGCGCCGAACGCCCCGCTCGCCGGCGGCGGGGACTTGCGCTTCTACGACAAGGTCCCGCTCAAATTCGCGGGGTGGGACGAGGCCCGATTCGCGGCCGCCGGCGCGCGCGTCGTGCCGCCGGCCACCGTGCGCCGCGGCGCGTTCGTCGCCCCGAACGTCGTCCTGATGCCGAGCTACGTCAACATCGGCGCCTACGTCGATTCGGGGACGATGGTCGATACCTGGGCGACCGTGGGCTCGTGCGCCCAGATCGGCAGGAACGTGCATCTGTCGGGCGGGGTCGGCATCGGCGGCGTGCTCGAGCCGCTGCAGGCGAACCCCACCATCATCGAGGACAATTGCTTCGTCGGCGCACGCTCGGAGATCGTCGAGGGCGTGATCGTCGAGACCGGCGCCGTGATCTCCATGGGCGTCTTCATCGGCCAAAGCACCCGCATCTACGACCGCGAGCGCGACGAGATCTCCTACGGCCGGGTGCCCGCCGGCGCCGTCGTCGTTCCCGGAAGCCTCCCCGCCTCCAACGGCAAATACTCCCTGGCCTGCGCCGTGATCGTCAAGCGCGTCGACGAGCAAACACGGGCGAAGACCTCCATCAACGAGCTGCTGCGCAACGTCTGAGGAGAGCGCCCCTACCCGAACCGCCCGGTAATATAGTCTTCCGTGAGCCTCTGCTGCGGATTGGTGAACACCAGGTCCGTGGGCCCGATCTCCACCAGATCCCCCAGATGAAAATACGCCGTGCGCTGCGAGACGCGTGCCGCCTGCTGCATGTTGTGCGTGACGATCACGATGGCGTAGTTCGCGCGCAATTCGTCGATCAAGTCCTCGATCCGCGCGCTCGCGATCGGGTCGAGCGCGGAGGTCGGCTCGTCCATGAGGATGACCTCCGGGTTGATGGCGATGGTGCGCGCGATGCAAAGACGCTGCTGCTGGCCGCCGGACAGACCCGTCCCCGGCTGCGAGAGCCTCTCCTTGACCTCGTCCCAGAGCCCCGCGCGCTGCAGGCTCGTCGCCACGAGCTCGTCCATGTCGGCGCGGTTCCTCACCAGCCCGTGGATGCGCGGACCATACGCCACGTTCGCATAAATGGAGTGCGGGAACGGCGTCGGTTTCTGGAACACGATCCCGACGCGCGCCCGCAGCTGCGCCACGTCCTGATCGCGATCGTAGATGTCCTGCCCGTCGAGCGTGATCCTGCCGTCGACGCGGGCGCTCGGGATCGTATCGTTCATGCGGTTGAGGCATCGCAGGAACGTCGACTTGCCGCAGCCGGAGGGCCCGATCAGCGCCAGCACCTGGTTGCGCCCGATGTCCAGGCTCACGTCGCGCACCGCACGCTTGTCGCCGTAGTGCACGTTGACCTGCCGCGCCGTCATGACCGGGTCCGGGACGGTATCGCGGGCGACGGGCGCACGCTTCGAGGCCGGGGCGGGCTCCGCGAGATGGGCGTTCCCGATCATCCGAATCGTCCGGTGATGTAGTCGTCGGTCTTGCGGCTCTTGGGGGCCGTGAAAATGTCCGTGGAGGGACCGATCTCCACGAGCTCGCCCATGTACATGAATCCGGTTACGTTCGACACGCGCGCGGCCTGCTGCAGGTTGTGGGTGACGATCACGATACAATACTTCTCGCGCAATGCCTGCAAGGTTTCCTCGACCTTCAGCGTCGAGATGGGGTCGAGCGCAGCGGTCGGCTCGTCGAGCAGGAGCACTTCGGGCTGCACCGCGATCGTCCGGGCGATGCAAACCCTCTGCTGCTGCCCGCCCGACAGGCTTCGCCCGTCGGCATGCAGCTTATCCTTGACCTCGTCCCAGATCGCCGCATCCCTCAAGGCCGATTCGACCCGCGCCTTCAAGTCCGCGCTGCGCATGCCGCCGGCAAGCCGCAGGCCGAAGGCCACGTTCTCGAACACGGACATCGGAAACGGCGTGGGTTTCTGAAAGACCATGCCGACGCGATAGCGCAGATCCGCCACGTCGACGTTCGGACCGAGAATGTCCTCCCCGCCGATCTTGACCTCGCCCTCGGCGCGCTGATGGGGATAAAGCGCATACATCCGGTTGAGCACCCGGAGGAGCGTCGACTTTCCGCAGCCGGACGGCCCGATGAAGGCCGTGATGGATCGGTCCCTCAGGGTCATGTCGATGGCGCGCAGCGCCTGAATCTCGCCGTAATAGAAATTCAGCTTGCGGATCTCGATCTTCGGCGGTCCGGTCTCGACGGGCGCCGGCGGCATGGCCGACGGGATGCGCGTCTTCAGGTGCCGGGGGAGCTTCGAGGAGGGGATCATCGACCGGCCCCTCCCCCGCCCCGGGACTGGAGCAGCGCCAGCAATACCCGCGCCGATATGCTCAGCAGCAGGATCGTCGCCGTGATGATCAGCGCCCCCGCCCACGCGAGGTCCTGCCATTCCTTGTAGGGACTCAGTGCAAACTGGAAGATCACGACGGGCAGATTCGCCATGGGCGCGTTCAGGTTGTCGCTCCAGAACTGATTGTTGAGCGCGGTGAACAGGAGCGGCGCGGTCTCGCCGCTGATGCGTGCGATGGCCAGCAGAAGTCCGGTGACGATCCCCGAGCGCGCGGCCGGGTACAGGATGCTGAGCGTGGTGCGCCACGGATAGGCGCCGAGCGCGGCGGAGGAATCCTTCATCCCCAAGGGCACGAGATTCAGCATGTCCTCCGTGGTCCGGAGCGTGATCGGTATCGCCAGGATCGCGAGCGACAGGGCGCCGGCGAGCGCCGAGAAATGACCCATGCGTACGACGATGATCTCGTAGACGAACAACCCGATGATGATGGAGGGCGCGCTCAGCAGCACGTCGTTGATGAAGCGGATCACGGTCGCGAGGCGCGATCCCCGGCCGTACTCGGCGAGGTGCGTCCCGGCGAGCACGCCGATGGGCGAGCCGATCAATATGCCGAGCAAGGTCATCACGGCGCTGCCGTACAGCGCGTTGAGCAAGCCGCCCCGGCTGCCGGGCGGCGGCGTCATCTGCGTGAACAGATGCCAGGACATTCCCGCGATTCCGTGCGAAATGAGCGTCCATAGAATGGCGGCCAGACAGGCGAGGCCGGCCAATGTCGCGATCATCGACAGCGTCAGGAACGCGCCATTCTTGACCTTGCGCAGTGTCCGGCGGCTCATCGCGAGACCGCCTGGCGCTCGAGCCGGCGAAGCATCGCTTGAGCCGCCGCGATCACCGAGAAGGTGATCAGGAACAGCAGCAACCCCAGCGCGATCAGCGACGAAGTGTAGAGATCGCCGACGGCCTCGGTGAATTCGTTCGCGATGGCCGACGAGATGGTGGTGCCGGGGGCCAGGAGCGAGGTTGAGATGCGGTGCGCGTTGCCGATCACGAACGTCACCGCCATGGTCTCGCCGAGCGCCCTTCCGAGGCCCAGCATGACGCCGCCGACGATTCCGGCGCGCGAATGCGGCACGACGACGTTCCAGATGACTTCCCACGTGGTCGCGCCGAGGCCGTACCCCGATTCCTTCAGCATCGGCGGCACGGTCTCGAAGACATCGCGCATGGTCGCCGCAATGAACGGCAGCACCATGATGGCCAGAACGAATCCGGCGGTGAGGATGCCGATGCCGTAAGGGGGGCCCATGAAGAGCTTGCCGATCCCCGGGAGCGCCCCCGCGTGTTCGATCAACCACGGCTGCACGTGCCGCTGCAGCACGGGGGCCAGCACGAACAAGCCCCAGATACCGAAGATGATGCTCGGCACCGCCGCCAGCAGCTCGATGGCGACGCCGATCGGCCGCTTCAGGAGCGGCGGGCAGAGTTCCGTCAAGAAGAGCGCGATCCCGAATCCCACGGGCACCGCGAGCGCCATGGCCAGGAATGAGGTGACCACGGTTCCGTAGATGGCGGACAGGGCGCCAAACTGGTCCGTCACCGGATTCCAGATTTCGCGCGTGACGAACGCCAGTCCGAAGTGGGACAGCGCGGGCCACGAGCCGTGGAACAGCGAAATCGCAACGCCGCCCAAGATCACGAGGACGAGGATCGCCGCCATCAACGTGGCCGACCGGAAGACCCTCTCGAAAATCAGCTGTTTAGCGGCGTGCCTCGGGTCAATGATCGCCACGGTGTGGATTCGCCCTTAATAGCCAAGGCTCGGTCGAGAGGGGCAAGCACTGTAGCTCCTGTCCGCTTTCGACTGCAACCTCGGCGAATTTATTGGCCGTTCCACACCGGCCGGCCGCCGACGCTGATCTCGGTGCGCCAGGTTTTCTTGACCTGGCTGATCAGCGAGGCCGGGAGCGGGACGTAATCCAGTGCGGAGGCCATGGCGCCCCCGTCCTTGTAGGCCCAGTCGAAAAACTTCAGGGCTTCGGCAACCGGCGCACCGTCGGAGGGTTGCCGGTAGACCAGGATGAAGCTCGCTCCGGTGATCGGCCAGCTCTTCGCTCCCGGCTGGTCGGTGAGGATCAAGTAGTAAGAATCCGCCTTCGACCAATCCGCGTTGGCCGCCGCGGCCTGGAACGATTCGGCGCTCGGCGACACCACGCCGCCCGACTTGTTGGTGAGCAGCGTGTAGGACATTTTGTTTTGCTTGGCGTAGGCATATTCCACGTAGCCGATGGCGCCGTCGGTCTGCGTGGTCATGTTGGCGACGCCCTCGTTGCCCTTCGCGCCGATGCCGAGGGGCCATTGAACCGAGGAGTTTGCGCCGATCGTCGTCTGGAATTTCGGGCTCGACTTCGACAGATAATCCGAGAACAGGAAATTGGTGCCCGAGCCGTCGGATCGATACACCGGCGCGATCGCCGTGCTCGGCAGCGCGA
The DNA here is from genome assembly GCA_036501585.1 of Steroidobacteraceae bacterium. Classification (GTDB taxonomy): domain Bacteria; phylum Pseudomonadota; class Gammaproteobacteria; order Steroidobacterales; family Steroidobacteraceae; genus Bog-1198. The sequence goes on from DASYAC010000263.1 coordinate 5,440, forward strand.
GCTTCGGGTTCAGATGCTTGATCTTCGGGTCATCCCATTTGGTGATGTCGCCCAGATAGATCGCCGCAATGGTGGCCCCGTCGAGGTGCAGCTGTCCCGGTCCCACGCCTTTGACGTTCACCACGGGTACCACCCCGCCGATGATCATCGGAAACTGCAACAATCCCGCGGCCTTCAGATCCTCCGGCTTCAGCGGCATGTCGGACGCCCCGAAGGTCACGGTCTTGGCCTTGATCTGCTTGATCCCGCCCCCCGACCCGATGGATTGGTAGTTGAGACCGATGCCGGTCAGCTTCTTGTAGGCGTCCGCCCATTTGGCGTAGATCGGATAGGGAAACGTGGCTCCCGCACCGGAGATGTCGGCGGCGGCGGCAGTCCCCGCAGCCATGGTGAGGCATGCGGCGGCGGCGATCGCAATTCGGTGGAATGTCTTCATGTGTAATGGCTCCGAGTGGGTACGGCGCGATAGGATCACCCGCCGTCAAAAACCTGCGGGAATTGTCGGGAGCAAATGTGACAGTTCTATGACAGCGCTTGCTATTCGGCCAAATAATCCGCCGGTGCGGTGGCGTCGATCGGCGCCCGACCCGATCTCATGCCGTTGAGCAAGGGCGTCAGGACCGCGGCGATGACGAGGTTCAGGACTACCGTGTACAGGGCTGAATAGCCCGGGAAGGTGTGCCCGCCCAGCGTCAGGGCGAACGTGGGCGTGAGCTTGGAGGCGACCGCCATCGCGGTACCTGCGAACGTTCCCGCCGCCCAGCCGCAGAGCAACGCCCAGTCGTTGAACCAGCGCGTATAGGCGCCCAGCATGACGGCGGGCAGCGTCTGGATGATCCAGATGCCGCCGAGCAGCTGGATCTCGATCGCGAACTTCGTGGGCACGAACAAAATGAATATGAGGGCGCCCAGCTTGGCGACCAGCGACACCCATTTCGCCATCTGCGCT
>DASYAC010000264.1:0-13987 GCA_036501585.1 Steroidobacteraceae bacterium
GGTGGGAGACGCGGTGAAAGTGGCGTTCTCCCTGAGCCTCAAGCCCAGGTCTTGAGGCCGCCTTCCGTCCCCGTCCCCGCGGACGGTGGCAGGCGCTCGGCCGATTCGGTCAGCGCACCGGCAGCTCGCGGGATTTCTGTACCGTCCGCAGCGCGAAACTCGAATGAACCCTCGCCACGTGCGGCAACCGGGTCAGGTGCTGGCTGTGCAGGCGCTCGAAATCCGCAGTATCCGCGAGCACCACGCGCAATAGATAATCGTACTCGCCGGACATGAGGTAGCACTCCATGACCTCCGGTACCTTGCGCGCGGCTTCTTCGAAGGCACGCAGGAAGGCCTGCTCTTGGCGATCGAGGGTGATGTTCACGAACACGTTGACCGGGCATCCCGCTTTTTGCTGGCTGATGAGCGCCGTGTATCCCTCGATGAACCCGGACTCCTCCAATGCCCGGACGCGGCGCAGGCACGCCGATTCGGACAGGCTCACCTTGTCCGCGAGCTGGCTGTTGGTCATCCGGCCATCGAGTTGCAGCGCCTGCACGATGGCGCGATCGTAACGGTCCAGTTTCAAGTTGCGTTGCTCCCGCATCGCGCCTCCGACCACGGCGCCAGCTTATTGCGCTATCTCATGATTCTATGGCATTTCCTGCCGTGCATGCGCACTTATGTCGGACTTTTTGCAATATTCTGACTTGTTGCCGGAGTACCCTGATACGCGTCGAAATCACCCCCGCGGAGCGATCCATGAAAATCGGCGTGCCCAAGGAAATCAAGGTTCACGAGTACCGCGTGGGGCTGGTGCCCGCCGGCGTGCGGGAGTTGGTTGATGCCGGGCACCAGGTCGTGGTGCAGACCGGCGCGGGGGCAGGGATCGGCTTCGAGGATTCTCATTACCAGGGGGCAGGCGCCACGATCGCCACCCGAGCCTCCGATATTTTCGCGGCGGCGGATCTGGTCGTGAAAGTGAAGGAGCCGCAGCTGGCCGAATGCAGGATGCTGCGCTCCGGGCAGACGCTCTTCACGTATCTGCATTTGGCCGCCGACAAGGAACAGGCCGACGCGCTGATGGCCTCGGGCTCGACCGCCATCGCGTACGAGACGGTGACCGCATCCGATGGGTCCCTTCCCCTGCTCACCCCGATGAGCGAGGTGGCGGGGCGGATGTCCGTACAGGTGGGCGCCAACTGCCTGCAGAAGGCGAACGGCGGCTTCGGCGTGCTGCTCGGCGGCGTGCCCGGCGTTCCCCCGGCGAAGGTCGTGATCCTGGGCGGCGGCGTATCCGGCACTCACGCGGCCGAGATGGCGGTGGGGCTGCGCGCCGATGTGACCGTGGTCGACCGCTCGGTCAAGCGGCTGCGTGAATTGTCGTCGATCTTCGGCAGCCAATTGAAGACGGTGTATTCCACCGCTCACGCCATCGAAGAGCTGGTCCGCGACGCCGATCTGGTCATCGGCGCGGTGCTCATCGCGGGCGCCGCCGCGCCGAAGCTGGTGACGCGCGCCATGGTCAAGACCATGAAGCCGGGCGCCGTGCTCGTCGACATCGCCATCGATCAGGGCGGCTGCTTCGAGACCAGCCGCCCCACCACGCATGCCGAACCCACCTTCGTGCTCGACGGCGTGATTCACTATTGCGTCACCAACATGCCGGGCGCGGTGCCGCGCACGTCCACGTTCGCGCTGACGAATGCCACGCTCCCCTACGTCAAGGCCCTCGCCGATCACGGATGGAAGGGCGCCCTCGCCAGGGACCCGGGGCTCGCGCACGGCTTGAACGTGCACGCCGGTCAGCTGACGCACGAGGCCGTTGCGAGCGCGCTCGGCGTTGGCTTCCGGGAATATCGGGCGGCCTGAGCGGACGAGGTTCTCTTTCCCGCGGCGGCCTGAGCGCGACGGGATTTGCCGGCCGCGGGGGCCCGCCGCGGGCGGGCGCATGTCGGTTGCTACTATACGACCGATCAATTACTCTCGGCGGCCTTCTCTTAGGCGATATCCGGGAGAGCCGCCATGGCGCGCAATCAGCGCTTCGACATCCTGTTCGAGCCGGTCCGCATCGGGCCGGTGACCGCACCGAACCGGTTCTACCAGGTGCCCCACGCCAGCGGCATGACCAACGCGCTCCCCCACGTGCGCGCCCGCTTCCGAGGCATCAAGGCCGAGGGAGGCTGGGGCGTCGTGTGCACCGGGGCCGTGTCGATGCACCCGAGCTCGGATGATTCGCCGCTGCCGTTCGCCATGTTGTGGGACGACAAGGACATCCGCTCCCACGCCTTGATGACGGACGAGGTTCATCGCCACGGGGCCCTCGCCGGGGTCGAGCTCTGGCACGGCGGTGCGTGCACGCTGAACCGGACCAGCCGCATCGCGCCCTTGTCGCCGTCCGGCATGCCGTGGATGTCGACCCACATCGGCTTCATGGGTAACCTGCGGCCGCGGCGGATGGACGCCGCGGACATCGCAAATCTGCTCGAGTGGCAGGCCGCGGGCGCCAGGCGCGCCATGCAGGCCGGATTCGACATCGTGTACGTATACGCCGGCATGGGCTATCTCCCCTACGAGTTTTTGCTGCCCGAATACAATCATCGTACCGACGCCTATGGCGGCAGCATCGAGAATCGGGTCCGTCTGGTCCGGGAGCTCCTCGATGTCACACGCGATGCCGTCGGCCATCGTTGTGCGGTGGCGTTGCGCATCAGCCTGGAGGAGCTGCGCGCCAAGCCCGGGCGGACCCAGCCGTCGGAAGCGCACGAGGTCGTGAGCCTGCTCTCCGATTCGACCGATCTGTGGGACGTCAAGATGGACTCGAGTCCCACGGACTGTGCGCCTTCACGCTTCGCTCCCGAGGGAAGTCACGAGCCGGTGATCGATTTCGTGAAGCGGCTGACCGGCAAGCCCGTGGTCGGCGTCGGCCGGTTCACCTCGCCCGACGTCATGGTCTCGCAGGTCAAGCGCGGCATTCTGGATCTGATCGGAGGCGCCCGGCCTTCCATCGCCGACCCTTTCCTGCCGAAGAAAATCGACGAGGGGCGGGAGCACGAGATCCGCGAGTGCATCGGATGCAACATCTGCATCTCGAGCTGGCACGACGGCGTGCCGGTCCGCTGCACCCAGAATCCCACTGCGGGCGAGGAGTGGCGGCGCGACTGGCATCCCGAGGTGTTCGCGCCCCCGGCCAGCGACACCTCGATACTGATCGTCGGCGCCGGCCCCGCGGGGCTCGACTGTGCGGTGACGCTCGCCCGCCGCGGATATCAGGTGACCCTGGCGGACGCGGCGACGGAATTCGGGGGACGATTGCGATTCGAACGCCGTCTTCCGGGCCTCTCCGCGTGGGGACGCGTGGTCGATTGGCGGCTCGGCCAGCTTCGCGAGCGGCCGAACGTCAACCTCTATCCGGGGAGCGAACTTGGGGTCGAAGACATCCTGGGACTGGAGCATCGGCACGTCGTCGTCGCGACCGGGGCACGCTGGACTCGGATGCTGTTCTCGACGCTGGAATTTCCCGTCGGCGAGCTCGCGGGACCCACGGTGTATACACCGGACGATATCGCAGCGGGCATCGTCCCGGAAGGCCCGGTCGTGGTATTCGACTTCGACAATTACTACCTGGCGGGCGCCGTCGCGGAACAGCTGGCGGGACAAAACAGCGGTGTGACTTACGTGACCACGGCCGGCAACGCATCGGCCTGGACCTTCATGACCAATGAGCTGCCGCTCGTGCACCGGGCGCTCACCAAGGCGGGAGTGCCCATTCATACCTTGAAGCGGGTGACGGCATTCGACGGTGAGTCGGTCTCGATCGCGGATGTATACACGGGGGCTGAATCACGCCTTCCCTGCCGCTCGCTGGTGCTGGTCGGCATCCGGAAGCCGAACGACGATCTGTACAACGCCCTCGCGGCGCGGACATCCGACCTCGACCGAGCAGGGATCGCGACGGTGACACGTATCGGCGACTGTCACGCTCCCGGAGCGATCGTGCATGCCGTCCACAGCGGCCATCGCTACGCTCGAGAATTCGAATCGGCTCGAGGAGACGTTCCCTACGCGCGCGACTTCCCCGTGTGATACTCGAGGAAGCTCCGGTTCAAAGCGGTCGTGATATAAAAGACGCCGAAGGACCGCTGCGGCTCACGGCGCTTGGGGCGGGGAACAAGAGCAACAAAGGGGACATCCATGGCGACCAAGCGGGCGGTACCAAAGTTTCGTCGAGCCACGCCTCAAGTACGCCGCGAAGCCCTGGTGGAGGCGACGCTGAGCTGCCTCAAGCAGCACGGACACGAGGGCGTGTCGGTACGCCGGATCAGCGCCGCCGCCGGCGTGTCCATCGGATTGATCAACCATCATTTCCCGAGCAAATCCGGGCTCGTGGCAGTGGCGTACGAAACGCTGGCGCTGTCTTTGCAGGATTCCATCCGAGCACAGGCCGACAACAAAGCCGCATCGCCGCGCGACAGGCTGAGCGGCTTCTTCCGGGCGTCGTTCGCGCCCGAGCTCCTCGATCCGCAGCTGTTCAACGTGTGGCTGGTGTTCTGGAGCATGGTGGCGCACTCCCCCGAGATCCGCGCCATCCACGACAAGACCTACGGCAAGTACCGCTCGATCCTCGAGTCCATGCTCGGGCAGCTGTCGGACTCCGGAGCGGCCCCGCCTTTCAAGCTTCGCCAGGCGGCGATCGCACTCTCCGCGCTGCTCGACGGGCTGTGGGTGGAGTTGAGCTTGAGCCCTGTGAACTTCAAGCCGCGCGAAGCCATCGCGCTTTGCGAGGACTGGGTCAACGCGCTCTGCAACGGCGCGTTTCCCCGCCTGCTGACGAATCGCACGAGGACGAATCGCACGAGGTCGGCGCGTGGCTGAGCGTGCGTCGCGCGATGCGGTAGTCATCGGCGGCGGCCACAACGGATTGGTGTGCGCCGCCTACCTGGCGGCGGCGGGGCTCAAGGTGACCGTGCTCGAGCGCCGGGCGGTGGTCGGAGGCGCGGCAGTCACCGAGGAATTTCACCCCGGATTCCGAAATTCCGTGGCTTCGTACACGGTATCGCTCCTCAATCCCAAAGTGATTCGCGACCTCGAGCTCGCACGCCATGGGCTGCGGGTGGTGGAGCGCCGCATCTCGAACTTTCTGCCGCTGGACGACGGCCGCTATCTGAAGGTGGGAGGCGGGGGGACCGAAGCCGAAGTGGCGAAATTCTCGCCGCGCGATGCCTCGCGTCTTGCGCCCTACGCCGGGCGCCTCGATGTCATCGCCGACGTGCTGCGGGACATGGTCCTGGAGACGCCGCCGAACGTCACGGCGGGCGGTTGGCTCGAGTCCCTTCCCGAGATGCTGCGCGGCGCGCGCCTGGGCCGGCGCCTGTCGAGGCTCGACATGGTCATGAGGCGGGAGCTGCTCGACCTGTTCGTGAAGTCGGCCGGTGATTATCTCGACGGCTGGTTCGAGAGCGCGCCGATCAAGGCCGCTTACGGCTTCGACGGCATCGTGGGCAATTACGCGAGTCCCTACACGCCGGGGTCCGCCTACGTGCTGCTGCATCACGTGTTCGGCGAGGTCAACGGCAAGAAAGGCGCCTGGGGCCACGCCATCGGCGGCATGGGCGCGATCACGCAGGCCATGGCCAGGGCGGCCGCGGAGAGAGGCGTCGACATTCGGCTGTCGAGCCCCGTGCGCGAAGTGCTGGTCGAATCGGGGCGGGCCGTCGGCGCCGTGACCGAGGGCGGCGAGGTGTTTCGCGCCCGGAGCGTGATCTCCAATTTGAATCCCAAGCTCCTGTACGGTCGGTTGATCGAACCGTCCGCTCTCGATCGGGATTTCCGCGAGCGCATGGCGCATTGGCGCTGCGGCTCGGGCACATTCCGAATGAACGTCGCGCTGTCGGAGCTCCCCGACTTCACGGCTTTGCCGGGACGCGCTCTCGCGGATCACCACACCGCCGGCATCATCATGGCGCCGAGCCTAGCCTACATGGACCGGGCATATCTGGACGCCAAGGCCGGTGGCTGGTCGAAGCGGCCCATCGTCGAGATGCTCATCCCCTCGACGGTGGACGACGGCCTCGCGCCGCCCGGACAGCATGTCGCCAGCCTTTTCTGCCAGCACGTCGCCCCGGAGCTGCCGAACGGCGCCTCCTGGGACGCGCATCGGGACGAAGTCGCCGACCTCATGATCGACCTGGTCGACAGTCATGCACCCAACTTCCGGGCGGCGGTGCTCGGGCGGCAAATCATGAGCCCGCTCGACCTCGAACGCACGTTCGGCCTCATCGGCGGCGACATTTTTCATGGCGCCCTGAGCCTCGACCAGCTGTTCTCCGCGCGCCCGATGCTGGGGTACGCCGATTACCGCGGTCCACTCGCGGGCCTGTACATGTGCGGCTCCGGGACACACCCCGGCGGGGGCGTCACCGGGGCGCCCGGCCACAACGCAGCGCGGGAGATCATCGCCGACTTTCGGCGCGGGCGGCTGAAGCAGGTTTAGCGCGGCGAAGGGGCGACAGCCGGCGGGCGGCCTTTCACGATCTCGAGCGGCCGGTCATCCATCTCCTGGGCCACATCCTCGCAATATGCCGCACCGCGTCGTGCGGCGCCGGGGCGCGGCTCGTCCGCACCAGGAGGCGCGTCGGGGCTGGCCGGCGCGTCGCACCGGGCGACCGCGGCGGCGAGCTCCTGCTGGGTCATTGCATGCACCGACGCCCGCAGGTCGTCGGCCTTGTGTTCGGCGCGGCGGGTGTTGAGGTAGCCGCCGCCGATGAAAGCGGCCACGGCCAGGAGGCCGGCCGTCGAGAGCGTCGCGACCAGGTATTTCACCGCCGGGAGTATAGCGGCGCCGCGAAGCGCGGGGTTCCCGTAGAGGAAGAACCCAGTCGAAGGACCCTCAGACCGATCGAGGAGCCCGCTCCGCTGGGTCGGCGCCGTCCGACTCGAATGATGCGCGCCATCCGACGTTGACGCCGAGCGAGGCGGCCTAGGATGTCTCCCTCCCCGTTGTCGAATCAGATTTCCCACACACTTTTGGAGCTGCTCATGGCCAAAGACACACTCAAAGGGTTGAAAGTCGCGATCCTGGCAACCGACGGTTTCGAGCAGTCCGAGCTCACCGAGCCGCGCAAGGCGCTCGACGATGCCGGCGCAGACACCGAGATCGTCTCACCGAAGCAAGGCAAGGTACGGGGATGGAAAATGAAGGAATGGGGAGACGAGGTATCCGTGGATCAGTCGTTGGACGACGCGGATCCCAAAGACTATGACGCGCTGGTGCTTCCGGGCGGAGTGATCAATGCGGATGCTCTACGATTGCAGCCGAAGGCGGTCAAGTTCGTGAAGGCCTTTTTTGAAGCGGACAAACCGGTCGGCGTGATCTGTCACGCGCCCTGGGCACTCATCGAGTCGGGCGTCGCGCGCGGCCACAAGATGACGTCCTGGCCCTCGCTCAAGACCGATCTCACCAATGCGGGCGCTCAATGGGTCGATGAGGAAGTCGTGGTCGACGGCAACTTGGTGACGAGCCGCAGGCCCGGCGACCTGCCCGCGTTCAACCGCGAGATCACGAAGCTCTTCAGCCAAGCCTGAGCGGCCGGACGGGCTCGTCCCCGCCTAGCGCGAAAATCCCGAGGTGTCGAGTCCGGCGCCCGAAAGCAGCGCCGCGTAGCGGTCCGCATCCACGTTGCCGCCGCTGATGATGACACCCACCCGCTGGCCCGCGAGCTGCGCGGCGTGGCTCCGGACCGCCGCGAATCCCAGACACCCGGTCGGCTCGACGACGATCTTCAGGCGGCCGGCGAATAGGCGCATGCACTCGACGAGTTCGGCGTCGGTCGCGGTGAAGATGTCCGCCGCCTCGCGCCGGATGATGTCGAACGTGATCTTCCCCAGGCTTTGCGTCTGGGCGCCGTCCGCGATGGTCTTCGGCACCTCGATGCTGACGATGGAGCCCTTCCGCAGCGATCGCTGACCGTCGTCGCCCGCCTCGGGCTCGACGCCGTACACCTTGCATGCGGGAGAGAGCGCGCCGGCCGCCAACAGCGAACCCGACAATAGCCCTCCTCCGCCGAGGCAGACGAAGAGACTGTCGAGCGATCCGACTTCCTCGAACAGCTCCGCGGCCGCCGTTCCCTGGCCGGCGATGACATCGGGATGGTCGTAAGGCGGAACGATCGGCGCTCCGCTCTCGCGTGACAGCGCTTCGGCAATCTCCTGGCGGTTCTCCCGGTATCGATCGCAGGTCACGACCCGGCCGCCGTACGCGCGCGTCGCCGCTGATTTCGACGCCGGCGCATCGTCGGGCATGACGATGGTGGCCTCCATGTCCAGCAGGCGCGCCGCCAGCGCCACCGCTTGCGCATGGTTGCCCGAGGAAAACGCGATCACTCCCCGGGTGCGCGCCTCGGCAGGGAGACTGGCGAGCGCATTGAACGCACCGCGAAATTTGAACGCACCGATACGCTGGAAATTCTCGCATTTGAAAAATACGGAGGCCCCGATAGCCTCATCGACTCCCCGCGACGTCATGACCGGCGTGCGGTGCGCATATCCCCTCAGCCGCCGGGCCGCGGCCTGCACGTCGGTGTAGGTCGGAGGCCCCACGCTAGCTCCCGCGCCAGGTCCCGCGCTACCCAAGCGGCGACACCCCGAACAGACGCAGATGCGCCCAGCCGATGAAGAACGCGTAGAGAGCGAGGCCCACCACGATCGCCAGCACGTCGTTGAACGCCCGCGCAGGGGCGGTGTGAATCTGCTGCGGCGGACGGCGCTTCAGGGAGATGCGGTCGAGCACCGCCCAGACCAGAAATCCGCCGAACAGCAGCACGTCCGCCAATGTGCCGTTCGAGAGCAGATGGGCGAACGCCCAGAATTTCACGGCGGCCAGCATCGGATGCTTCATCGCCGTCTTGATGCGGCCGGGAAAATACGCCGCGAGGAGCAGCGGAAAAACCGGCAGCATGAGCAGGAACGTGACATGCCGCATCCAGCCGGGCGGCGTGTAGAGCACCACCGGCGCCTCGCGCGCGATGGCGAATCCCCGCACCAGGAGCACGAGACCGACGATCGACACGAGCGCGTACAGCCCCTTCCAGGGCCCCTCACCCAGCTTGGCGACCGCGCGTGCCCGCAAACCCGGCGAGACGAAGGCGATCGAATGCACCCCGAGGAAAATCACCAGACCGAGGATCAGCATGGCCATATGGGTCGCCCTCCGTTCGTTTCGACGGCGCCGCCCGGCGCCGCAGTGACAGCCTCAGCGCGGGTGCCCGCCCAGGATACGCCGTGCCTGTTGCCGCAATATATTGCCAAACCCGTGAGTATCGAAGAAAGCATGCAGAGCGGCACCGTCGGGCATCCCCCGGGTCAAGTCCTCGGGCGTCGCGCGAAGCGGCATGTCGCAGACGATGCCCGTCAGGCGCCTCGCCAGATAGGCCGCCTCCTTGTGCGCGAGGAGCTTGGCCGCGAGGCTCGCGGCTCCGCGGAGTTTCAACGTCGCGACACGCTCGAGGTTGGCGTAAATCTCATCGAGGGAGCGGAAATGAGCGAACAATTCGGCGGCTGTCTTCCTGCCGATGCCGGGCACCCCGGGAATGTTGTCGACCGAATCACCCGTCAGGGCCAGGAAGTCGGCGATCGACTCAGGGGGCGCCCCGAAGCGCGCACCGATGTCGTGATAGTGATAGCGGGCATTGCCGGTATAGTCCCAGTACACGTCGCCTTCGCGAATGAGCTGCGACAGATCCTTGTCGCGAGACACCACCACGTTGGCAAGTCCCGCCGCGCGTGCGAGTGCCGCCAGCGTACCGATGATGTCGTCGGCCTCGTAGGCGGAGCTCGCGAACTCCGCGATGCCCAAATGACGGCAAAACTCCCGGCAGAGCGCGAACTGGCGCTTGAGGTCGGCCGGCGGCAGCTCGCGATTCGCCTTGTAGGCGGGATAGATGCCGCAGCGAAACGAGGTCTCCCCGCGCAGGCTCTCGTCGAAGGCGACCGCGATACGCGCGGGCCGCACGTTCTCCAGGAAATCGGAGAGGAACCGGGCGAAGCCATAGAGCGCGTGCGTCGCGTTGCCGTCGCGGTCCACCATGTCGGGCGGCATGGAGTAGTAGGCCCGAAAGATGAAGTAGCTCGCGTCGATATGGTAGACGATGCCCGTGCGCGCCGGCACCGACGGCTGATGGGCGCTCGAGGCGCCGTCAAGAGCCGGCCGGCCGGGAAACGAGTCGGTCACATCGGCCAGCGTTGCATGCGTTCGTGCAGCGGGCTCGAGCGCGGGAAGTGAGCCACCAGATATTCCATTTGATCCGCCAGCACCCGCCGGCCCTTCAGGAAAATGTACTCCGCATAGGTCGGCGTGAACGGCACAGCCAGGAGCTCCATGCCCGCCTGCTCCGGCGTGCGCGATGCCTTGGCGTTGTTGCATCGGCGGCAGGCCGACACGACGTTGCTCCAGGTGTCCATGCCGCCTCGGCTGAACGGCGTGACGTGATCGCGCGACAGGAGACTGTATGGAAACCGGGCGCCGCAGTAGAGGCAGAGATACGAATCGCGCCTGAACAGCGTCTGATTGTTGAGCGGCGGCGTATAGGCACCGCCCCTCATATTTCCGGGATTGCCGGTATGCCCCAGCGTAGCGATGATGGAATTCACGTCGACGACGGTGCGAAGCCCCGTCCTGGCGCACGTGCCTCCATACAGGCGATAGAGCAGCGAGCCGCAGGTGTAGGCGACTTGGTCCGTGTGGTAAAGCCGCGCAGCTTCCTTGTAATCGACCCACTCCAGGGGCATCCCGGAGACATCGGTACGCAGGATCTGTTGCGACAGAGGATAGCCGTGGACGACCACCGTCAGATCGTCCCTAAGCTCGGCCAATTCCAGGTTGTCTCGACTCATCCTATTCATGACATACTAAAGATAGACGACCCTTGTGCCATAATTCAATGATTTGAGGAGGATATACCGCATGCCTGTCGTCGTGGGGGTCCTGAAGGAGACCGCCGATGAAACCCGCGTGGCGCTCACCCCCGAAGTCGCTGGCAAGCTCAAGGGCCTCGGCGCCCGGGTTTTGGTCGAGCGCGGTGCGGGTACCGCCGCCCATTTTACCGATAAAGCCTTCGCAGACGCGGAGTTGACCGACGCAGCCACGATACTGTCGAGTGCCGATGTCCTGCTGTGCGTGCAGCCTCCCACCATCGAAACCGTCAATAGCTTGAAGCAAGGGGCGGTCGTCACGGGTTTCATGCAGGCCTACGCGCGGCAGGACCTCGTCCGGGCGCTGAAGGCGCGCCGCATCACCAGTTTCGCGATGGAGCTGGTGCCGCGCATCTCGCGCGCACAATCGATGGACGCCCTTTCCTCCCAGGCGTCGGTCGCCGGGTACAAGGCCGCGCTGATCGCCGCGAATGCCCTGGAAAAGTTTCTGCCCATGCTGACCACCGCCGCGGGCACCATCCGCCCCGCCTCCGTGCTGGTGATCGGCGCGGGCGTCGCGGGACTCCAGGCCATTGCCACCGCCAAGCGCCTGGGCGCCGTCGTCGAAGCGTATGACGTACGTAGCGCGACCAAGGATCAAGTGAGATCCCTCGGCGCGAAATTCGTCGAAACCGGCGTGTCCGCGGAAGGATCCGGCGGATATGCCCGCGAGCTCACGCCGGAAGAGAAGGCAAAGCAGCAGGAAGTCCTCGACGCACGCATTGCCGCAAGCGATGTCGTCATCAGCACGGCGGCGATCCCCGGCCGGGCGGCACCCCGCATCGTGAGCCGCGCGGCGGTCGAGCGAATGAAGCCGGGATCGGTGCTCGTCGACATCGCCGCCGAGCAAGGCGGCAACTGCGAGCTCACCCGCGCCGGCGAGTCGGTCGACCATGGAGGCGTCACCATCATCGGTCCGGTCAATCTACCGGCGATGCTTCCTTATCATGCGAGCGAGATGTACGCGCGTAACTTGTTCAACTTCCTGAAACCGGCCATGCCGAAGGGTGACCTCGCGGTCGATTGGAAGGACGAAGTATTCGCGGGCGCCGTGCTGACTCACGACGGTGAGATCAAGAACGAGGCCGCCCGCAAATCCCTGGAGGGCGGGGCATGATCGACGGTGTAATCGCGCTATATATATTCATGTTGGCCGCTTTCACCGGCTACGAGGTGATCTCGCGGGTGCCGGTCATCCTGCACACACCGCTGATGTCCGGCTCGAACTTCGTTCACGGCATCGTGCTGGTAGGCGCCATGGTGGCGCTCGCGAGCGCGGACTCGACGCTCGTGCGGGTCATCGGCTTCATCGGCGTGGTCCTCGCCGCCGGCAACGCGGTCGGCGGCTACGTGGTCACCGAACGCATGCTCAAGATGTTCGTGAGCGCCGGCAAGAGGCAGACAGCCGGCAATAAGAAGGAACAGTAGTTCATGCCCTCCGTCTCGACCGAAACATTGACGCAACTGTCGTACTTCGTCGCGGCCGCGCTGTTCATTCTCGGCCTGAAGCGCATGAGCTCGCCGGTCACCGCGGTGAGCGGTGTGCGCTGGGCAGGAGCCGGCATGCTGCTCGCCACCCTCGCGACATTGGCGTTCATGGGGGCGTCCCAGTTCAACCTCATTCTCGTGATCGCCGCGATCGGCGTCGGCGGCATCGTGGCCTGGGTGAGCGGCAAACGCGTCGCCATGACCGACATGCCGCAGATGATCGCGCTCTACAACGGCATGGGCGGAGGCGCCGCCGCGGCAATCGCCGCGGTCGAGCTCTATGGAGGCAGCGAGCAGAGCGTCGTTCATATCACGATCGCGACCATCGGCGGCCTGATCGGTTCGGTCTCCTTCAGCGGCAGCCTGATCGCTTTCGCCAAGCTTCAGGGACTCATCACCAAGTCGGTGCGCTTCGGCGGTCAGAAGATCGTCAACGGGCTGATTTTGCTCGCGGCCGTCGTTTTCGGCGTCATGATCATCACAGGACAGGGCGCAGGGCTGCCCGTCGTGTCTCTGTTCTTCGCCTTCGCGCTGCTCCTGGGCATCGCAATGACCCTGCCCATCGGCGGCGCCGACATGCCGGTGGTCATCTCGCTGTACAACGCACTCACCGGCCTCGCCGTCGGCTTCGAGGGTTTCGTCCTCGACAACGCGGCCATGATCATCGCGGGCACCGTGGTCGGTGCCGCCGGCACACTGTTGACGCAGCTCATGGCGAAAGCCATGAACCGCTCCTTGAGCAACGTATTGTTCGCGAACTTCGGCGAGACCTCATCGGCCGCCGGCGGCGCAGGCTCGGGGGGCACGCAGAAGCCCATCGAGGCGTCCGACGCCGGCGTCATGATGGCGTACTCCCAGAAAGTCATCGTCGTACCGGGCTACGGCCTCGCGGTGGCGCAGGCACAGCACAAGGTATGGGAGTTGAGCCAGCTCCTCATCGACCACGGCGTCACGGTACGCTTCGCCATCCACCCGGTCGCCGGCCGCATGCCGGGCCACATGAACGTGCTCCTGGCAGAAGCCGGTGTGCCTTACGATTTGATCTCGGACATCGACGAGATCAACGCCGAATTCGAGACCGCCGACGTCGCCCTGATCATCGGCGCCAACGATGTCGTCAATCCCGACGCCCGTACCAACAAAGGCAGCCCGATCTACGGAATGCCCATTCTGAACGCCGACAAAGCCAAGAACGTCATCGTCATCAAGCGCGGCCAGGGCCAGGGCTTCTCCGGCATCGACAACGCACTCTTCGGCCTGGATCAGACCCGGATGCTGTACGGCGATGCGCAGGCAGCCGTCAGCCAGCTGATTCAAGCGGTCAAGGCGGCTGGCTAGCCGCGGTCAAAGGTGTTCACCCCTCACCCGGGCAACATCAACACGAACCCGTCGCTCTCGTACACGTAAGAGCGCCATTCTCGAACGGCTTGCGGGGAGCCGAGAATCACCAGCTGCTTCCGTACGGTGGCAATGTCGTTGAATATGTCCGCGTCCCTGATGATCGCCTCATACTTGGCCAAGAGCGATTCGGTCTCGGCGCCCTCCGCCA
>DASYAC010000265.1:0-16436 GCA_036501585.1 Steroidobacteraceae bacterium
AGCCAGCGATGCCCAATCGGGCTCCGCGCCCGCAGGCCCGGCGCCCGCAGCCTCCGTGCCCGTTTCTTCGCCGTGTCCGGTGACGAAAGTCACGCGGTGCGCATGGTCGCGATGGGTGAGGGGAATGCCGGCATACGCGGCACATCCGTTCGCCGCCGAGATGCCGGGTACCACCGAAAACGCGATACCCGCCGAGGCAAGTGCCTCGAGCTCCTCACCGCCCCGGCCGAATATGAACGGATCGCCGCCCTTCAGCCGCACCACGCGCCGGCCACGGCGGGCGTGAGCGATGAGCAAATCGTTGATCGCTTCCTGAGACGTACCGGCACCGCCGGCGGCCTTGCCCACGCAAACTCGTTCCGCTTCCCGCCGGGCGTAGTCGAGTACCGCCGCCGGAACGAGACGATCGTGCAGGATGACATCGGCGTCCTGCAGGGCGCGCAGCGCCTTCAAGGTCAGGAGTTCGGGGTCCCCCGGTCCGGCACCCACCAGCGTCACCTGTCCGGGGGGCCCGGCCGACACCGAGCCCATGAGACGCTGCGCGATTCGGCGCGCCCCGCGCTCGTCCCCGTCGACGAAACGGCGCTCCGCCGGACCGTCCACGAGCATCTCGAAGTAGCGCCGCCGCGCATCCGCGCTCGGAATCCGCCGCCGGGCGGCGGCGCGCATGCCGGCGAGCCAGACGGCCCAGAGGCCGATCCGCCTGGGAATCAGCGCTTCAAGGCGCTCGCGCAGGCGCCGTGCCAATACCGGGGAGGTGCCGGCGCTCGACACCGCGACTATCACCGGGTCGCGATCGATGATGGCCGGAACGATCACCCGGGATGCCCCGAGATCGTCCACCACGTTCACCGGAATCCCGCGGGCCTCGGCGAGGCTTGCGACCCAGCGGTTCACCGCGCGCCGCGACGTGGCCGCGATCACGAGGCGCGCACCCTCCAGATCGTCGGATGCAAATTCGCGAAGGCGAAGTTCGAGCGCACCGCCGGCCGCCCGCTCTACCAGCTCCGGCGCGGCCTGCGACGCAACAACGGTGATTGCTGCCTGGGCGCGCTCGAGCAGCTGCACCTTGCGCAGTGCCACCGCGCCGGCGCCGACCACCAGCACCTTCTGGCCCCGTAAATCGAAAAAGAGCGGAAGATAGTTCACGCGCAGTACCAACCCGGTGACAAAGAGCCGTGCCGACGGGAGTTTACGCCGGGATCCCGAAATGGGTGCGGATGCTGCCGGGAGCATAGGCGGGTGCCTCTGTCCGGCGATAGGAACTATCGCTTATGAGGACATGCCTTTTAGTGCTAGCCCCCCGGTTGCCCGTCCTGCGGCGGTCCGCCATCCTATAGGCTGACATGATCGATCCAGCCCAAGCGCTGTCCGGATTCGCCGTCGGCGCTATCGTGGGTCTCACGGGCGTCGGCGGCGGCTCGTTGATGACTCCGTTGCTGGTGCTGCTCTTCGGCATTCATCCGGCCACCGCTGTGGGCACGGATCTGCTGCACGCCGCGATCACCAAGGCAGGGGGCACCTATGTGCATGCGAAGCAGGGCCGCGTCGATTGGCGCATGACCGGACTGCTGGCGGCAGGAAGCCTGCCGTCGGCGGTGGCAACCCTCTGGACGCTGCACGCACTGACGGGGGGTCTCGGCGGCTCGAAGATCATCACCACCACGCTGGGAGTCGCGCTGCTGCTGACGGCGGGCGTGCTGGTGCTGCGCTCGTGTCTGCGCCGGTGGTCCAAGACCCATGGAACCGAGGCGCCCCGCCATCCGGTCTTGACGGTGCTCACCGGCGTCGTGCTCGGCTTTCTGGTGTCGGTCTCCTCGGTGGGCGCCGGAGCGCTGGGCGTCACCGCGCTTTTCTTCCTGTATCCGCGAACGAGCGCCGCGCGCGTCGTCGCATCGGATCTCGCGCACGCGGTGCCGCTGACGCTGGTCGCAGGGTGCGGTCACTGGCTGTTCGGGTCGGTCAACTGGGAGCTGCTCGGATCGCTCCTCGTGGGATCGCTCCCCGGTATCTACATCGGCAGCCAATTCGTCGGCCGCATACCCGATGGGGCGCTTCGGATTCTGCTGGCAGCGATGTTGCTGGCGGTGGGGACGAAGCTGATCGTGTTCTAGAAGACCTATACTGTGCCCGTATGAAATTTCAGCAACTGCGCTACCTCGTGGCCGTGCACGAGAACGGCCTCAACATCACGGCCGCCGCGCGCCAGCTGCATACCTCGCAACCCGGGGTGAGCCGGCAGCTCAAATTGCTGGAAGAGGAGCTTGGATTTCAGCTGTTCGAACGCGAGGGCAGAGCGCTCACCCGGACCACGGCCGCCGGCGAGGAGATCATCTCGCGCGCGGGCAGCATTTTGCGCGAGATGCAGAACATCCGCCGCACCTCCGCCGAGCTCAGGAAAGCCGATGGGGGCACGCTGTCCATCGCCACCACTCACACCCAGGCGCGCTATGTGCTGCCCCCGGTCATTCGCGAGTTCCGCATCAAGTATCCCAAGGTGCGACTGCACCTGCATCAGGGTACCTCCGAGCAAATCGCCGAGATGGTGGCCCGCGACCGGGTCGACTTCGCGATCGCCACGGGCTCGGACGAGCTATTCCCGCATCTGGTGCGCCTTCCGGTGTACCGCTGGCATCGCGCCGTGATCGTACCGAAGGGGCATCCGTTGGCCTCGGCCGGCAAGCTGACGCTCAAGAAGCTGGCCGATTATCCCATCGTCACCTATGTCTTCAGCTTTTCGGGACGCTCGTCGCTTCCGGCCTTGTTCGAGACCGCGGGCCTGTCGCTCGATGTGGCGCTGACGGCCCGCGATTCGGACGTCATCAAGACCTACGTGCGCATCGGGCTCGGCGTCGGCATCCTGGCGAGACTCTCGATCGATCCGGTAGCCGACTCGGATCTCGAGGTGCTCGATGCCGCGCATCTGTTCGAAGGGCACACCACCTGGATCGGCTTTCGGCGCAGCGCGCTGCTGCGCGCCTACATGTACGAGTTCATCGAGCTTCTGGCGCCGCAGTTGACGCGCAAGCTCGTGCGCGAAACGGAAAGGTCCGAAACCCAGGAAGAGGTGGACCGCGTCCTGCACGGGCTCCCTGTGCCCCTGCGCGACAACCCCTGAGCGGGTTTTCCCCGAGATTCCGGTCGCACGTCTCGATCAGGTCCGGTGCAGGGTCGATAAAACGTGATTGGCTCGGCAGAGCAAATCCGTGCTTGCGTGCAGCATTCGACAGTCAACATAAGGTTCCACGAGTGGGAAAAGATCTCAGGGTGACAAAGGATCCGCCGGAAGTCGTGGTCGCGCCGGACACCTACCATGTCTCGCCCGAGCCCATGCTCCTGATCGCCGATCTGGACGGTGCACTGGCGCTTTGCCTGCATGACGAGGGACGCGGTGTCGGCGGATTGTTGCATCTGAAGTTCATGGGAGGCACGGGCCGGCCGAGCGACGTGACCGACAATACGCTGAGCTCCGTGCTGGTGGTCCTCGACCGGTTCAAGCGCGGCGTGCTCGGCAATTCCTCCAAACGCGACGACATCCAGGCGCGCATCCTGGCCCATGCACTGCCCCCGGCCGGCGTCGATGAGCCGAGCGCGTCGCTCGTCGATCTGATTCAAGCGGACCTCGCCGACGGCAAGATCTCGTGCGGGACGCAGACTGTACGGCGCGTCGAGCCGCTGCGCGTGTGTTTCCAGCCCTTCGAGGGCAGAGTCTGGATCCGCGGGCCCGAGGATCTGCGCACCGCCGGGAAAGTCCGCCGCTCGATCGCCTGAGTCAGTGCCCGGCGCCGCCGCGGACACTGTAAGCTTCCCCACGTCGGCCTCGAGGCCGGTCCCTTGTTTCAGAGGTGCTTCATGCGATGGGGCCTGATGGTGGGTGTCTGTGCAATCGCCGCGTGTGCGGGCAATCAACTCGCATCGACGCCGCCGGCCGGCGTCGATCTGAGCGGCCACTGGAATCTCAATCTGGCGGACAGCGACGATGCGCAGCGCCTCATGCAAAGCCAGATCGCGGCGGCAACCGCCGGCGTGGGCGCTGGGGGCTCGACCGGCACGGGCGGTGGCCGCCAGCGGGGGCGAGGCGGCGGCGGCATGCCCGCCGGTCCGACGGGGCCGGTGATGCCGTCCGTGTCCGTGCTGGACGAGAGTTTGCGCTGGCCGGGAAAGGACCTGGCCATCGAGCAAACAAGCGATAGGATCACGTTCACCTCCGATGGGGGCGTCAGATTCTGCCGACCGAGCGCGCACCGGGGCGGCGGCCACCCTCATCACTCAGGCGGCGAGGGTGCGCAGCACGAACGGGACATGCCCTCCCGCGGGCGGGGCGACGCTCCCCCGCCGCGCTGTGGGTGGGACGAGCGCTCGCTGATCGTACAGTCCGGGGAGCCCGACGACGACAGGCCTCCCTACGAGCAGCGCTTCAGCGTTTCGGACGACGGTCAACGGCTGGTGGAGGTGGTGGTATTCAAGGGCGGGCGCTCCAGCGGATTCGTGGCGTCCCGCGAGTGGGACCGAGCGCCGCCGCCGCGATAGAGAGCGCCTCCCGGCCCGCTCGCCAGCCCGCGCGCCGGCCGAACCTTCAACCCCGGCGTGCGTCCTACAGACGGCCCTTTTTTGTGACAGCATCGCAACGTGGCGTGAGATCCGTCAGATCCTTCTCTTAATTTCGGAAGCCAGGAAGTATTCAAGTGCAACGACAATTACACAGTTCGTCCTTCATCGGGATCTCAGCGCGAAGCGCGATTGCGGCAGGCGTGTTCGCTCTCGCAGCGTGCGGCGGCGGCGACAACAACCCGGCCTTGACTCTTTCAGGCACGATAAGCGGGTTGACCACCAGCGGCCTGGCGCTGGCAAGCAACGGCGTGAACCTCGAGATCAGCGCCGGAGCAACGAGTTTCACCTTCGGTCCGATCCTTTCCGATACCGTTGGGTACGATGTCATCGTGCCGATCCAGCCCGCGGGACAATCTTGCACCGTGACAAACGGCAGCGGCACGGCAAGTACGGCAAATATCACCAACGTGGTGGTCACCTGCTCGAATCAGACCTTCAATGTCGGCGGCACGATCAGCGGACTCACCGTTTCGGGGTTGGTGCTGGCCAACGGCAGCGACACGCTCAGCGTGCCCTCCGGGGCGACCTCCTTCACGATGCCCGCGGCCGTCGCGTACGGCAGTTCCTATGCGGTCACCGTGGCCACACAACCGACCGGCCTCACCTGTGACGTGACCAATGGCACGGGAACGATGGGGACCGACGCCGTCACGAACATAGCCGTGAAATGCACGGGTCAGTCGCCCACCGTCAGCGGCAGTATCAGCGGGCTCGGGAACGCGACGGGCCTGGTACTCATCAACGGTACCGACAAGTACGCGGTGCCGGCGAGCGCCACGAGCTTCACGTTCGACGCGCCGCAGTCCCCCGGCAGCACCTATGCCGTGCGCGTGCAATCTCAACCGACCGGCATGACCTGTTCTGCCGGCAAGAGTATTGGAACGATGCCGACGCACGATGTTGCCGACATCTCGATTACCTGTTCAGACCAGGCGTACAGCCTGGGTGGAACGATCGCCGGGCTCACCGCCGCCGGCCTCGTGCTGAGCGACGGCAGCGACACCTACCGGGTGCCCGCCAACGCGAGCAATTTCACGATGCCCACAGCCGTTGCCTACGGCAGCGGCTACACGGTCAGGGTACAGACGCAGCCGGCGGGGTTGACCTGCACGGTCAGCGGCGGCACGGGCACGGTGCCGGCGAGCGCGGTCATGAACGTCGAGGTGACATGCGCCTCGAGCAGCTACACGTTGGGAGGATCGATCTCCGGATTGACGGCGTCCGGACTGGTACTCACCGACGGCATGGACGCCCTTTCGGTCGCGGCCAACGCCGCGCAGTTCTCGATGCCGAACGCTCTCGCCTACGGCAGCAGTTATGCGGTAACCATCAAAGCTCAGCCGAGCCGCGGGGTCTGTCAAATCACCAACGGTACCGGCACGGTGAGCGGAGATGTGGGTACGGTGCAAGTTACCTGCGGAGCACCTGCGCCGCAGTAGAGAGCCCGGCATAAAAAAGCCGGGCATTGCCCGGCTCTCAAGTCCCCATGCCTATCGTGGCGCTGTTGTTCGCGCTCCGGCGATGATCGGTCTCTTTTACTTCCCCGAAGATGCTTTGCGTTCGAGCAACACTCTAGCGTCGCGGCGCCGTCGAAGCTAGTCCCTGTAAAGAAAAATCGTAAAATTAATGTGCCATTAAAGCAACAATTGGACCCTGGCGGAGGAGGGCGACCGGGCGCGGGCAAACAGCGGGAGACCGGGCGGGGGCCAACCGGGCGGGCGGGGCCCCCCCCGGAGGCCGCCTAGACTCGATCTAGTATCCTTGGCATTGGATACCGCAGTCGGAGATCGCCGTGGCCAAGCAATCCAAGTCGTCAGCCATTCCGCAAATCGAGGTTCGGACTCGGCGCGCCTATTTTGACTGTCAGTTCGGTCAACTGCACGTTCGTACTGCCTTTCCCACCACCGGCGGTTTCGATGAGGGGGTCACGCTGGTTTGTCTTCATTCCCGCGAGGGGTCGAGCCGAAGCTTTGCCCGCTTCCTGCCGGAGATGGCCGGTGAGCGCTCGGTTTATGCGCCGGATCTGCCCGGTTTCGGCGAGTCCGATGCGGCGCCCGGTTTCGGCCATGGGGATGCGGCCAAAGCCGTCGCGGATTTGTCGAGCGATCTGCGCCTGAAGCAAATCGATCTTCTGGGAGTGCGTTTCGGCGCCGCGGTCGCTCTCGATCTTGCCGTCTCGCGGCCGGAATTGGTGCGCCGCCTGGTGCTGGTGGGCTCGCCGCCCCTCGATCGCATTCCCCCGGTCAAGCAGGCCTGCCTGGTGGTGAAGACCAAAGTCGATCAGCCCGACGAGGCCCGCTGGGCCGAGAGCACATTACCCCATGCGCGCATCCTGGAGATCGACGCTCCCGACCTCATCGATTCGGACCCCAAGGGGTTTGCGGGACGCATCGGGCCATTTCTGCAGAGATGAACGGTAAGGCAATCCCGTGAGACTGAACAAGTTCATCAGCGAGACGGGCGCATGCTCACGCCGCGAGGCCGATCAATGGATCGAGGCCGGGCGCGTCACATTGAACGGCGTTCGCGCCCAGCTGGGCCTCAAGGTGCAGAGCGACGACGAGGTCCGCGTGGACGGCGAGCTGCTCGGCGCCAGGAAACGGCCGATCTACATCGCCCTGAACAAGCCGGCCGGCATCACCTGCACGACGGAGTCCCACGTGAAGGACAACATCGTCGACTTCATCGGACACCCTGAGCGCATCTTTCCCGTCGGGAGGCTGGACAAGGACTCCGAAGGGTTGATCCTTCTGACCAACGACGGCGATATCGTCAACGAAATCCTGCGCTCGGAGAACGAGCACGAAAAAGAGTACATGGTGCGGGTGCACCGCCCGGTCACGGATCTGTCGCTGTCCATGCTGGCGAGCGGGGTAAGGATCATGGGTGTGATGACCAAGCCGTGCAAGGTGACCCGTATGGGGCGCGACGGCTTTACGATCATCCTGACTCAAGGATTGAACCGGCAGATCCGCCGCATGTGCTCCGCGCTCGGTTACCGGGTCGAACGGCTGCGGCGCCTGCGTATCATCAATATCGACCTGGGCGCCCTGCGGCCCGGCGAGTGGCGCTACTTGTCGGCGGCGGAAGTGGCCGGTTTGTCGGTACCCGAGATCAGGTCGAGCGCAGCACCGGCGCCGACACGCCATCCGTCCATCGACGGCCCGTCGCCGTCCGCCAGTCCGGATCCTGCGCCCTTGCCGCGAACCATCGAAAAAAATCCTCGCCCTGACGGGCCCAATAAGCGTGGGAGAAAAGCACCCCCCCGGTCGTCGACTCGACGGTAAAGCGCCGCCGCAGCCCGAAGCTCGCGACACCGCGCGTGCATTTGATCCGCGGGGAGTTCTCCGACAGGGCAAATTGATTCGGACCCACTTGCAGCCGCAGGCGGCCGCCATGGCCGTACACACAGATGTTGGGCTGGGCCGCGCGAATCAGCGCGATCCCGTGCACGACCGAGGGCGGCGTATCGTAAGCAGTCCACGTGCCGCCGAGAACGTGCCATTGAAGCACCATGCTATGGCGGCGAAAATCGACGACCGATACGGTACCGGCGTTGTCGGGAGACATTCCTCAACCCTGCGCTGTTCGCGTCATTTCGAATCGCGATCGGGCAACCCTGCGAATGTGCTTTCGACGATCCCTGCCGTCAACAGCTGCGGCAGCACCACCGGTGCACCCCCGCCCGGTTTTGAATTGTATACGACGTAGAGAGGAACGCCGGCCCGGCCGAAATCCGCGAGCGCCTGGGTGATCGCCGCGTCGCGGTTGGTCCAGTCGCCCTTCATCAAGGTGACGCCCTTGCCGCGAAAGACGCGCTGAACCTCGGGGTCGGCGAAGGCGTTGCGCTCGTTGACCAGGCACGTCAGGCACCAGCTGGCGGTGAAGTTGACCAGGAGCGGTGCTCCCGCGGCCTTGAGTTCGGCGACGCGCGCGGGGTCGTAGGGTTGCCACTGTTCGGACGGCGCAGTCGAGGATTGCGGGGCGGTCGACGATTGCGAGGCAGGCGAGGCCGCAGCGACATCGGCGAATCGCACCGGGAGCACGATCGCAGCCAGCACGGCCGCGAGCGCGGTCGCCAAGGCGGCCACCCGGCCGCCGACGGAAATTCCCTTGGATTTCTGATAAGCCCAGGCGGCGAGGCCGACCAGGATGGCGCCTGCCAAGGCCGCGCCCAATCCGATGGAGGAGGTTTGCTGCGCCAGCACCCACAGGAGTCCCGCGGCCGACGCATACATGGGGAATGCGAACAGCTGCTTCAGCGTGTCCATCCATGCGCCCGGTTTGGGAAGCGCGCGCCTCATCCAGGGGGCGAGAGACAGCAGCAGATAGGGGAGCGCCACACCCAGGCCCAGGGCGGCGAAGATGGACAGCGCAACCACCGGCGATTGGGTAAGCGCTTCGCCG
Organism: Steroidobacteraceae bacterium; assembly: GCA_036501585.1. Classification (GTDB taxonomy): domain Bacteria; phylum Pseudomonadota; class Gammaproteobacteria; order Steroidobacterales; family Steroidobacteraceae; genus Bog-1198. The sequence goes on from DASYAC010000265.1 coordinate 9,019, forward strand.
ACGGCGGCCGCCATGAAGGGCGCCGTGCAGGGAGTGGCCACCAGCGTGGTCAGGACGCCGCTGAAGAACGAGGCTCGGTAACCATCGCCCCGGGTCAACGCATCGCCGACTCCGGCGAGGCCGCCGCCCAGCTCGAACACGCCGGACAGATTCAAGCCGACGGCGAGCAGCAGATACATGAGCAGCGTCACGAACAACGGTGACTGCAGCTGAAAGCCCCAGCCGATCTCCTCGCCGCCGGCTCGAAGCGCCAAGAGCACGGCGGCGAGCGCCAGCATGGAGCCGATGACGCCGGCCGTGAAAACGAAACCCTTGGCGCGCACGGCCGCGGGATGCTTCTTCGCCTGTTCGACCAGGCCGATGGCCTTGATGGAGAGGACCGGGAATACGCAGGGCATCAAGTTCAAGATCAGCCCGCCGAGCACCGCGAGCAGCATGAGCTCGGGTAGTGGGGTCGCCTTCCCGTGCGGCGGAGCCGCGGCCGCGACGGCGTGCATGGGCACGAATCGCGGAGCCGCGGCGCCGGAGACCCCGGCGGAGCCCGGAGCGAGGCCCGCGGAGATTTCGATGGGTACGCTGATGCTGTCGGTTCCGCTTTGCTCGGTCGCGACCAGCACACCGCGGATGGGCCCGGATTTCGGAGGCTGGTAGCCGAGCTTCATGGAAAGCTCGAGCGAGCCGTCCTTGCGCGCAAGCGTCTGCGGGGCGACGTACTCGATGACCCCGTCATCGTAGGGATAGAACGCCAGCGATTTCACCTGGGAGAGCGTCGTACCCCAGTCCCGGCCGAGCGTGAGCACGAGCCGGCCTTCCTCGATCCTGGCCTCGCTCCCCGCCGGGGCGGCGTTCGGCAGATCGGCGCGCGCGGCCGCGAACAGGGGCGCGACCGCCGGGTCCACGGCCCCGCCGCCTGCCTGTACCGGCAAGCGAAGGTGCAGGTCGGCGCTTTCCGGGATGCAGACATCCGCGCACACCAACCAGCTCGCCTTGGCGGCGAGATCGGCCGTCGCGCCGGCCTTGAGATCCGGGCTCGCCGTGACCTTGACCAGGTGCATGGCGTGCTTGGCGTACCCGTAGTTGACCAGCGGGGCGATCTCAAAACGGTGCGGCGCGGGCCAGACGATGCTTCCGGCGGTGAGGCCTGCCGGCAGCCTCCAGGAGAGCTGCGTCGCCTGGCCGGAATCGCCCGGGTTGCGCCAATAGGTGTGCCACCCGTCGCGGATGTCGAGCTCGAGCGCCACCCAGATCGATTGGCCGGGTGCGATGCCGTCCGTTTCGCTGATCAATCGCGCCTTGACGTTGTCGGTCGAGACGGAGCCGCCCGCCGAGGAATGAACCGCAGGCGACGCCGCCAGGGCGGCAATCAGCCAGCAGGAGGCAAAGAGGCGCGATTTCAGCGTGCGCATGACCCCATGTTACCCAATTAACCTCCGGTCTTGAGCACGAGATCGTGCGCCAGTGTGGAACGTCTCACAGTTTGGCGCCGTTTCGCACGGAATACCCCCGCGATCGCGCTTGAGCTAATGTAGCCGCCTCCTTACAGAAGCGGCACATGCAAGAAAGCTACGTAGAAAAAATACTCAAGGCCAAGGTGTACGACGTCGCCATCGAGACCTCGCTGGAGGAGGCGCCGCGCCTGTCGCGGCGCCTCGACAACCGGGTGCTCTTCAAGCGTGAAGACCTCCAGCCGGTGTTTTCGTTCAAAATTCGCGGCGCCTACAACAAGATCGCACAGCTCTCGGAAACGGCGGCGCAGCGCGGCGTGATCTGTGCCTCGGCAGGCAATCACGCCCAGGGCGTCGCGCTCGGCGCGCGCACGCGCGGCATCCGGGCGGTCATCGTCATGCCGCTCACGACTCCCGACATCAAGGTTCAGGCGGTCGCCGACCTCGGCGCCGAGATCGTCCTGCATGGCGACGATTACGATGATGCCAGTGTGCGGGCGACGGAGCTCGCCCGCGAGCGGGGGTTGGTGTTCGTGCATCCCTTCGACGATCCCGACGTGATCGCGGGGCAGGGTACGATCGCCATGGAGATTCTGCGCCAGTGGCACGGCGACGACATCCACGCCATTTTCGTTCCGGTCGGCGGCGGCGGCCTGATTGCCGGCATCGCGGCGTATGCCAAGTCGCTGTACCCGCGCATCAAGATCATCGGGGTCGAGCCGGAAGATGCGGCCGGCATGTACGAATCCCTGCGTGCCGGAAAGCGTATCACGCTCGAGCGCGTCGGCATCTTCGCGGACGGCGTCGCGGTGCGGCGGGTGGGCGAAGAGCCATTCAAGCTCGCGCGGCAATACGTCGATGAGATTCTACTGGTGACCACGGATCAGATCTGCGCGGCCATTCAGGATATCTTTCAGGACACCCGCTCGATCGCGGAGCCTGCGGGCGCACTCGCGGTGGCGGGCATCAAGAAATACGCGGCGCGCGAGGGGTGCACCGGGCGCACGCTGGTGGCGATCAACGGCGGAGCGAACATGAACTTCGACCGGCTGCGCTACGTGGCCGAGCGCGCGGATCTGGGCGCTCAGCGCGAGGCCCTGCTCGCGGTGGAAATACCGGAAGTTCCCGGATCCTTCCTGCGATTCTGCGAGCTGCTCGACAAGCGCAGCGTCACCGAATTCGATTACCGCTATCGCGAATCGAAGACGGCCCAGCTGTTCGTCGGCCTGGCGCTCAGCCAGGGCAAAACGGAGCGCGTCACGGTCATCAAGATGCTGAGCGAGGCGGGGTTCGCGGTGCATGACATGACCGAGAACGAGACCGCGAAATTACACGTGCGCTACATGGTGGGCGGCCACGCGCGGGACCTTATGGACGAGCGGCTCTATCGGTTCGAATTTCCCGAACGGCCGGGAGCGCTGCTGAAATTCCTGCAGGCCATCGGACCCAAGTGGAACATCAGCCTGTTTCACTACCGCAATCACGGGTCGGATTACGGACGCGTGCTCGCGGGAATCCAGGTGCCGCCGGAGACGCTCACGGATTTCCTGCTGCATTTGAACGAGCTGCAGTACGCGTATTCGGAAGAGACCGAGAATCCGGCCTACAAGATTTTCTTGAGCCCCTGAGCTACCGCGCGGCCGGCTCGGCCGAGCCGGGCGCTCGCGGCGCTCGCGGTCGGGGGCGGTGCCGGATCTCGGACGCTCGCCCACCAATCTTGCGCGCGCCGCACGGTCGGATCGTCGGGCCCCCGGGCAGCCTTGAGGATCGGCACCGCCGCCGCCAGTTCGGCGGCGGCCTCCTGGCGGCGGCCCAGGCGCGACAAGGCGTAGCCGTGAATGGCATGGGCCTGCGCGGCGGGCGGGTGCGATGCGGGGAAATCGGCGCTCCAGATCGCGAGCGACTGCTCGCTCAACGGAAGCGCCTCCTGGGCCCTGCCGCGGTCCACGAGCAGCCGCGCCAGGTGCATCAATGCGGCCGCCCGATACGGGTGGTTCGCCGGCAACGATTTGTCGTAGATCGCGAGCGCCTGGCGGAATTGACTCTCGGCCTCGCCCCACTGTCCCTCATCGTGCAGCACCATGGCGAGACTCACGCGCGCGTAGCCGACGTTGAAATTGTCGGCACCCCAAACCTTCAGCGCCACATCCAGCGCCTCGCGCAACAACGGCTCCGCCTCGGCCAGCCGTCCCTCCCGATCCAGGAGGAGGGCATAGTTTCCTTGTGCTGCCGCGGTTTCCGGGTGCTGGTCGCCGAAGGCGCGTTCCTCTCCGGCGATCGCCTCCCGGTATAGGGTTTCGGCGCGCTTCAGATCCCCCATGTTCTGCGCCACGATCGCGAGGTTGTGCAGATGCGAGGCTACCCGCGGATGATCGTTGCCGAGGATGTCCCTGTCGATCGCCAACGCTCTTTCATAGGTTTGTTTCGCGAGAAGCCATTGCTGCTGGCGCTCGTAGTCCTGTGCGAGATCGTCGAGCAATCGGGCAACCTCGGTGGCGGGCGCCTGCGCGGTCTCCAGAATATCGAGTGCTCGCTTGTAGAGGTCGACGGCTCCGGCGGCCTCTCCCTGCAGATGCCGCAGCTGCCCGAGCACCCACAAGGCACGGCCGGACTCCAGATCGGCCGCGCCGAATTCCCGCTGCGACAGGCGCAATGCCTCCTGCAGAGGCGCTTCGGCGTCTTGCAGATTACCGCCTTCGAAGAGTACGCGGCCCAATTCCAGGAGCGTATCGACACGCGACTTGTCCCCCGATTGCTGCTGCAGCGCCAACGATTGCCGCAATAGCGGAACGGCATCCTGGTACTGGCCCAGGCTGTCGTACACGGCGCCGACCGTCTCGAGCAGCGCGGCCTTGGTCGCCGGCTGGTCCTTGAAGGCCTCGCGCAGCCGCTTGGCGCTGGAATCCAGAAGTTCCCGTGCGGTCACCCGATTGCCGCGGTTCACCTCCGGATCGGACAGCTTGAACAGATCGACCAGAAACTTCGACACTTCTTCCGCCCGTGCCCGCTCGTGCTCGGCGGCCTCGCGCTGCTCCGCGACGCGGTCGCGCTCGGCGGCGATGCGCAGCGATTGGACGTAGGTCGTGACCGTGAATGCCAGGATCAAGAAGAATACGACGCTGCCGGCGGCGACCGGCAGCCAGTGGCGCTTGACGAACTTGGTGCTCCGATACGACAGCGTATCTTTGCGGGCGATCACGGGCTTGCCCTGCAAGTGGCGCCGAATGTCGCCCGCGAGCTGTTCCGCCGAGCCGTAGCGGCGCTCGGGCTCCTTGCGCATGGCCATGCAGACGATGTTGTCCAGATCGCCTTCGAGCGTGCGCCGGAGTCTTCGGACGTTGGTAGTCCGAGCCTCCGAGATGGCGTGGGCGTGTCCGGAGTCGCCGTCCGGAACCGCCTGGCTCGGAAGCGGGGGAGCCGTCTCGCAAATGGCGCGCTCGATGTCCGCGAGCCGCACGGATTCGATGACGAACGGGCCCACGCCGGCGAGCAGCCGGTAGAGCAGCACTCCGAGCACATAGACATCGCTTGCCGTGGTGATGGGCTGTCCACGCACCTGCTCCGGGCTCGCGTGGTCGGGGGTCATGATCCGAAGATCGGCACGGGTGACCGCGAGCGTATGTTGCCCGAGCTGCCTCTCGTCCAGGAGCTTCGCGATGCCGAAGTCCAGAAGCTTCGGCACGCCGGCGGCAGTCACCAGGATATTCGAGGGCTTGAGGTCCCGATGCACGACCAGGTTTTGATGAGCGTAGTGCACGGCGCCGCAGACCGTGACGAACAGCTCGAGCCGCGCGGGTACGTCGAGCCGGCGGGTATCGCAGAACGTGTCGATCGGCGTGCCGTCGACGTATTCCATGACCAGATAGGCTGTCCCGTCCGGCAGAGTGCCGCCGTCGAGAAGATGCGCGATGTTGGGATGATCGAGCTGGGCGAGAATCTGCCGCTCGATCTTGAGGCGCGACTGCACGGCCCGGCCGAAGGGGCCGCCCTGCACCACCTTGATGGCAACCTGCTGTTCGAACTCGGCATCCGCGCGCTCGGCGAGAAATACCTCGCCCATGCCGCCGACACCCAAGGTGCCGAGCACCCGGTAGGGTCCGATACGCTCTCCTTTCATGCCTGAAAGCATGCTCCCACGTCCGGGCCGGCGGCAAACCGAGCGCGAGCTTGCGACCCGGGGTCGCGACCGTGTATGAGATATCCTCGGCCGAACACTTCAAGGAGTTGAACATGCCAAATGAAAATGACCCAGGTAATCCGAAAGATCCCGGCTCGGGCGGCAGCGGCTCCGGTTCCGGCAGCGGCTCGGGTTCCGGCGCGGGAACCGGCGCGCCGAAAGGCACCGGGTCCAAGGGAGGCGTGACGCCGGACAACAACGACAAGCCGCCGCAGGCGCAGATCGTCGCCGCCGCCGCCGTCGGCGGGTTGGTCGGGGGTCTCGTGGGCGCGCTCATCGGCAACAGCCTGCGTCCCTGATTGACGACCGAGGCCCCCTACCGAATGCTGCGCCCGGCGCGGCATGAGACGATTCGTGTCCGCGGACTCGACACTCATTTGAGGCGCTGGGGACCGGAGCCCGCCGCCGGCGAAGCTCCCGTGATCCTGCTGCACGGTTTTCAGGACACCGGGGACACGTTCCAGTTTCTGGTGGATGCGTTGGAGCGCGATTGGCCCCTGGCGGCGCTCGATTGGCGCGGATTCGGAAGGAGCGGCTGGGCGCGGGACGGGTATTGGTTCCCCGACTATCTGGCGGACCTCGACCAGCTGCTCGATCTCGTGAGCCCGGGCCGGGCGGCCCGTCTCATCGGCCACAGCATGGGCGGCAACGTGGCGAGTCTGTACGCGGGGCTCAAGCCGGATCGTGTGCGCTCCGTCGTCAATCTCGAGGGCTTCGGTCTGCCACGCACCTCGCCCGAGCGGGCGCCGGGCCGGCTCGTCGAGTGGCTGGACCAGATCAAGAGCGTCCCGCCCTTGAGGTCTTACGATTCCTTCGAGCAGCTTGCCTCCATCATCCAGACCCGCTATCCGCGGTTCGGCGAGGCGCGTTCGCGATTCATCGCCGCCGCTTGGGGTAAACTCGGGAACGATGGGCGTGTTCATTTGCTGGGCGATGCGCGGCACCGCTGGATCAACCCGATTCTCTACAAACGCGAGGATGCGGAGGCCGTCTGGCGCGGTATCCGTGCGCCGATGCTGATGTTGCTGGGCGAGGAATCCGGATTTCTGGCGCAACTCGGCGCGGACGGCACCGATGCGGCGTGGCACGCGATCGTGCGCGACATCGAGATCGTTCACATCGCCGGGGCGGGCCACATGCTGCACATCGAACAGCCGGGGGTGATTGCCCCGCTGGTCGAGCGGTTCCTTGCCGCGCACGCTTGATCGATCATCCTACCGGCCACCCTTCGAGGCTCCCTTGGCACTCACGCGGCGATTGTTTCCCACCCGATTCGGACAACTGCACGTACGCAGCACAGAGGGCAAGGGCGTGCCCCTCGTGCTGCTGCATCCTTCCCCGCGCTCGGGCGAGATGTGGGAAGCCTTGCAGGAGCGGCTCACCCGCCCCACCTACGCGCCCGACCGCCTCGGGTACGGCTTTTCCGATGCTCCGCCGTGGGCGCTGTCGCTCGAACAATATGCGCAGTGCACGGTGGATGCGCTGAGGGCGGCGGGCATCGAGGGACCGTTCGATGCGCTGGGGGTACATGTAGGATCGATCGAAGCCGTCGAAATCGGGCATCAGGCGCCTCACCAAGCCCGGCGTCTGATTGCGGTGGGTATGCCGCTGTTCACCGTCGAGGAGCAGCAGCGGCAAATGGAAAAATACAGCGAGCAACCCCTGAAGCCCGCGGCCGAGGGCGGCCATGTGCTCGGTGCCTGGCGCGGCTCATTCGCGTTTCGCCAGCCGCCGTACGATCTCGCCGATGCGCACCGCCGGTTCGTGGAGCATTTGCTCGCCGCCAATCCCGGCGC
>DASYAC010000266.1:0-9054 GCA_036501585.1 Steroidobacteraceae bacterium
GACCGCCGCACCGCAAGCACCGGCGGAAACCGGGTCGCCGGCCGCTGCCCCGCCGGCTGCCATTGCGCCGCCGGCTCCGGCTGCCCCGCCACCTCCGGTTGCGCCGCCACCTCCGGTTGCATCGCCACCTCCGGTTGCGCCGCCCGTCGAGGTGAATCCCCCGGCGACGGCCGACTCGACGCCGCCGCCCTGCCAGTGCAGTCAGCCCCCGACGAAGCCTCGCACCAAGCACAAACGGAGGCGGAAGGAGCCGGTGAAGGAGTCCGAACCGCAATCGGTCGGCCCCGTTCCGCCGCCGGCTGCGGCCATCGTCAATGCCGAGGTGGGCCGCATCGACGGTCCGCTCACCTCGATTCTCGGCAAGAACGTGTACAGCCCCAAGGGGGAGGATCTCGGGCGAGTGGTCGATCTCCTGGCGGACCCGGAGGGCCGGGTGCGGGTCGCCATCGTCGACTTCGGCGGCTTCCTGGGGGTGGGTATCCGCCGCATTGCGGTGGATTGGCCGCTGCTGCACTTCACGCCCGGAGATAAGGGCAAGCCGCTCATACTCACCGTCACGCGGGAAAAACTGCAGTCGGCGCCGGAATACAAGGACTCCGCCAGTCCCCGCGTTCTCATGCCGCCGGCGGCGGCACCCGATGCCGCAGGCGCCGACTCCAAGAAGTGAACGCCAGTCGCCCGCGGCGGGACCGGCGCCCGCAAAGGCTGGGCCGCCGCCGACCCTGCCCCCACCGGGCAAAGAGCCGTCGGGGACGACTCCTTCGAACGCATCGGCCGGGCGGGGCCTCGACTGGTTCAATCTGTTCGTCGCCAATATTCAAACCGGCTTCGGTCCGTTCATCGCCGTGTATCTCAGCGGACAGAGCTGGACTCAGACCTCGATCGGTCTGGCGCTCTCGATCGGCACCATCAGTTCCATGGTCAGCCAGGTGCCCGCCGGCGCGCTGGTCGATGCGATAAAGAACAAGACGCGTATCGCCGCGTTCAGCGTGCTGGTGTTCACCGCGAGCGCGCTGATGTTCGCCATCCACCCGATCCGGCTCTTCGTCTACCTGGCGGAGATCCTTCACGGCGTCTCGAGCTGTACCCTCGGTCCGGCCATCGCAGCCTTGAGTCTCATGCTCGCCGGCCGGCTCGGAATGGCGCTGCGCCTCGGCCGAAACGCGCGGTATTCGGCGGTGGGCAACGGCTTGGGTGCTGCGTTGATGGGCGCATGCGGGCAGTACGTTTCGGAGCGGGCGGTGTTCTATCTGACCGCCGTGCTTACGTTGCCGGCGCTGTTCGCTTTATTGCCGCTGCGGCGCTCCGCAGGGGCCCGCGATACCACGATCGCAAAGCCGCGCGAGACGGCGGCCGGTGCGAGGAGCCTTCGAATTCTGGCGGACCGGCGGTTGTTGATCTTCTGCGGATGCGCAATGCTGTTCACGTTCGGCAATGCGCCGCTCCTCATGCTCATCAGCGGCACTCTGACCGCGAGAGGCAGCAATCCGAGCCTCCTGATCGGCGCGTGCATCGTACTGCCTCAGATCGTCGTCGCGCTCGCCTCGCCCGCGGTAGGGCGCTTCGCCGACCGCTTCGGCCGCCGCCTCGTGCTCATCATCGGCTTCGCCATGTTGCCGTTGCGCGCGCTCATATTCTCGACCACCGCCAATTCGACGCTCGTGATCGCGGTGCAGGTGCTCGACGGCTTCGCGGCCGCCGGGTTCGGCATCCTGGTGCCGCTGATCGTGAGCGACGTGGCGGCGCGTTCGGGGCGCTTCAACCTCGCACTCGGAGCGGTCGGCTTCGCCATCGGCATCGGAAGCACGGTGAGCACCTCGGCGGCGGGATGGATCTCGGACCACTTCGGCATGCGTTACGCATTCTACGTGCTCGCCGCCGCGGGGCTCGCGGCGGTGCTTCTCGCGGCGTTCGCGATGCCCGAGACCCGGCCCGCCGCGGACGAAGAGGATGCCAGCCGGTAGTGCGCGAGTCGCCGGCAGCGCCCGAGCCGGCGGGCAACGCCCGAGCCGCGGGCCGCTTGCCGGCTCCCGGCCGGTTCCGCTAATAGCGCGCCACCACCACGATGTCGCCCTCGCGGCGCGTCACCGTCACCGCAATGTTCTTGTCCTGCCGATGGAGCAGCACGTCGACCGAGCCGCCGCTCAGCTGGAGATTCCGCAAATGCACGTGATCCAGGAAACTCGGGAGCATCGGCCGATAGAACTTCACTTCGCCGGTGCGCTCGAGAAGCTCGAGGCCGAGCGATGCCTGCAGCAAGCAGAACGGGGTCGCGCTCGCCCAGGCCTGCGGGGAGCAGGCGACCGGGTACTGAGTGGGGGCGTTGCGCTCGAGACGGGCGAAACCGCAGTACAGTTCGGGCAGCCGGCGCAAATCCATGTACGAGGCCGCGTCGAAGAGCGCACCGAACACCTGCGCAGCGGCCCCTTGCAGGCCGTAGCGCGCGAGGCCCATGGCGATCAACCCGTTGTCGTGAGGCCAGACCGAGCCGTTGTGATAGGACATCGGGTTGTAGCGCGCCTCCGATGAGGCAACGGTGCGGATGCCCCATCCGCTGAAGGAAGCCGGCGAGACGAGCGTGCGCGCGACGCGCTGCGCATGCTCGGCGGAGGCGATGCCGGTGAACAGCACCTGCCCGGCGTTCGAGGCGATCACCCGGCACGGCTGCTTCGCGCCGTCCAATGCCAGGGCATATGTCGACATCTCCTCGCACCAGAACCGCGCTTCGAATCGTTGGCGGAGAGCCTCCGCCTGGGCGGCGAGCTCGGCGGCGCGCCCGGTGAATCCAAGCGCTTCGGCGAGCACGGCGGCATGCCGTTTTGCGCCGTACACATAGCCCTGGACCTCGCAGAGCGCGATCGGCCCCTCGGCCAGCCGGCCGTCGTGGTGAAAGATCGCATCGAAGGAGTCCTTCCACCCTTGATTGGCCAGCCCATCCTTCGTCTGGCGGTAATATTCGACGAAGCCGTCGCCGTCGCGATCCCCATAGCGATCGATCCAAGCGAGCGCCGCCTCGGCATTCGGCCACAGCGATCGCACCGTCGCCAGATCGCCGGTGCGCCGGAAATACTCGCCGAGGAGCAGCACGAACAGCGGAGTCGCATCGATGCTTCCGTAATAGCGGCCGAACGGCACCTCGCGCAGATTCGCCATCTCTCCATGCCGCATCTCGTGCAGGATCTTTCCGGGCTCCGCATCCCGCTCCGGCTCCAGGGCGGTCGCCTGCGTGGCCGCCAGGAATCCGAGCACGCCTTTCGCGATCTCAGGATCGAGCCACAGGGTCATGAGCGCGGTGACGAGCCCGTCGCGCCCGAAGGGCGTGCTGAACCACGGAATGCCGGCGTACGGGTAGGGCCCTTCGGGAGTGTCGGTGACCAGCATGTAAAGGTCGGAAACGGAACGGCGCGCAATCTCGTTGTAGACCGAATTCGAACTCTCGATGCTCGCCGCGCGTTTGCTCGATTCGTGAAGTGCGTGCCGGGCGGCGCGCATATGCCGGTAGAAGAGTCTTCCGTTCCAATCGTGGCCGGCTGCGTCCTCGAGGCCACAGCGTACGAAGAACCGTCGCGAGGCGCGCGGCTTCAAGGACACGTCGAATGCCGCTCTCGCGGTGGTCAACGTCTTCGGCGCGGGAGAGAACGAGATCCGGGTGATCCGCTCGATCTTGTCGAGACCCAGATAGCAGAGCTTCACGCTGTGATCGCTCTCCAGCGCGGCGCGGGTCTCGCCGCGCGCCGTGCGATGCTCGCCGCGCACCTCGAACAGATCCGCAAAATCCGATGCGAATCGATAGGTCAATCGCAACGTCAAGGGCCGGTCCCCGAAGTTGCGCACCACGAGCCTTTCATAGCATGCGCCGTTCCAGATGAACTTCATGCGGTGGAGATGAATATTCTCCCGGCGCAGCGCGATCTTGCCGTTTTGCAGAAGGTCGGGATTGCTGAGATCGGCCGTGAACACGGCGTTGTCGTCCTGAGTCACCGAGCTCAAGAGAAGCGGCCGCGCCTCCTCGAGAAGGAGCTGCAGCTGGGAAAGCATGCGCGTGTCGCGGTGGTAAATACCCTCGGGGTTGCCCGGCTCGCCGCCGATATCGCCGCGGTGATCGAATACCGCGAAAGTGTCTCCGTGCTTCAGCGTGCGCGTGCGCCGCTGCTGCAGCGTCGCGCTCACCGCTATGGCGAACTGCGGAGCGGGCGCTTCGTCGACCGACTGGCTGTCGGGCGATGGATCCGGCAGGGATGATGTATTCACGCGCGTGTCCCTGATTACAGACATGAGAGGGGGTCGGCTTGTAACTTTTTCACCCACCGCGCGGCGAGACGCGATCGAGCCGTCGTGCAAGCATCTTGCCACATAAGAGTTTCTCTGACAGCGTTCGGTTCCATATTGAAAGCCGACAATCCGGTTTGCAGGAGATAGGATAGCGGTTCATCATCGATCATTCACATGAGGTGGGGACCACATGAAAATTGCGCAAGTTGCACCGCTCACCGAGGCCGTGCCTCCGAAACTCTACGGCGGCACCGAACGTGTCGTCGCGTATCTCACGGACGCTCTGGTGGAGCTCGGACACGAAGTGACGTTGTTCGCGTCGGGAGACAGCGTGACCAAGGCCACCCTGGCTCCGATCTGGCCGAGGTCCTTGCGCCTCGATCCGAACGTGACGGACCACTTCGTGCCGATGTTCATGCAATTGGAGACCGTGGCGCGCCGCGCGCACGAGTTCGACGTCATTCATTGCCATCTCGATTACTTCGGCTATCCCTTGTTGCGGCGTCTGGGGACCGCGTCGATCACCACCTTGCACGGCCGGCTGGATTTGCCGGAGCTGCCCGCCCTCTACAGCCTGTACGGGGATATTCCGGTGGTCTCCATCTCCGATTCGCAGCGCGTGCCGCTGCCCGAAGCCAATTACGTCGCGACCGTTCTGCATGGTTTGCCGCAGAATTTGCTGGCGAAGGGCTCGGGCCGGGGAGGATATCTCGCGTTTCTGGGGCGCATCTCACCGGAGAAGGCGCCGGACGCGGCCATACGAATCGCAGCCAAGGCGGGCATCCCCTTGAAAATTGCGGCCAAGGTGGATCGAGTCGACCGGGAATATTTCAAGACCACCGTCGAGCCGCTGCTCTCGCTCGGCCAGGTCGAGTTCATCGGCGAGATTCGCGAGGATCAGAAGCAGGAGTTTCTGGGCAATGCAGCCGGACTCCTGTTTCCCATTGCGTGGCGCGAGCCGTTCGGGCTGGTCATGATCGAGGCGATGGCCTGCGGAACTCCGGTCATCGCGATGGAGAACGGCTCGGTGCCCGAGGTACAGGATAACGGCGTGACGGGATTCATCGTGCACAGCGAGCAGGAGGCGATCGACGCCGTGGGGCGGATCGGCTCGCTCGACCGCGACCGCATCCGTGCCGAGTTTGACCGCCGATTCACGGCGCATCGGATGGCGCAGAACTATCTGAAGCTCTACGCGCGGCTCGCTCAGGCTCGGCAGGTGCCGACGCTGTTAGCGGAGGGGGACGAATTTCTGCCGGCATCGCTGGTAACATGCCGGCATGCTCCCAAAGCCGTGCCCGCCCGAGACAATCCGGCCTCCGCGATCGCAGATCCCGGGTTGGGCATTCTCCAATAGCTATGCGGCGCTTGCGGGCGATTTCTGCGCGCGTTTGGATCCGATTCCGGTCGCCGATCCCCGACTGATCGTATTCAATCGGGCATTGGCGTCGGAACTCGGCCTGGAGCCGGGGTCGCTGGATGATGCCTCTCTGGCCCGGATATTCTCGGGAAACTCCGTGCCGGAGGGGGCGGATCCCGTCGCCACGGCCTACGCCGGCCATCAGTTCGGCCAGTTCGTTCCGCGCCTCGGGGACGGCCGGGCCATTTTGCTCGGCGAAGTGATCGACCGGGCCGGGCTCCGCCGCGACATTCAGCTGAAAGGATCGGGACGGACCCCCTATTCGCGGGGCGGAGACGGCCGCGCCGCGCTCGGACCGGTGCTGCGCGAGTATCTGGTGAGCGAATCCATGCACGCGCTCGGGATCGAGGGCACCCGGGCGCTTGCGGCCGTGACGACCGGCGAGTCCGTGGTGCGCGACGGCCGGCTGCCCGGCGCCGTGGTGACGCGTGTGGCCAGGAGCCATGTTCGCGTGGGGACGTTCGAATATTTCGCTGCACGAGGCGACCGGAGCGCGGTCGGACGGCTGGCGGACTACGTCATCGAGCGCCATTATCCGGAATTGAAGTCTGCGGACCGCCCCTACCTCGAGCTGCTGGGCGCCGTCTGCCGCCGCCAGGCCGCGCTGGTCGCGAGTTGGATGCACGTGGGATTCATCCACGGAGTGATGAACACCGATAACACCTCGGTGTCGGGCGAGACCATCGATTACGGTCCCTGCGCCTTCATGGATGCCTACGACCCGGGGACCGTATTCAGCTCCATCGATTCGATGGGCCGCTATGCGTACTCGAATCAGCCGCACGCGGCGCAATGGAATCTTGCGCGATTCGCCGAGACGCTGCTTCCGCTCATCGACGCGGATCCCGGGCGCGCGGTGGAGGCGGCCGGCCCGATCGTCGAAGGTTTCTCCAAAGACTTCGAGGAGCGCTGGCTTTGCGGCCTGCGCGCAAAACTTGGATTGCAGGTTGAAGAGCCTGGCGACACGGCGTTGATCCGGGCCTGGCTCGAGCTCCTGCATGGCAATGAGTGCGATTTCACGCTGACGTTCCGCAGGCTTTGCGAGGCGGCGGAAGCGCCGGGCGGCCCGGGAACGGCCGCGGACGCCTCGCTCCGATCCTCCTTCCAGCGGCCGGAAGAGCTCGACGCCTGGGCTCGGGAGTGGCGAGCACGGCTCGCGCGGGAACCTGCGCCGGCTGCGGGGCGCGGCGCCGCCATGCGCCGGGTCAACCCGGCCGTCATTCCTCGCAACCATCGGGTGGAGGCGATGATCTCGGCCGCGATCGAGCGGGAGGACTTCGCGCCGTTCCACGAGTTGCTCGAGGTGCTCTCCAAGCCCTACGACCATCAGCCCCGATTCGAAGCCTATGAGCGCCCGCCGCGACCCGAAGAGCGCGTGTTGCAGACCTTTTGCGGGACCTGACACCTTCGCGTCATGACGCTCAGTTCCGGCATAACGGCGGCTCCCTTCTGGCAGGAGGGAAAGGTACCGGCGCTCGAGAGTATCCCGCTGCCCGTCGAAGTCGATGTCCTCATCGCCGGCGGCGGCTATACCGGTCTGTCGGCTGCGCGGGAGACCGCGGCCGCAGGCCTCTCCACCTTGGTTCTGGAGGCGGGCGACATCGGCACGGGATGCTCGGGCAGGAATGGCGGACAGGTGGCGTACAGCCTCAAGCCGTCGTTCGCGTATTTGAGCGCGCTGCATGGCCGGGAGCGCGCCCACGCCATCTGCCGGGAAGCGTTCGAGGCGATCGCCCACGTGCGATCCTTCGCGACCGAAGGCGGCGCGGATTGCGACTGGCAGGAACGCGGAGGCTTCTGCGGCGCGCATACGGCGCGGCATTTCGAGCGCATGGCGCAGGAGGCCGAGCATCAGCCGAAAGGACTGGAGCAGCGCATCACCGTGGTACCGAGAGCCGAACAGCGCAGCGAGATCGCCACGGATTACTATCATGGAGGCTGCGTCTACCACGACGACGCCTCGGTGGATCCCATGAAACTGCTGCTGGCGCTCCTCGAGCGCGCCAGCGATCAAGGGGCGGTGATATCGGATCGATGCCGCGCCGAAAGCATTCGCACGACGGCACGCGGTTTCGAGGTGCTGACCTCCAGAGGAATCGTCAAGACGCGCAAAGTGCTCATAGCCACCAATGGTTACTCCGGTGCCCTGTCGCCGTGGCATCGCCGGCGCGTGATTCCCATCGGCAGCTATCAGATCTGCACCGAACGCATCGGCGCCGAGACAGTACGGGCGCTCATTCCCCACGGGCGCAACATCTCGGACTCCCGGCGGGTGGTCGTCTATTACCGGCCCTCCGCCGACGACGAGCGCATCGTGTTCGGGGGCCGAGCCGCCCTGTCCGAGCAGGATCCGCTCGCGTGCGTCGCGCGGCTGAAGTCGATGCTGACGCGCATCTTCCCGCAGCTCTCATCGGTGCAGATCGATCACGCCTGGGCCGGGTGGGTCGCCTACACGTTCGATACCCTGCCGCATTTGGGAGAGCGAGAAGGCATCCACTACTGCATGGGCTATTGCGGGCAAGGCGTGCCGCTTGCTCCTTACTTCGGAATGAAGATCGGGCAGCAGATGGCGGGGCTCGTCCGAGGACGGACGGCCCTCGACGGGCTTTCGTTTCCCACGCGCCCTTACTATCGCGGGACACCCTGGTTCCTGGCGCCCTCCGTTTGGGCCTATCGAACTCTCGATTCGATGGGGTTGTAGCGGGCCTGGGGAGGGATTGATACAAATGACGGATTCGATTGCCCGAGGCAGGTACGGCTCCTTCGCCGAGCTTGCACGCCACGAGACCGCGGGCAAGGACTATCGAATCGAGGTCCGCGAGAGAACGGACTCCTCTGTGCTCGTGGTCGCGCCGCATGGAGGAATGATCGAGGCGGGCACCTCGCAGATCGCCGCATCGATCGCCGGTGACGATTGCCACCTTTTCGTCTTCGAGGGATTGAAACCCTGGGGCGAGAACCGGGCACTGCACATCACGAGCCACCGATTCGATCATCCGCGTTGCCTCGAGCTTGCCTCGCGCAGCACGCTCGTGCTGAGCGTCCACGGCTGTCTCGGTGAATCCTGCATTCACGTCGGCGGGTTGGACGAGGACTTGACGGGACGCCTCGCGGCGGAGTTGTCCGCCGCGGGATTCCGCGTCGAATGGCCGAGTATGAGATATCCCGGACGCCATCCCTCGAACATCTGCAACCGCGGCTCGAGCGGGAAGGGGGCCCAGCTCGAGATCACCTACGATCTGCGAGCCGCCGGCCGGGAGACGGCGATCGCCCGGGCGGTGCGGGCGGCCCTGCCGAAGACGGGCCGCCGCGCCGCGCTCATACGGTGAGCTACATGGGTATACGGTGAGCTACATGGGCCT
>DASYAC010000267.1:0-20564 GCA_036501585.1 Steroidobacteraceae bacterium
CGGCGTTGACCGCGTCGGTTTCGGCCTGCGCCGCCTCCTTGCGCGCGACGCCGTCGTGCTCCAGGAGATCCTGGTCGAGATCGGCCAGCCGGCGGTCGGTCTTGGCGGTGGCCAGCGCCTTCTGGTATGCGCTGATGGCCGTGGCAAAGTCCGGTGAATCCACCGCCGCCAACGGATCCCCCTTCTTGACCTGCTGACCCAAGGACACCAACAGGCGCGATACGGGACCCGAGACGGGCGATAACACACTCGTGGCCTGATCATTGTCGAAATCGACCACCCCGGTGGTCTCGACGGTCTCGTGAAAGCGCGAGGACTCGACCGTATACACGCGAACGTGCTGACGCTGGGCCGCGGTCAGCTTCACATTGCCGGCCGTTGGGGGAACTGCGGGCGGCTCGTCTCGCGTCGAGCAGCCGCTCAAGCAGGCGGCGGTTGCAAGCGCCGCGACGGCGAGCGCCATCGATTGCCTACCGTTCATGGGGGTCCGAGGCCAGCTCCGTGCGGTTCCACCAGCCGCCGCCCAAGGCTTGGAATAAGGCTGCCGTGTCGGCGTAGCGGGCGGCCTCGGCCTGCACCAGATTGATCTGGCTCTGCTCGTTCGCCTGCTCGGCGCTCAAGAGCGCCATATACCCGGCGTAGCCGTCGTGCCATTGACGTTGCGCCAGGTCGAGCGTGATCTTGGCGGCATCCGCCGCTGCCTTCGCTGATTTCAACGCTTCCGCATCCTCCTCGAGCGCCGTCAAGGTATCGGCGACGTTTTGAAAGGCGGCGAGAACCGTACCTCGATACTGTTCGGCCGCCTGGGTGTAAGCGGCCTTGGCGGCGCGCTCCTGATGCAGGAGCTGGGCGCCCTGGAACACGGGCGCCGTTGCATTGACGCCGATGCCCCAGAATCCGGTGCCCTCCGTGAACAGCTGATCCATGAATGCCGCCGAGCTGCCGGCATTCGCGACCAGCGGGAAACTCGGCAGCCGATTCGCGATCGAGATTCCGATCTTGGCGCTGGCATCGTGCAAATTCGCCTCGGCCTGCAGGATGTCGGGGCGCTGCTCCACCAGAACGGAAGGCAGGCTCACCGGCAGTTCCCCCGGCAAAGTCAAACTCGACAGGTCGAATTTCTCGTCGGGCGCCTGGGCCGGGAAGCGGCCGGTCAGCGCCGCCAAAAGATCGTGAAGCTGGGCCAGCTGTTTGACGAGCGGCGGAAGCGTCGCCGCGACTTGCGCGAGCTGAGATTCCTGCGCGGCCACATCGAGACGGCTGGCGTACCCTTTGGCGAGTTGATACTTGAGGATTTCCAGGGCCTTGGAGTTTGAATCGATGAGCTCCCGGGTGGTATCGACCTGGCTCTGGAGCGAGCTCTGTTGAATCGCGGTGACCACGACGTTGGCGGTGAGCGTGGTGTAAGTCGCGATCATCTGGAAGCGCGCCTCCTGCTCCTGCGCTTTCAATGATTCCACGGTCCGGCGATTCAAGCCGAAGACATCGGGCACGTACGAAACGGTCACCTCGGGGGTGTAAAGATTGTAGAGAAAGGTATTGGAGTTGAGCGCCGGCGCGATCTGGCCGGATTGACGCTGCCGTGAGGCGTCGAAGCTCGCCGCAACGGCGGGATAGTACACCCCGCGTTGCGCCAGGACATTTTCCCTCGCCACCGACAAAGCCGCCCTCGCCGCCTTCAAATCCGGATTGTTCTTGAGCGATTGTTCGATCAGCTCGTCGAGCGGGGCCGAATGGAACAGCGTCCACCATTCCCGGGAAATGGCGGTGCCCTTGGCGAAGCGCTGGGCGTCCCCGCCCGCGGTGCCCGGAACGGCGGCCGTGGCCGTGATCGGATGCCGGGTGTAATCGCCGACGTCCGGTGCAGCCGGCTTCTTGAAGTTCGGACCCACTGCGCAGCCCGCCGACAACAAGGTGAGAGCGACCGCCATCAGGCGCGGCGGGCGCGGCGGTGCGTGCACGTTCATGGGAACGCGATTGTGGGCCAAAGTGCCGGCTACCGCCAGCGACGATTCATCGGGGAAAAGCGGCGCGGGCGCATTCAGGATTCCACGCATGCCGTGTATCATGCAGGAAATAACGGTGAATTCGAGGAACGGACCGATGCAGAGATTCAAAGGCCGGGTGGCCCTGGTGAGCGGGGCGGCGCAGGGCATGGGCAAGGCGGTGGCACTGCGGCTCGGCGAGGAAGGCGCGACCATCGTGGCCGTCGACATCAACGGCGAGGGTGCGGCATCGACCGCGAAGACCGTCGGCGGCGCATCGCTCGGCGTCGGCTGCGACATCGGCGACGAGGCCGCGGTCGCGAAGCTCTTCCAGACGGTCGCGGGAAAATTCGGCAAGCTGGACGTGCTGGTCAATGTGGCCGCCATCGTGCCCTTCGTGAAATGGGACGAGCTCACCTTTGCGGAGTGGCGGCGCGTGCTGCGCGTGAATCTGGACGGACTCTATCTCATGTGCCGGGCGGGCTCCGACATGATGCGCAAGAGCGGCTACGGCCGCATCGTGAACTTCAGCTCCAACTCGATCTTCGCCGGAACGCCCAACATGGCCCACTACGTGGCCTCCAAGGGCGGCGTGCTGACCTTCACCCGGGCGCTCGCCACCGAGCTCGGCCCCTACCAGATCACCGCCAACTCGATTTGCCCGGGGTTGATCGACACGGAAGGCGTGCAAACCACGCCGCACAAGGATGCGTTCGAATTCGTCGGCATGCTTCAGGCCATCAAGGGCCGCGGCCTGCCGAAGGACGTGGTGCCGGCCGTCGCCTTCCTCGCCTCGGAGGAGGCGCACTGGATCACCGGCCAGGCGCTCAACGTCGATGCGGGGATGGTGCGCTGGTAGGCGCACCGCGCGGGTAGGTGCACCGCGCGGGTAGGCACATCGCGCGGGCAGACGCACTTCACGGATAGGTGCCACCGCGCCGAGGCGATCGGTCGGCGGCCCGCCCGTCAGGAATAGTACTCGGCTCCGGTCCGGTAGGTCCTGAAGCTCTCCAGGTCGTGCGAATAGAAAAGCTCGGCGTCGTGCGTCTCGGCCAGCGCCTTCAGGCGCTTCATGGAGTTCAGGCTCGCGGTCGGGTCCAGATGGAAGCTGGAGATGCACATCATGTCCATGCTCTTCTTGCTGTAGCACGCGTCGGCCGTGAACAGCATGGGACGCCGGTTCTTGAGCTCGACCATCAGGCTGTAGTGGCCGGCGGTGTGACCCGGAGTCTCGAACAGCCACAGACCCTTGGCGATCTCCTGATCGCCCGTCAGCGTCTCGAATTTCGGCGTGTACATGTCGAGCGCCGGATCGGGCGGCAGCTTCAAGCCGCGCTGGCCGGCGAGGCTGGGCGCGAAGCTCAGATCCGAATAACCCAGATGCTCGAACGGCTGACAGTTGCCGGAGGCCTCCAGCTCCTTGGCGTGGCATAGCGTGCAGGCCGCATGGAAATGCTTGTTGCCGCCGCAATGATCGAAATGGTAGTGCGAGTTGATGACGTAGTGGATGTCCCCGGGCGTGAGGCCGAGCTTGGCGAGCTGCCCCGGGATGGTTTGCGAGGGGTCCTGCATCGGCTTCTCGAAGGGCAGCACCCGCATCACATGATCGAAGTCGTAGCCGGTGTCGAAGACATACCGACCGTCGGCATGTTCGATCAGCACGCTATAGCAGGGAAATCGCACTTCCCCGCCGGGGCCGCGGTTCCAGAACGTGTGGAAGCCGTCGATCACCAGCGTGCCACCGTCGAGCAGATGCACCTTCGTGTCGGTCATGAATGGAAACTCCTGCAGCTTCGGGCGCGGGCGGTCGCGCCGATCGTCGCCCTCACTTCGAGGGCGCCGCCACCGATGTCATCATAGTCCGCACCGTGGCGGCGTCCCAGACCGGATCGACCTTCAACTGGCCGCGGATGATCCGGGTGCGCAGGGTCTCGATGTCGGACCAGACGTTGTCGGGAATGTACTTGGTATGCAGCAGCCGCACCGAGTCATCGCTCAGCTGAATGGTGTACGGATGCGTGCCGAACTTGCCGGCCTCGAGATCCTCGATCATGGCCGAGTAGACGGGCACCAGATTCCAGATCACCGACGACAGAAGGTGGCCCTTGTCGAGCGAGCTCTTGTCGCCGAGCTCGTCGATGAACCACACCTTCCCGCCCGCGGTCGATTGCCGGGTGTCCACGGCCTGCAGCATGCCGAAGCTGGCGCGGTCGCCCTGGCCGAAGATCACGTCGGCACCGGCGCCGATCGCCGATTCGGTCACGCGGCGGCCGCCGGCGACATCCGCATAGGCCGCAGGTCCAATCACCGCATACAGCACCTTCACGCCGGGAACCGTCGCCCGCGCCCCTTGCGCGAAGGCGGCCGACTGGCTGTTCCAGGGTGGAGACTCGGCCGCCACGACAATGGCGACCACGTGGGTCCGGGTCATTTTCCCCGCCAGTACGCCGGCGAGATACGCTCCCTCCCGTCCCGACAAGGTGTAGTCAGCGACGGCGCCGGGCTTCGAGTCCTTGGGACGGTCGACGATGGCGACCGGCACGTGCTGCTCCATGCCGATCTCGGGCGCCGCGGTGTTGTAGCCGCTGGCGTGCGCGATGATGAGGCTCGCGCCATCCTCGGCGAGCTCGCGCAGCTCGGCATGCACGTCGCCGTAGCCGAGTCCGGTCGCCGGCATGAATTTCAAGTGGTACTTCGCGGCGACGGTCCTCGCCGCCTCGAACGCCTGCTGATTCCAGCCGAAGTCGGTCGGCTCTTCCGGGAGCATGATGGCGAGCGCCGTCACGCCGGCCGCGACGGCCGGGGCAGTGACGGCGACGCTGGACGCACCGAGCATCCACGCCGCCACGACGGCCGCGGTCGCGCATGCGCGCGGCCCGATCATCCGCCCCATGCCCTTCGCTCCTAGAACTTGAAATTGGCGCCGACGATGTACTCGCGCGGCGGGAACCACGTCTGCGTCGTCTCACCGCCGTACTGGTTGGTGAAACGATAGCTCACCTCCGCGCGGTCGGCCAGGTTGGTGACGGTGAAGGTCAAATCGAGCTTCTTGTTCGGGAAGGTGTAATCGAACAGGAGATTCATCAAGATGTAGCTCGGCGTCGTGTAGTAAAACGAATTGCCGAACACGGTATCCGCATAATGATCCCGATAGTTGCCCTGCAGCCGCGACAGGAAGCTCGCGCCGTTGCCGAGCTGGGACACCTGGGACAGCGCGAGGGAAGCCATGTAGTTGGGCAGGTTCGGCGGCTGATTGCCGTACACGTCGCGATAGCCCTTTGCCCGGAGCGCAGAGAGGAGCTGCAGGCCGTTCGGGAGCGCGGGGTTCGGTATCCCGAATTCCGCGTCGAGGAACGCCGTCTCACCGTATTGCGCGGCGAATTGACTGTTGGCCGCGTTGCCGGCCAGGTTGTCGATCGTGGAGACATGGGTCGCGATCTTGCCGTGTTCCGCGGTGAAGTTTCCGTTGAGACGGAAGCTGTACGGCAGCTGCGCGCTGAACTCCGCCTCGAAGCCGTAGACATACACCTTGGGCAAGTTGTCGACGCCGCCGTCGAAATTGATCAGATCCTCGGCGTGATACTGCATGTTCTTGTCGATGTAGTAGAAGCCTGCGAAATTCGCGACCACCGCCTTGTCCAGGAAGGAGTTCTTCGAGCCCACTTCGAAAGCGGTGATGGTCTCGGGCTGATAGTTCTGAGGAACCACGGCCGGCGCCGTGCCCGGGTTGCCCCCGCCCGGCTTGTAGCCGGTGGAGATGCTGCCATAGACGAATTGGTCGGGCGTGACCTGGTAATCGAGGCCGGTCTTCCAGGTCACCTTGTCGGAGCTCTGGTGCAGGTGCACGATGCCGCCGCCCAAGTTCGGGTCGCCGAAATAATTGTCGAGGAGCGTCGTGTTGTGGTCCGTCGTATAGCGGAATCCGGCAGTCGCCCGAAGGTCGTCGGTGATGTGGTAGATGCCCTGACCGAAGCCGGATACCGAGGTATGCCTGAATGCGTTCGACGTCTCGAAATAGAGCGTGCCGGCCTGGATTTCCGGCTCCACCAGAGCTTCGTTCTCGTCATTGAGAATGTCCGGCGCACCGGGCTGCGAGGGATTGCGCAGATACTGATCGTAGCCGTCGGTGGTGCGGCTATCGAGATAAAAGACGCCCACCACCCAGTCGAGCGGTCCGCCGGGCTTCGAGCTCAAGTCGAATTCCTGCGTCACCGCGTAGTTCTGGTGCAGCACGAACTGGTCGTTCTCGCCGCCGTAGAGGTTGGTCGCCAGCGGAATGGTGAGGCCGCTCTCCGAATTCGAGCCGCCTTGATTCATGTACTGCACGCTCGACAGCGACTTGAAAGTCATCGCGGAGAAATCATAGGTCGCGATGACGGTGGCGATGGTCTGATCGATGTCGTAGACACCCGGCCAATCGCTGGTCTCGTCCCAGGGGTTCGTGTTCGGGTCCAGGATGTTCTTGCTTTCCGGCTCATGCTGGACGACCTTCGCATATTCGAGGCTCCCGACGACCGAGAAATTCTCGACCGGCTGGAACAAGGCCGTCATGCGCAGGTGATAGTTGTGCGTGTCGTTGAGATGGTAGTCGCCGGGTACCTCGGTCGCCGTCACGTACCCGTCCTGTTTGATGAAATCGCCGGCAAGACGGATCGCAAAGGTGCTCGAGAGCGGCAGATTGATCGCCGTGCGCAGGTGCATCAGATCGAAGGAGCCGAACTCCACGTCGGAGTATCCCTTGACCGCGTCGAAGGTCGGCTGGACGGTAATGATGTTGAGCGTGCCGCCGACCGCGTTCTGTCCGAAGACGGTGCCCTGCGGCCCGCGCAGCACCTCGATATGGTCGACGTCCAGAAAGCTCAAGCTCAGGGCAAGCGGGTTCGGCATGAATATTCCGTTCTGATGAACGGAGACCGACCCCGGGGAGCCGTCGTCCTGGGGCGAGTTCAGCCCGATACCGCGAATGGAGAGGTCGAAGTTGTAGCCGTCGCTCTGGCCGATGACGAGGCTGGGAACCATGCCATCCAGATCCTCGGCGCTCCTGACCTGGTTCTGCTGCAGAACATCCGCCGGCAGCGCAGTGATCGCCTCCGGCGCCCGCTGGATCCCTTGGTTCTCTTTCTGTCCGACGACGATGATGCTTTCGAGCTGGTCCGACGACCCGGAATCCGCCGCTACTCCCATCATGGGCGCGAGCAAAATCCCACCCATGAGCCACGATATTCTCTGGTTCCACGTCCGGCGCATCAAACATCCCCTTTTTGGTGCTCAAAGCAGCACGTCATCGAATTCTAGCGAACCAAGTTCTCCCGTTGGTTCAATATTGGCACTAAGCAAAGGCCAAGACAATAACATTCATGGTTTCATTCCCGGACGATTGGTTCGGGACGGAGGCGACGGGGCAGCTGGTGGTTCGGGGCAGGACGCGGCCCGCAACGCGCGGCGGGCACAGGCGCCGAGCCGGTGCGCGCGGCAAGACCCGCGACGCGCCCCGGCGCGACCGATCAGGGCACCGCCCCATAGACGACCTTCCCGCCGACCATCGTCAGGACCACCCGCGTCTTCCCCACGCTCCGGGGCGCCACGCTGAAGATGTCCTGAGAGAGGACGGCCAGATCCGCGAGCTTCCCGACCTCGAGGGTGCCGACCCGGCTCTCCGCGAACTCCGCATAGGCCGAGCCCTGGGTATACGCGTCCACCGCCTGCCGCACGCTGACGCGCTGTTCGGGCGTGTAGAACTTGCCCGTCGGACGCGCGCCCGCGAGCGCGGCTCCATCCATGGGCAGATCGATGATGTCGGCCGTGTCGTCGGAATGCCAGATCTCGCGCGTGATCGCCGACTGCATGCTCACGAAGGGATTCGGCGGCCACGAGCAGGGCCAGTCGCTCGAGAATCCGAGCACTACCCCGTTCTTGAGGAACGTCTGCCATTGATCGCTCGGGGTCGGCTCTTTCGGATCGGCATTGGTGCCGGACTCGCCGCAGCAGAACACGGGGGACGTGACGTCGATCACCGAGAGCGCCGCATAGCGCGGAAAATCGGCGTCGCGGACCGATGAGCTGTGCTCTATCCGCAGCCGCCGATCCCGCGGTCCATTGACGCGCTCCGCCTCCTCGTAGGCATCGAGCACCATGTGGACGGTATCGAACCTGGTGGCGTGCGTCATGAGCTGATAGCCGCGGCGATCCAGCTCCACGACCAGGCTCTTGAACTGCTCGGGCCGGTAGACCAGAGGGGCCAGGAGCCCGGTGAATCCGTCCGCGAAGAACTTGACCAGGTCCGCCGACACCCACTCGTCGTGATAGGTGGTTCGAGCTTCCTCCAGATCGGCGAGGAATTGCGGTGTCAGCTTGTGCGGCGTGGAGACGGCGCCGAAAGCGGTGCGGGTGCGGACCGTGAGCTCACCCCGCTCGCGCAGCGCCGCATACAGCTTGATTTCCGCGAGGTCCCCGGTCGCATTGACGACGCTGGTGACCCCGTAGCTGTTCAATTCACGCGTGGCCACCCGGATCATCGACATCTGCTCTTCCGCGGTCAGCGTCTTCTTGACGTATCGCTCCACGGCCTCCATGGCCGCCTCGATCAACACCCCGGTGGGATGGCCGCTCGCGTCTCGAACCACGTTTCGCTCCTCGACGGGATCCGGCAGCGGGGCGTCCGTGATCCCCACGAGCGCCAGCGCCTTGGAGTTGAGCCACATGGCATGCTCGGAGATGTTGTGAACGATGATGGGCCGGTCGGCGACGGCCCGATCGAGGAGCTCGTAGCTGGGCGCAAAGGGCGGCGTGGGGCTGAAGTCCATGCGCCCGAAGATCAGCTTTTCGCCCGGGTGGCCGGCGGCATATTCGCGGATCCGCGCGATCAGCTCCTTGGGCTTGGACGGTGTGATGCTCGCTTCGGGCGTCGACAAATTGAACCCATGCAGCGCGATCGCGCCCAGCCAGGTGTGAGCATGCCCATCCACGATGCCCGGAATCACGGTGCGTCCGCGCAGGTCGATCACGCGCGTCGAGGGTCCGCGCCGCGCCGCCAGCTCGGCGTCGCTTCCGACCGCATCGATGCGCGGGCCGGTCACGGACAGGGCTTCGGCCCAGGGCGATTTTTTCGCGCCGGTATAGATGTGCCCGTGCAGCAGGAGCAGATCGACGCCCGCCGCGTGATCGCCGGTCGCGTGATCGCCCGCCGCGTGATCGACGCCTGCGGCCCGCGCCTGCGGACCCAGAGCCATCTGCACTCCCAAGAGAACGGCGACGGCCAAGAGAATGGATTTCCAGCATCCCGCGTTCACGTGTACCTCGAATGTGCGGCGGGCGGCCCTATGCCGCCCGCCCCGAACCATGCCAGCAAGTGGTTCCGCTAATCGTTGTTTGAGCCGAGTCTGCCCGGTACCAAGGAGAGCGTCAATCGACGCCCGCGTCGATGACGGCGAGGGCGGCCGCCAGACCGGCCGGGATGTCCACCGGATGGCCCAGCGCGCGGACCGCACCGCCGAGCGCGGTCAGGGCCACCACGGCGTACAGCGGTCTCGCCGTCGGCCCCATGTGGCCGATGCGGACCAGCTTTCCGAGCGTCTCGCCGCGCCCCGAGGAGAACACGACGCCATAGCGTGCGCGTGCAGCCGCCCTGAGCGCCGCATCCTCGATAGTTCCCGGGATCCGCACGGCCGTGGTGGTGGGAGATGCGGTATGTTCGTCGGCGGGCCAGAGCTTCAAGCCCATCGCGAGAGCGCCCGCGCGGCACGCCGCGGCGGTGAGCGCGTGGCGGGCCCAGACCTGCTCAGGCCCTTCGGAAAGGTATAGGTCCAGCGCCGCATCCAGACCGTTGATCTCCGACACCGAGGGGGTGAACGGAAACGGCCGATCCCGGCGCCAGGCATGCTCCCAATCGAGAATGCTCAGCATGGAATCGCGCGGCGCATCCGGATTGCTCCTCATCTTCTCCCAGGCGCGCGGCGTCACGCCGACGAGCGACAGCCCCGGCGGGCAGCCCAGGCATTTGTTCGGCCCCGTGACGAAGAGATCGGCCTGACAGGTATCGGGACCGACCTCCATGCCGCCGAAGGAGGAGACCGCATCGACCAGGAGGTAGGCGCCGTGGGCCGCGACGATCCGCCCGATCTCCGCGATGGGATTGATCGTCCCCGACGGCGTATCGTGATGACAGACCGCAACGACGCGGATCTCCGGCCGCGCCTTCAGCATGGCGGCGACCCGCTCCGGATCGATGACCTCGTCGTAGGGCACGCGGATCTCGAGGAGCTCGGCGCAGTAGCGCTTGGCCCAGAAGCCGAATCCGGCGCCGTAGACTCCCGACACGAGATTGAGCACGACGTCGTTGCGGGCGATCAGCGAGGCCGCGCCCGCCTCCAGTGCGAGCACGGGCTCACCCTGCAGGATCACCGGCATATGGGGTGTACGGAACGCCGTGCGCAATTTCTCCGCTGTTCGCTCATAGAACGCGAGAAACGCAGGGTCGTAGTCGTACAGGACGGGCCTCGACAGCCCCTGCAATACCCGGGGATAGGCATCCACGGGACCGGTCGTCAGCGTGAAAATCGGTTCCTGATCGGGTGTGATCGACATCGGCGTCTCCCAGTTGTCTCGTCAGCGTTCGCCGCGCACATAGGGCAAGCCCAGCGCGGGCGGCAACATGCTATTCCGGGCGAAGATCACCAGCACCAGCATCACCACGGCGAAGGGCAGCATCTGCACCACGTCGGTGGGGATATCGATGCCGGCGACCTGCAGGGCCGTGGTCATGGCCAGGCTCGCGCCGAACAGGGCGGCGCCGATCAACACCCAGAGCGGCCGTCCGCGGGCGAGCATCGCCAGCACGATGCCGATGACGCCGGCCCCGCCGGTGATGAAGGGCACGAAAAGACCCGCGCCCACGTTCGCCATGTAGGCGCCGCCGACCCCGGCGAGAAAGCCGGTGCAGAGCACGGCCAGGGAGCGCGTGCGGACGACGTCGACGCCCGCGGCGTCGAGCGCCGCGGGTTTGTTTCCCGCGGCCTCGAGACTCAGACCGAGGTAGGTCGAGCGGAACAGCCAGGACAGCACGCCCACGAGGATCACCCCGAGGTATACCAACGCGTTATGGTTGAAGAGCCCCTTGCCGAGAATCGGTATCCGGCTGAGCCCTGGCAGCGCGAGAACCGGCGCCGCCGACAGCCGCGGATACGAACGGCTGAACTCGACGAAATGCAGGAGCGAGGTGAGACCTTGGGCCCCCACCGTGATGGCGATGCCGATGACGATCTGATTCAGTCCCTTGCGGATGCACAGAAAAAGGACGATGAGCGCCGCGGCCATCCCTCCGGCGCCGCCGGCGAGAAAGCCGAGCCAGAACGACCCCGTGCGGTAGGTGGCGACGAACCCGGTGTACGCGCCGATCAGCATCATGCCTTCGAGACCGATATTCAGCACCCCCGCCTTTTCCGAGATCTGCTCGCCGAGGCCGGCCAGCAGCAGCGGCAGACCCGCCGTCACCGCGCCGAACAGCAGCGAGACCAGAAACGGCTCCGTGAGCAGTGCATGCATGATCAGGCGGCCTTGCGTTTGCGGCGGGTTTGATCCAGATATTCGACCAGCGCGAGGAACAGCAGCAAGAGGGCCACCAGCACCAGCACATAGTGCTGCGGCACGCCCACCCGGCGCGCCGCGCTCTCCCCGCCCACCATCAGCGCCGAAAAGAACAGCGTGAAGCCCAGGACGGCATAGCCGTTGAAGCGCGCGAGAAACACCAGCGGCACGACCAGGAGCCCCAAGGCGGGGTTCCAGTCCGCCCGCACCGTGCCCCAGACGCCCAGAACCTCGACCGCGCCGCCGAGACCGATGAGGCCGGCGCTCATGGCGAAAGCCGCGATCGTCAGCCGCTCCACCCGGAATCCCGCATGCACCGCCGCCTCGCGATTGGCGCCGAGCACCTGCAATCTCAGGCCGAACGCGGTGCGCGTCATCATCCAATGAACCAGGACGACGGCGAGGACGGCGAGAACCAGCCCGCAGTGAATGGTCGTACCGAACAGGCGCGGCAAGCGGTCATCCACCGGGAGGCTCCGGGTCTGCGGCACCGTGGTGTCGGGATCGCGCAGCACGAGCTTGATCATCACATTCGCGAGGCTCGTGCCGAGAAAGCTCATCATCAGCGTGGTGATGATCTCGTTGACGCCGTAACGCGCCTTGAGCAGGGCGGGGACCAGCGACCACAGCGCCCCGACCACACTCCCCGCGATCATGCAGACGATGAGGTTCGTACCGCGGGGCAGCACGCCGCTGAGTGCCGGCGCCAAGGCCGCGCTCGCCACGGCCGCGAGCAGGAATTGTCCGTCGCCGCCGAGATTCCAGATTCCCGCGCGAAAGGCGACGATCAGGCCGGCGGCGATCAACAAGAGCGGCGCCATGTGCGTCAGGGTCTCCTGGGCGCCGCCCCAGCGAAGGAGGCTGCGCTCGAGCACATAGCCGTAGTAGCCGATCGGGTCCTTGCCCAGCGCCAGGAGAATGAGGCCGCCGACGACGAGCGCCAGAACCACCGGAATCAACACGCGCAGGAACGTCGCCGCGATCCCCGCGCCGGCCTCGCCCTCGGTGCTCATGCGGCCCCGCCCGTGCCCACGCCGCCGCGACCGCCCCTGCCCACGCCGCCGCGACCGCCGGTGCTCATGACGCCGCGGCCCCCGCCATCAATCGCCGGACCTTGTCCGCCGCGCCGTCGTCGTTGTCGACCACGCCGGCGAGGCGTCCCTGAAACATCGCGCCGATGCGGTCGCTGATCTCGAGGAGCTCGTCGAGATCGGTGGAGATCACGATCAGCGCGACTCCCCGTCCCGCGGCAGCGAGGATCCGCTCGAGAGCGAGGCGCTGGTTGTGCAGATCGAGTCCATACGTCGGCTTGTTGAGAATGGCGACGTTGGCCTCGGCATCGAGCTCGCGCGCGAGCAGCACCTTCTGTACGTTGCCGCCGGAGAGCTTGCCCACGGGCGTGAGCTCGGAGGGCGTGCGGATGTCGTTGCGCAGGATCTGCTCGCGGGCGCTTCGATGGATCAACTCCCAGTCGCTGATGCCGCGACGCCAATACGGCGAGGCGCCGATCTCCTTCAGCAAAAGGTTGGTCGCGACGGAGAAGGTGCCCACGGTGCCCTCGCCGAGCCGGTCGTCGGTGACGTAGCGGACCCCGCGCTCACGCCGCTCCGGCACGCCTCCCGCGGTGATGTCGGTACCCGCGAGCTCGATTCGCCCCTGGCGCGAGGAACGCTGGCCCGCGAGCACTTCGGCGAGGTGTTTCTGGCCGTTGCCGTCCACGCCGGCGATTCCCAGCACTTCGCCCGCCCAGAGATCGAAGCTCACGTCGCGCAGCGGCGTCTCGGCGAAATCCGCTGTCGTCGACAGCGCGCGCACCGCGAGCGCCGCGGGCTTGCTGCGATCCACCGCAGGAGCGCGGCGGAGCTTGCGTCCGAGCAGGATCGCCAGCTCCTCCTCGCGTCCCGGGTCCGATGCCGCAGCGGCGCCGGCGAGAGTGCCGAACATCAGCCCGATCACCGTGTCGGTCCTCTGGGCCTCGCTCATCGCCTGCAGCCGCTGCGGGCCGATGTCCCCGGCGAACCGGCCCAGGCGCAGCACCGAGATGCGGTCGCCGAACTCGTAGGCCTCGTTGAGCTTGTGGGTGATCAGAATGAGGGCGACGCCCTTCTCCCTCAGACGGCGCATCATGCGGCCGAGATCGGCCACGCCCCGCGGCGTGAGCATCGAGGTGGGCTCATCGAGGAGCAGCAATTTCTCGTCGCGCCACAGCGCACGCATGATTTCCACCTGCTGCTGCTCGCCGAGCGACAGTCCGGAGACCGGCGCGTCCGGATCGATGCGGGTGCCGAGCAGGGCCGAGAGCTCCTCGAAGCGGCGCACGGCGGCGGCACGCGCCAGACGCTCGAGCCAGGAGCCTCCCAGCATCAGGTTTTCGATGACGGTGAGGCTCGGGACCAGGAGCACCCGCTGAAAGACCGTGCCGATGCCGAGATCCATGCTGCGCCGGGGCGAGTCGATCGCGGCGGGGATGCCGCCGATGAGGATCTCGCCTTCGTCGGGCAGCTGCATGCCGGCCAGCAGGCTCACCAGCGTGGACTTGCCTGCGCCGTTCTCGCCCAGCAACACGTGGATCTCGCCGGCATGGAACTCGAGGGACACGCCATCGAGCGCCACGATACCCGGAAAGCGCTTGGTCACGCGGCGCAACGCCGCCACGGCGACTCGGCCGGATCCTGCCGGGTCCGGTGACTGGCCTCTCTGCGCTGCGTCTTCGGTCATTCGCGTTTGCTCGGTGCCCGGCGTCCATGCCGCGGCCATGACCGCCGGCTACTTCGAGGGCGCCGCCACGGTACTCATCAGCGCGCGAACCTGGACGGCATCGAAGATCGGCTCGACCTTCAGCGACCCGTCGACGATCTGCTTGCGCACCGCTTCGACCTCGGACCAGGTCTTGTCGGGGATGTGCTTCGAATGCAGCAAGTGCACGGAGTCGTCCGCCAGCTGAAGGCGGTACGGATGAGTGCCGAACTTGCCGGCCTCGAGATCCTCGATCATCGCCGAAAACACCGGCACGAGGTTCCAGACCACGGACGACAGCAGGTTTCCCTTGTCGATCGGCGTTTTGTCGCCGATCACGTCGATGAACCAGACCTTGCCGCCGCCGGCGGTCTTCTTGGTTTCCACCGCCTGCAGCATGCCGAAGCTCGCGCCGTCGCCCTGGCCGAAGATCACGTCGGCGCCCGCGCCGATCACCGATTCGGTCACGCGGCGGCCCCCGGCGGCGTCGGAATAGGCGGCGGGTCCGATGATGGCATAGATGATGTGGATCTTGGGATCCGTTGCGCGTACCCCTTGCGCGAAGCCTGCGGACTGGGAATTCCAGGAGGGCGGCTCGCCCGTGGTCACGATACCCACGATCCGGGTCTGGGTCGTCTTCGCCGCCAGCACCCCGGCGAGGTACGCCCCCTGGTGGCCGGACAAGGTGTAGTCCGCCACGGCGCCGGGCTTGGAGTCCTTGGGACGATCGACGATGGCCACCGGGACGTGCTTCTCGGCGCCGATCTCGGGGGCGGCGGTATTGTAGCCGCTGCCGTGCGCGATGATGAGGCTCGCTCCGTCATCGGCCAGCTCGCGCAGCTCCGAGTGCACGTCGCCGTAGCCCAATCCCGTGGCGGGCATGAATTTCAAGCCATATTTGGCGGCCACGGCTTTGGCCGCATTGAAGCCCTGCTGATTCCACCCGTAGTCGGTCGGCTCCTCCGGCATCATGATCGCGAGCGCCTTGAGCTCCGCGGCCGAGGCGCCCGCCCACGAGGCCAACGCCCAGCAGGCCGCGAACCAGGCCCCGAGTGCCGTCCATCGTCTCCGACGCGTCATGACTGCAACACCTTGCGCACCGCCACGAGCTTCCGTGCCCGGTCGCTCTGAAGCTCCGCGATCCGTTCCGGAGTGTAGTCGTAGATGCCGCCGCCGGTCTTGATGCCGAGCTTCGCCTGTGCGGTGCGCTCGGTGATGTAGCCCGCGGTGTCCGTTCGATTGCACAGCTCCTTGTTGAGGTAGCTCGAGACCGCGGCGTAGATGTCGAGGCCGGCCATGTCGAGCAGCGCCATGGGTCCGACCACGGCCAGCTTGTAGCCGATGCCCCAGGAGACGCAGGCGTCGAGATCCTGCGGTTCGATGACGCCCTGCTCCACGAGATCGAGACATTCGCGCATGACGGCGTAGAGGACTCGATTCTCGACGAATCCCGGCACATCCTTGCGAATGGCGATGGGCAGGTGGCCGCAGCGGCGGATGACCTCGGTGAGCGCACTCGCCGCCTCCGGCGCAGTCTTCTCGCCCGAGATCACTTCGATCATGGGAATGATGTGCGGCGGGTTCGACCAATGCATGCCGACGACGCGGCCCGGCACCCGCGTGCCGGCCTGGATGCGCGTGATCGGGATGCCGGAGGTGTCGGAGGCGAGGATGCAATCCGCGCCCACATGCGGCTCGATGTCGCGAAACACCCGAATCTTGAGATCGAGATCCTCGGGCACCGTCTCGATCACGAGGCCCGCGCCCGCGACGCAGGAGGCCAGCGTATCGTGGACCGCGATGGCTTGGACGCTGCGGTCGGGAACCGCGAGGGCGGAGAGGACCGTGGCGGCCGCCGTGAATGCCTGCGGCGCCTTGGCGCGCTTGGCCGCGTCCGCATCGAACGCGGAGACCTGCATGCCCGCACGCGCCAGCGTTGCGGCGATGCCGGGCCCCATGGTGCCGAGGCCGACGACGGCCACGCTCTCGATGGCGGAGCCTGCGACCATACGCAGGCTCAGCCTTTCGATCGCCGGTAGGCGTCCCGGGCCACGAGCTTCTCGCGCCAGGCTCTCACGCCGGGAATCGCCGGCAGCGTGACCGGGAAGGCCAGGGTGCGGTCGATGATGGGCCCCAGGCAGATATCGGCGATGGAGAAGCTCTCACCGGCCAGCCACGGCCGTCCCGCCGTGCCCTTCTCGAGAATCTCGAGCTGCGCCGCGAGTTCCTTCGCGTCGGCACCGAAGCTCGGCGCGCGCTCTTCTTCCTTCTTCTTCGCCTCCCGGAAGACGCCGAGGTAGGGGCCGTTGAACGAGGCGAGCTGCCAGTCCATCCAGCGCTCGACCTGGCTGCGTGCCGCGGGATCCGCGGGATGGAGCTTGTTGCCGGCGGGAGATTTCGAGCAGAGATAGCGCAGGATGGTATTCGACTCCCACACTGCGACGCTGCCGTCCACCAGCGTCGGCACCTTGCCGTTGGGATTCAACTTCAGATACGCCTCGGTCTGGGTGTTGTTGAACTGACGCCCATAATCCTCGCGCTCGTAGGGGACCCCCAGTTCCTCCAGCAGCCAGACCACCTTCTGCACATTGCCCGATGTGCCTCGACCCAGAACTTTCAACATTGTTTACTCCCTTCAGAATTCAACTGCGCGGCTTGTAGGCGACCGCATCCATTTCTATCCTGCATTCGATCACCGCACGGGCTTCGACGGTGGTTCGCGACACCCGGCCCTCCGGGAAGTACTCGGCGAAGATCTTGTTATAGCGGCCGAAATTGCGTGCATCGGCGAGATACACCGTGACCTTGACCACATCGCTCAAGTCCGCGCCCTCCAGCTGCAGGATGCGGCGGATGCCCTCGAGGGTCCAGCGCGTCTCCTCCTCGATGTTGCCGCTCGACATGTTGCCGTTCTCATCCTTGGCAACCTGCCCGGAGACGTAGATGAAGTCGCCCGCACGCACCGCGGGGTGAAAAGGCAGAGTCGGGTTGCGCTTGCCGATGGGGATGATCTTGTCGTTCACTGCGGGAGGCGTCCTTACGCGGGTGGCCGGGAATCTAAAGTACCGAGGTCTCGATGACATCGACGCCGCGCTGCCGGTCGATCAGGTAGCACAGGCCCCGATCGTCGATGGTGACGTCGTTCGAGGAGGCGAGGTTGAAACCCTGCGGCGCGTCCGCCTCGTAGAACGCCACCTCGCGCGGCGCGAATGGATCGGCGATGTCGAGGATCCGCAATCCCTGGGCGAACCAGGCGAACGGAATGATGGTTCCCCTGAAGCGTTCGGAAGGCTGGTGGCAGCCCATCATCGGCGGCTGCGGCGCGCCGTCCGGATCGAGCCCTGCCACCTGAAACGTGGAGATCGGGACGGGGCAGTGCTCGTTGGTGATGTCGTAGATCCAGGTGAACGCCGGCGCCGACGGCCAGAGCTTCGCCACGTCCTCGTCGGCCACCACCATCACCCTGCGGCCCTTCAGCGTTTGCGGAATGGGGAGGCAGGTGTGGGTGGGGTGCGGAAACGCGGGCGAGGTGTTGCCGCTCGCGATGCGCTTCGGTTTTGACATGTCGGAGATGTCGAGGATGTGATAGCCGTGATGCCAGTAGCTGACGTAGAGCCGGTCACCCATGCGCATCGGGTGATGGCAGCGCGGCGCCGGACCGTCGGTCCAGGGATTGGTCTCGCCGCCCGCCTGCCACTGGCCGGGAATCCACCAGCGTCCGACCTCCTCCGGGCGGGACGGATCCTTGAGATCGAGAATCATCATGATGTTGCCGACGTAGCCCTCGGCGGTGGGCGAGATGTAGGCGTAGCGGCCGTCGAAGTCGTAGCGATGGACGCCCTTGCCGTGGGTCCGCCATTTGCAGAGAAGCTCCGGACGCGACGGCGTCGATACGTCGTAGATGCCGAGACCGCCGCCGAAATTGGGGTCTCCACCCTGTCCCTGGCGCTCGTGATTGACCACCATCAGGCCGTTGGCGACCCGCACCTTGTGCGAATGCCAGCCCGGGGGCACCTCGACGCGGGCGATCACCTGGGGCCGCGCCGGGTCCGCGATGTCGACGATGGTCGTGCCCGTGGGCTCGCGCATGTGGCCGATGTACAAGGTCTTGCCGTCGACCCACACCTGGCCGCCGCCGGGGCAATCGATATGAGCCAGGAGCCGCGCGTTCTTGGAGCGTGCCATTACGGTCGGACCCTCACAGCCGGATGATGTCGCCGCTGTCGTTCTTGCCGTGCTTTTGGTAAAGCGCCAGGGCTTTGAGCGTCGGCTCATCGCTGGCCACGAAGAGAATGGCCGGCTCCTTGTCGGAGAGATTGACGTGCTCGCACCAGGTGCCGCCGGGAACGACGAAGGTGTCGAACGGCTCCCACTCGACGCGCTGATCACCGATCACGCTGTAGCCGCGGCCTTCGAACGGGGAGCACACCAGGCTCGCGCTCTGCTTCAGCGGCAGCGTGCGCTCGCCGGGACGCAGCATCTGCATGAAAAAGGTCATGGTCCTGTACACCGACCGCCCGGTGGTCGGATCGACGTACTCGACCATCAGCGCCTCGTGACGGTCGCCGTCCCAGTCGCGAAACTTCTCGAGGAGCTCGCGCATCATGTCATAGCGATAGACGAACATCGGCGAGGCGTTGCCCGCGCCGCGGTGGTGCGAGACGAAGCGCGGCAAAAACCCGCCGCCGCCGTAGACGCGCTGCGAGTAGTCCGGCGGGAAACGCTCCGTCTGCATGGCACGGCGGATGCGCTTGCCCTCCTCTTCCTCGGTGTAATCGTGCTCGAAATACAAGGAATTCAGGGTCTCGACCAGGGGCAGATCGAGAACGCTCAGATTGACGGCAGGCTCTTCGCTCTGGTTGCCGTGATTGTGCCAGGTGTCGTGCGGCGTCAGCACGAGATCGCCGGGGCCGAAGACGATGTTCTCGCCCTCGACGCCGGTGAAGTTCATGGAACCGGTCAGCCCCAGACGGATGGCATTCGGCGAGTGGCGGTGCGGCGGCATGATCTCGACCGGGTCGTTCACCCGGTAGGCGACGTACAGCGTCGAGGCCGTGGCGCGCTGCGGGGCGAGACCGGGGTTGACGAGGACCAGCGAGCGCCGTTCCGAGGTCTCGGTCTTGATGAGCTCCGCCGAGCGCATGAGCAGCGGCTCGATTTGGCGCTTGTATTTCCAGATGAAGGGCAGCGCTTTGCGGCCCTGCATGACCTGACGGTCCTCATCGTGGGCGACGCGCTTGTCCACCACCCAGTAGGGCGCCATGTGGTTGGCATATACGTCGCGGTGCAATTCATCGAGCGCTGCCTCGATGTCCCCCGTCACCACCTTCTCTTTTGCGCCCATCTCGCACCTTCCCGAACCAAGTTGTTAAGTGGTTCAGATATCAAAGAGATTGGAGTCTGACCTGAACCACCTGCGCCGTCAACCGGGTCGCGACGCTTGCGCATCGGCGCGATTGCGGGGCGATTCCGGGGATTTATCGGTCCGGCGCCTGTGGTATCGTAGAGACGTCGAGAACGCCGGCTGCGAATTATGGATCGAAGCGATCAAGCCCTGAGCAAAGTACGCGACTTCATCGAGCGGCAGAGTGTCGCCGTCGATGGAAGAATTCCGCCCGAAAGGACCCTGGCGTCGGAGCTGGGCGTCGGGCGCCGCTCCGTACGGCGGGCGCTCGACGTGCTCGAGCAGGAGGGGCGGATCCACCGCCACCAGGGACGCGGAACCTTTATCGATACCCGGCCCACCGCCGGCGCCCCGATGCCCGCGCCCGGTGCCGCAGCCTCCGGCGGGGCCCGCTCGAGCCTCAGCGCCGCCCTCGACAATGTGCTGGATTACACGAACCCTCTGGAGGTCATCGAGGTGCGCCTCGCGACCGAGCCGGTGATGGCGCGCCTCGCGGCGCTGCGCGCGTCGCAGTCCGAGATCAAGCGCCTCCAGCAGCTCGCGGCGAAGACCCGCGGGGCAAGCGACGCCGAGACCTACGAGCGCGCCGATTCGCTGTTTCACCGCACCATCGCGGAGGCCGCGCGAAACACGCTGTTCCTCGCATTCTTCGACACCATGCGCGCGAGCCAGCGCGATCTGGGATGGAAGCGCCTCGGCGAGAACGCGCATTGCTACAAGCGCCAATCCGTGTACGCCACCTTCCACGAGTCGATCGCCGCGGCCATCGCGGCGCGTAACGGCCAGGAAGCCTACGCCCAGATGCAGCGCCATCTCGGCGATGTACAGCAATACATCCACGAGCAGGCCTTTCCCCG
>DASYAC010000268.1:0-3139 GCA_036501585.1 Steroidobacteraceae bacterium
GCCGCCAGCGCTATAACACCAACCAGCGCAAATCTAGCGCCCTTTGAGAACAAATCCGCTTCCTGCCCCCGCCGAAGCCACCTCGTACATGAGCACACTCTCCTCTCAAAGCCTCGAAACCCCCGGCCCCGACGCGGCACGCCGGTCGCCGATTCCCGCCTTCAGCCGATGGTTATGACCGAGTCGATATGAGTTCCCAACGAGTTCGTTCCGCGCACCCGAACCTGCCTTGCGCTGCCAGGCTCGAACGACTCATCGGTCCAGCCTCTCAACGTGAGCGTATCCCCGGGGTAGGTGGGCGCTTTCAATTGCGTCGAGATCCGCCTGATGACGGTTCCAGGCCCACCCCAGTCGGTGACGTACCGGATCGCGAGAGCGCACGAGGTCAGCACGTTCATCACGATATCCTTCAATCCCTGACTGCGGGCCAGATCGCGGTCATGATGGACCTTCTCGAAATCATTGGTGGCGAGTGCGGCCGCGATGATCAGTGTGGTGGTGACCTGGATCGCGAGAGGCGGCAGCTCGACCCGGGTCCCTGATGGCGGGGCGGGTTCGGGTGCTTTGCGGGTCTCTCCGGACTTTCGAGGCTCATCGGCGACGCCCGGCCGAAAGAACAAGGCCCGCAACTTCTGCCGGCCGACCAGCTCGCCCTTCTGGTTTGTGATCTCATCCGCGAGCACCACGAAATGACCGGCCCCGACAGCCGTACGCTTCTCCTCGCTCATGGATTCGAAGCGGGTCGTGCGGCTCAGCCGGTCCCCCAGCCGCACGGGGGTAATGAATTCCTGCTCGCAGTTCGCGGCCAGCACCGAGTCGAATCCATGCTTCGACAATCCGTGCCGCAACGCGGAGAGCAGGCCGTCCTCGGGTTCGGCGGACAATCCCGGCATCGTGAATGAATACATCATCACAGGCGGCGCAAACACATCCTCGTGCCCGTGACGGCGTGCGGCATTGCAATCCCTGTACACCGGATTCTCATCGCCCATCGCGCGGCACCAGGCCGATATCGGCCACTCACCGACCGGGGCCGCCGAATGATGGATTTCGACCTTGTCGGCGCCAAACAGCGTTTGGATCTCGGGATCGGATGCGGGATTCTCGCTCATCGAACGACGCCGCCCACCGCCTGCCGATATTCGCGTTCTAACTGCAAGACCATATCCTCGACAGCCGCCGTCGACCGGGTGGCGCCCACGCCGTGCCCGGCGCCCCAGACATCCTTCCATGCCTCCATCCGCCCATTGGTCGGATGGACGATCAAGTTGGCGACATACGCCGCCGAGCCCTTGGGGGGAACATCGGGGCGACCAGGATCGGGAGCCGGAGCGCGGCGACCATGTCGTTCCAACGCTCTTCGCCCAACGTTTGCTTTCGTGTGTCAATGGCCATTCGATTTCCGCCGGGCATCTCGCACGTCCACTATCCAACCACCACGGCATCCGCGCACAGTTGATCGATCTCGGCAACGCCGTAGGCGAGATCCGCCAGGATCTCGCGGCTGTGCTGGCCCTTGGCGGCGGTCTCGCCGCTTGGGCAGGTCTTCGCGCGCGACAACGTGAACAGAGAGCCTATTTGCAGAATTTCCCCATAGCGCGGGTGCTGGGTCGACAGTACGGTGCCGCGCTCGCGTAACGTGGGATCACGAAGCATGACCTCCTTCGCTTCCGCGCGACATGGCGCGGACCAGATCCCCGCCGCTTGGAATGCGGCCAGGATCGCGGCCGCATCCCGCCGCGCGATTGCGCCGGCGATGAGCGTGGCCTCCGCCCTCCCCCAGTCGCGCCGCGGCCTGTCGACCTGCGCTTCGAGTCCCAGAACGGCGAGCAGGCGTCGAGCCATCTCCTCGGTGCGGGCGGCAATCGCGACCCAGGCATCCCGCGCCCTGTAGAGCTGCTCAGCCGGATGAAATCCCGTCTGCTCGTGATTGAGTTTGGGGAGCGGCACGAAACCGCTCTCCCGCGTGTGGACCAGTTCCGAGAGCAGAAAAAGCCCGGTCTCGAGGAGGCTGGTCGCAACGGTGGCGCCCGCGCCGGTTCGCTCCTTCTGGAGTTGGGCCGCGAGCGAGCAGATCGCCCCCAACATGCCGGCCCCGAAGTCCACCGTGGTGAGGTTGTAACAGGTCAGCCCGTCGTCCTCGCCGGCGGCGTACTCCTCGTGACCGGTCAGCGCCTGCAGGGCGTAGTCTATTCCGGCGCGCTGAGACTTGGGCCCGGACGTTCCATAGCCCGACGTCTCGAGGATGATCAGCGAGGGCTTCACCTGATGCAGAGCTCGTGCATCGATTCCCAGCCGCTCGGCGACACCGGGCCGGAAATTGTGGTGGACGATGTCGGCGCTGCGGCACAAGCGGCGCGCGACTTCCAGGCCCTGCGGTTTCTTCATGTCGATCGCCAGATGCCGCTTGCCGCGGCTGGAGGTCGAATAGGGCCGGTAGAAACTGTGAATCGGATCGCCCGCGATCGATTCGACCTTGATCACATCGGCGCCGAGGTCGCCCAAGATCATCGAGGCGTGAGGGCCTGCCGCATAGGTACCGAAATCGACGATGCGAACACCTTGCAGCGGGGGCGCGTTTTTCGAAGTCTTGCGAGCGCGCAACGCCCCACCGGCCTCGTTGAATTCGATCTTGAACGGCAGGCCGACGCGGCTCACCCCATCCGATTCCCGCCGGATCGTTCCGTTTTGGGCGACCTGCTCGTCATCCCAGACATCGCCGGGTTTGTTGACCGGCTCCGCGGCGACTCCGAGCGCCCACAGCTTCTCGAGCAGATCGGCCCGCTTCCAGTTGATGATGTAGCTTTGCAACAGGTCGATGTCCCCGTAGAAATTGCGCGCCCCCTGGGCAAGCGAGGGCAGGCCGCCGTGCGGCGATCCGGCCGCCCCATCATCGATGCCGAGAACGCCATAGACATGCGCGCGTGCGTTCGCC
This sequence comes from Steroidobacteraceae bacterium, assembly GCA_036501585.1. GTDB lineage: Bacteria > Pseudomonadota > Gammaproteobacteria > Steroidobacterales > Steroidobacteraceae > Bog-1198. Next base: position 2,936 of record DASYAC010000268.1, read on the forward strand.
GTCACGAGCGCGAACTGAAGATACTTGCCATCGGCGCAGCGAAAGATCAGCTGGCTCACGTCCCGGGGAACGACGAGATCCATCGACCAGTCGCTGCGCTCGGAGATGAACCAGGCATGTCCGAGCCAGCTCAGCGCGCCTTCCAGAAGCGACGTGCGCACGATCTGCCCTTGACCGGTCTGTTCGCGATCGACCAGCGCCGCC
>DASYAC010000269.1:0-13502 GCA_036501585.1 Steroidobacteraceae bacterium
CCTGTCCCCCCATGGCCTCGAGCGCTGCCTTGTGCGCGTCGAATACCTGTTGCGCGCCGCCAACTAATACGGTGATGTCGCCGGCCTCGGCGCGATGGACCCCACCCGTGACGGGGCAGGCGAGGGTGGCCACCCCTGAGCCTTCAGCACGTTTCGCGAGGGCTTCGACCTCGGCGAAATCGTTGGTGCTCATCTCGATCCAGGTGCTGCCCGGGTGCAAGACGGGGAGCGCCTCGCCGAGGACCGCCCGGGTGGCGGCGGGCGAGGGCAGACAGGTGATCAAGCAGTCGCATTGCGCGGCGAGCTCACGGACTGACGGGGACCAGCGTGCACCGGCGCCGAGCACCGCATCGGCCGAGCTCGAATCGAGATCGTGTACCTGAAGGTCGAAGCCCGCACGAGCGAGGTTGACCGCCAGGTGCTTGCCCAAATGGCCGAGGCCGATAAAACCGTATCGCATCGAGGCTCCCATGTCGTCCCGAGGGGGTACTCTCACCCCAGCGGACGGCTCGCCATCTCCAAGTGCAGACCTTCCCCGGCGAAGGGATGCGCCCGGGCCACCGCCTCGTCGAGCTCGACGCCGAGCCCGGGAGCGGTCGGCGGAATGACGTAGCCATCCTCCCAGCGAATCGGCTTTTTCAGGATCCGCGCATGGAATCCGCCCCATTGCTGAATGCTTTCCAGAATCAGGAAGTTCGGCGTGCAGGTCGCGATTTGAATGTTGGCGGCGCCGACCACTGGCCCGCAATACAGGTGCGGAGCGATCTGCGCGTAATGCACCTCCGCGAGCGCCGCCACCTTCTTGGCCTCGAGCAGTCCCCCGACGCGTCCGAGATTCATCTGCAGGATGTTGGCGGCGCCGGTCGCGAGAACGCGGGCGAACTCGTACTTGGTGGTGAGCCGTTCGCCGGTCGCGATCGGAATGCTCGTGGCGCGCGCGACCTTGGCCATCTCCTCCGGCATCTCCGGGGGGACCGGTTCTTCGAACCACAAGGGATCGTACGGCTCGAGCTGCTTCGCGAGCCGCACGGCGCCCGAGGGGGTGAACTGCCCGTGGGTGCCGAGCAGCAGATCCGCCTTGCCGCCCACGGCTTCGCGCACCTTGCGCACCAGCTTCACGGTGCGCTCGAGCTGTTCCTGCGCCGGTTGCCGCGGGTCGAACACGGAATAGCCGCCGGTTGGATCGAACTTGACGCCGGTGAATCCGAGCTTCACGTACTCGGCCGCACGCGAGGCCGAGCGGTCCGGGTCGTGATAGAAGTCATCGCCCTCGCCCTCGGCCGGATAGAGGTACGTGTAGCTGCGCAGCCGCTCGTGCACCTTGCCGCCCAGCAGCTGATAGACCGGCCGATCGACGGCCTTGCCGATGATGTCCCAGCACGCCATTTCGAGACCGCTCACCACGCTCATGAGCGAGAGATCCGGCCGCAGCGTGAATCCCGAGCCGTAACTGTCGCGCCACATCGCTTCGATCCGGAAAGGATCGCGCCCGGCGAATCGGCGCGCGAACACGTCCTCGATCATCGCCGCAATGATCTTGGGGCCGAACGTCGCCGCATACACCTCGCCCACGCCCTCGATGCCGCACGCGGTCTCGAGCTTCAGGAAGACGAAGTACAGGCCGCCGTAGCTCGGCGGCGGATTTCCGACCACGAAGACCTTCACGCTATCGAGTTTCATGTCGCTCCACGATTATGTCGTCACTATGATGGCGTCCCCGACAAGATGATGTCCGCCCCGCGCTGCGCGACCATGAGTGTCGGCGCGTTGGTGTTCGCCGAGGTGACCGTCGGGAAGACCGAGGCATCGACGACCCGCAGTCTGTCCATGCCGTGCACGCGAAGCGATGCGTCGACCACGGACTCGCCGATGGCCCGGCCCATCCGGCAGGTGCCCACCGGGTGGTATACCGTCGCCGCGCGCGCGCGAAAGTCGGCCACGAGGTCGGCCTCGCTCATTCGCAACAGGTCCGGCGCCAGGGGCTCGCGGATCAGACCGCCGATGGCGCGAGTGCGCGCGATCGCCTGCAGCAGCCGCCCGCCGTGCTTCGCATCCTCGACGTCCTTGTCGGTGGAGAGATAGTTCGGCGCGATGCGCGGCGCCTCCCGGAAGTCGGCACTCGAGAGGTCGATGCGGCCCGTGCTGGTCGGCCGCGTCGGCTGAAAACACAGATAGAACCCGGAAAACCCATCCACCTTGATGCGCTTGCGCGTGGCGTCGCCCGTCCCGTAGGTCACCGGATTGAAGTAGAGCTGCATGTCGGGGCGGCCGGCCTCGGGGTTGGCGCGAACGAATCCGCCGAACTGATTGACGCTCAAGCTCAACGGGCCGCGCCGCGTAAGGAGGTATCGAGCTCCCGCCATCGCCTGGCGGATCGGAGAGTGCAGCTCGTCGTTCAACGTCGGGCGAGTCGCTTTGAATGAATGCACGACGGCCAGGTGGTCCTGAAGATTCCCGCCGACCGCCGGGTTGTCGAGCACGGGCGCGATCCCGAGGGCGCTGAGAGCGCTTCCCGGGCCGATGCCCGAGAGCTGCAAAAGCTGGGGCGAATTCACTGCGCCGCCGCACACGATGACCTCGCGTTCGGCCTGGGCGTAGCATGGCGCACCGCCACGGAAGTACTCGACGCCCGTGACGCGGCGCCCCTCGCAGCGGAGCTTGGCGGCCCAGGCCTCGGTTTCCAGCTTCACCCGGCCGCGGCTCAGCGCGGGGCGCAGGAACGCATCCGCCGCCGACCAGCGTCGGCCGTCGCGGATCGACACCTGATAGCAGCCAAAGCCCTCGGGGCGCGGACCGTTGAAATCCTCGGTGACCGGCAGCCCGAGCTCGGCCGCCGCGGCGAGCCATTGCTCGCGCATCGGGTGCAGGAACGGCGTCACGTCCTTCACGTCGAGCGCTCCGTCGGTGATCGCATGGCCGTCCGGCGCCACGCGGCGCTCGGTTCTCTCGAAAGAAGGACGCACGTCGTCCCAACTCCAGCCCACGTTTCCAAGCTCGCGCCAATCGTCGAAGTCCTGGGGCATGCCGCGGCAGTAGACCAGGGCGTTGATCGAGCTCGAGCCGCCGACCACGCGGCCGCGCGGCCAGTACATGGAGCGCCCGCCGAGGCCCGGGCTCGGGGCCGCCTGATATTTCCAATTGACGGCCGGATCGGCGAAGGTGAATCCGTACCCGATGGGCGCCTTGATCCAGAAGCGCGAATCCGATCCGCCGGCTTCGAGAACGAGCACGCGATGGCGCCCGCTCGCCGACAAGCGATCGGCCAACACGCAGCCTGCGGTCCCCGCGCCGACGATGACGTAGTCGAAGCTCTCCACTGGGGCGAAAGCTTAATCCTATCGGGATTGCTTGCTATGCCATTTCCCGATTCGCCCATGTCATTTTTAGGCGCGGTCTCGGGGGCGCGGCTCGACGCCCATGCGGCTGGGCGTGGCCTCAAGGGGTCGTGCGGAGCCCCGTCGCATATCCGATGCGAACCCTGTATGGTGCGAAAGATCGAACGACAGGCCGGATCTACGTGAGCAGCACCACCGTCGACCTCGCTGAACCCTTGGCGCCCAGCTCGCTGTTGCGCTGGTATGTATTGATTCTCACGTGCTTCATCTACGCCATCAACATCGCCGATCGTTATGTCGTGTCCACGGTGCTCGAGCCCATCCGGCTCGAGCTGCATCTGAGCGACAACGGCGTGGCATTTCTGACGGGGACGCCGCTCGCGCTCTTTTACGTCGTCTTCGGTATCCCGATCTCCTGGATGGCCGACCGGATGAACCGGCGCAACATCCTGGCGGCCGCGCTGGTCATCTGGTCGGCGTTCACCATACTCTGCGGACGTTCGCGCAATTATCTCGAGTTCCTCCTCGGGCGCATCGGCGTCGGCGTCGGCGAGGCGGGCGGAACGCCGCCCTCGACCGCCATCGTCTCGGATTACTTCCCGGCCGACCGGCGCCCGATGGCGATGACCGTGCTGGCGCTCGGTGCGCCGATCGGGGCGTTCCTCGGCCTGAACTTCGCGGGGTGGGTGGCGAACGCTTATTCGTGGCGCATGGCGTTCATCGCGCTGGGCATTCCCGGCCTCGTGGCCGGCGTGCTGGTCTATGTGACCGTCCGCGAACCGGCCCGAGGCCGGCTCGACGGGATTCAGGACGAGATCAAGCCCACGCTGTGGCAGTCGATGAAATTCCTGTGGAAACAGAGAGCGGCGTTCCACGTGGTCATCGGCGGCGGATTGTGCGCTCTCTGGGGATGGGGGCTGATCTGGTGGACGACCGCTTATTTGCTGCGCGCCTACCATCTGAATGTCAGCCAGGCGGCCGATGTGACGGGCGACATTCATCTCATCGGAGGCGCCGCCGCCAGCATCGGGACGGCGTGCCTGCTGTCGAGACCCCGCATGGCCAATCCACGGCGGGTCGCACTGTTCCTGGCCCTGGGGATCGGCCTCGCCACCATTCCCTCGATCCTCGCGTACTGGACGCACTCGCTCGCGGTCTGCAAGGTGATGTTCTGGCTGTTCATTCCGGCCATCTACTTCTACATCGGACCCTGCTTCGGCCTGTTGAACAACCTCTCGCCATGCCACATGCGCAACATGTTCATCGCCATATCGCTGCTGGTCGCGAATATCTTGAACCTGGTCGTCGCACCCCAGGCCGTGGGTGCGCTCTCGGATTGGTTCGCCGGCGCCCACGCCGTGGATGCCGCATCGCTGCGCCTCGCGCTCCTTTGCCTCGCGCCGACGGGATTCTGGGCCGCCTATCACCTGTGGCTCGCCTCGCGGACCATCGTCGAGGACCAGCAGAGGGCCATCGGCTACACGCGGTCCTGGTCGCCCTAGGGGGAACGCCGGCGATGAGCAGGGGTTCCATGGATCGACGCTGGCTGCCTCTGAATGCGCTGCGCGCGTTCGAGGGCGTCGCGCAGCATCTGAGCTTCACGGCGGCGGCGAACGCGCTCTTGATCTCCCAGAGCGCCCTGTCGCGGCACGTGATCGCGCTCGAGAAATTGATCGGTGTTCAGCTCTTCGAGCGCCGACCGCATGCGCTGGTATTGACCAAGGCGGGGCAGCATCTGCTCGCCGCGGTGACCAAGTCCTTCGACCGTCTGGAATATGCGCTCGACGACATCCGCAACGACGGCACCAGCGTGCTGAGGACGTTGCGCGTGCAGATGCCGCCCACGTTCGCGGCGCATCTCGCGGTGCCGATCCTGCGCGACTTCCGGAATACGGCGCCGGATGTCGAGATCGACCTGGTGAGTCCGCACGCGGTCGGGCCGCCGCTCAACGAGGTGGACGTCGCGGTCGTGTACTCGAAGCCGGCCGTCACCGATATGGTTCGCGATCTTCTGTGGCCGGTGCGTCAGAGTCTGCTATGCCATCCCAGCGTGGCCGAGCGGCACAAGGGCAAGGACCTCGCCGCGTTCGTCGAGGCGAACGAGCTGATTCACGTGCGCCTCTCCGATATGCCGCGGCATTATCTGTGGACGCAGTTCGCGCGGCACTCGGGACTGCATTCCCTGAACGTCGAGCGCGGGCTCGTGTTCGACACGGCGCTGCTCGCCGTTCAGTACGCGCTGAGCGGCGAAGGGATCTGCCTCATCGACAACTACCTGTTCGGCGATTACATCCGCTCGGGCCGCCTGGCGAGACCCTTCGACATCATCCTGGACGACGGCTTCGGCTACTACCTGGTCACCCATCCGGAGGGCCTGTCCGATACGGCGATCGCACTGTTCCGCTCCTGGCTGATCGGGCGGTTCGGCCGCGAGGTGGCACGGACGGGCGCGAACATTCATTTGGCAGTCTCCAACGAATAAGGCAAACCGCGGGTTGAAATTTCGATGAAAAGTCACGCACAAGCAGTGGTCATCGGCGGCGGCGTCGTCGGTGCAAGCGTCCTCTACCACCTGACGAAGGCGGGCTGGAAGGATGTGCTCCTGGTGGAGCGGGCGGAATTGACGTCGGGCTCGACCTGGCATGCCGCGGGCGGCATGCACACGGTCAACGGCGATCCCAATGTCGCGAAGCTCCAGCAATACACCATCAACCTCTACAAGGAGATCGAGCGGATCTCCGGCCAATCCTGCGGCGTACACATCACGGGAGGCATCATGCTCGCCGGGACGCGCGAGCGCCTCGATTGGCTGAAGATGGCCAAGGCGCGCGGCCGCTACCTCCACATGGAGCTCGAGATCATCTCGGTGGAGGAAGCGGCCAAGCTCTTCCCGCTCCTCGACAAGGAACATTTTGCAGGCGCTCTGTACGATCCCATCGAGGGCCACGTCGACCCGTACGGCGTGACTCACGCGTATGCGAAGTCCGCCCAGATCGGCGGCGCCGACATCGTGCGCCAGAATCGTGTCGTCGATCTCAAGCAGCGCGCGGACGGCTCCTGGGACGTGATCACCGAGAAAGGCACGGTGCGCGCCGAGCACGTGGTGAACGCCGGTGGGTTGTGGGCACGCGAGGTCGGCCGCATGGTCGGTATCGAGCTGCCCATCCTCGCGATGGAGCACCAATACCTGATCACCGGCGACATGCCCGAGCTCGCCGGCAAGAAGGAGCAGCTCCACGCCATCGACTTCGAGGGTGAGATCTATCTCCGGCAGGAGCGCGGCGGCATGCTCATGGGGACCTACGAGCGGGCGGGGATGCCGTGGTCCCCAGAGACCACGCCGTGGGACTTCGGGCAGGACCTTCTCGCCAATGATCTGGAGCGCATCGCGCCGAGTCTCGCCGTCGGCTTCGAGCATTTCCCGGCACTCGAATCCGCGGGCATCCGCAAGGTCGTGAACGGCCCGTTCACCTTCGCTCCCGACGGCAATCCCCTGGTCGGACCCGTGCGCGGGCTTCGCAACTTCTGGGTGGCCTGCGGCGTCATGGCGGGATTCAGCCAGGGCGGCGGCGTGGGCCTTGCACTGTCGCGCTGGATGGTGGACGGGGATCCGGGGGCGGACGTTTGGGGGATGGATGTGGCGCGGTACGGCGACTGGACGACGCTCGCCTACACCAATGCCAAGGTGCGGGAAAATTATTCGCGCCGCTTCCGCATCCGCTTCCCGAACGAGGAATTGCCCGCGGCACGCCCGCTCCGGACGACGCCGATCTACGAGCGTCTTCAGGCCGAGCACGCGGTGTTCGGGGACTATTGCACGCTCGAGCACGCGCTCTGGTTCGCGCCGAGCGCCGGGGAGGCCCACGACGAGGTGAGCTTCCGGCGCTCGAACGCCCATCCTCACGTCGGGAAGGAATGCGCCGCGGTGCGCGATGCGGTGGGGCTCATCGAGATCTCGAATTACGGCAAGTTCGACGTTCGAGGTCCGGGCGCCGCCGAGTGGCTGTCGCATACCATGGCGAACCGCGTCCCGAACGTCGGGCGCATCGCGCTGACGCCGATGCTCAACGATCGCGGCAAGCTCATCGGAGATTTCACGGTGTGCCGCGCTTCGGAGGAGCGCTTCTTCCTGATCGGCACCTATGCGGCGGAGACCTACTACATGCGCTGGTTCGAGCGGCATCTGCCGGCCGGCGGCGTCTCCGTGCGCCCCTGCGCGATGGAATACACGGGTCTTGCCATCGCGGGCCCGCATGCGCGGGCGCTGCTGCAAGGGCTGGTGCGGGACGATCTGTCGAGCGCGGCATTTCCGTTCATGTCGTTCCGGCGCATGGAGATCGGCATGGTTCCGGGCTACGTGGGTCGGGTGTCGTTCACCGGCGAGCAGGGATACGAGATCTGGGTGACCAGTGACTACCAGCGCGCGCTGTATGACCTCTTGACCTGTGCCGGCAGGGATCATGGGCTGAGGTTGTACGGCGGCCGCGCCCTGAATGCCATGCGCATCGAGAAGAGCTTCGGGAACTGGGCGCGCGAATTTCGCCCGATCTACGGTCCCTTCGAGGCGGGTCTCGGACGATTCGTCGATTTCAAGAAAGAGCGCTTCATCGGACGTTCGGCGGCCGCCGAGGAACGCGACAGCGGGGGCGCCCTCAAGCTGCTGTGCTTCAAGGTGCAAGCCGGCGACGCGGATGCCATCGGCGATGAACCCATCTGGCATGACGGCAAGGCCGTGGGCTGGGTCACATCGGGCGCCTACGGGCATCGCGTGGGCGCGTCGCTCGCGTTGGGCTATGTACCCGCCGCCCTGGCGCGCGCAGAGTCGGGGTTCGAGATCGAGATCATCGGTGAACGGTGCGCGGCGGTCAGGTTGAGCGAGCCTGCCTACGATCCGAGCGGCGCGCTGATGCGCACCTGACCGGGGCGCCGGCGTTCATCGGCTCCCGTCCTCCGCTATAATGCGGCAAGGGCGTGACGGGACGGAGAGAATCATGCGGGTGACAGCGCAAGACAGGGCGGCCGGCTACAACGGCCTGACGGAGCTCACCGAGGGGTTGCCCGCGGAAAGCTATTTCGACCCGCGACACTACGAGCGCGAGCTCCGGCGAATCTGGTATCGCAATTGGATCTACGTGTGCCGTTCGAGCGAAGTCGCGGCGAAGCGCGCCTTCCGAACCTTCGAGATGGGCGATCAAAAGATCCTCCTGGTGCGGGGCGACGACGGCGCATTGAAGGCCTTTCATAACACCTGCCGCCACCGCGGGGCACTGCTGTGCCGCGAACGCGAGGGCAGCCTGAGGTCGCCCGCCATCGTCTGCCCGTATCACGCCTGGACTTACAGCCTCGACGGCCATCTCATCCGCACCTCCTCGAAGGCGCACCCGGAGGGATTCGATCTCGCGGACTATCCGCTCTACGGAATCAAGGTTCACGAGTGGAGCGGCTTCGTGTTCGTCGCCTTGAGCGAGGACCCGCCGGCGTTCGAGCGCATGTTCGATACGCCGCTGAACCGCCTCGATGCCTGGCCCCTGAAGGATCTCGTTCTCGGCCACACCCTCGAGAAGACGGTGAACAGCAACTGGAAGATCTTCTGGGAAAACTACAACGAGTGTCTGCATTGCCCGAGCGTGCATCCGAGGCTCTCCAGCCTCGTGCCCATCTTCGGGCGCGGACTTCTCGAGGAACGGGACGATCCAAGGTGGAGCGATCATCGCAGCGATTCCGATCCGAAATTCAAGGGCGGCCTTCGCGCGGGGGCAGCGACCTGGTCGAATGACGGCAAGCTCGCGGGCCTGGAATTTCCGGGCCTCTCCGACGAGGACCGCAAGCTCGGGCACGTGTACATGACCGGGCTGCCGTCGATGTTCATCGTCGGGCACGTCGATTACGTGCGCGTGGTGCGGCTGCTTCCCTTGGACCCCGAGCGGACCCAGATGCGGGTCGAATATCTATTCTCTGCGCAGACGCTGAAGAGTCCGGATTTCGACATGGCCAACGTGGTGGAATTCACCAATCGGGTGATGACGGAAGATGCCGACGTGTGCGAGCTGAACCAGCAAGGTCTGCGTGCCGCGCCTCATGCGCGCGGAGTCGTCATGCCGGAGGAGTACGTGATACGCCAGTTCCACGAGTGGGTGGCCGCCGAACTGACGCGTGTTTGAGCGGACCGGGCCGCCGGCGGCCACGCGCGCAGCCGCCGCGCTCGCAACCGCAGCCGCGCTGGCCGCCGCGGCGCTCGCCGCCACCGCGGCGATCATAGCGGGCTGCGGCGGACGCCAGGGTCCTTCCGCCGCCGCCTCGCCCGATGGCGGTGAGGAGCGTGTCCTCAATATCTACAATTGGGCCGACTACATCGGCTATCGGACCATCGCCGAGTTCGAGCAGGCGACCCACATCAAGGTGGTCTATCAGACCTACGATTCCAACCAGACCTTGGAAGCGAAGCTGTTGGCGGGCCACTCCGGCTACGACATCGCGAGCACCACCACCGGATTCTACGGCCATCAGATCCGGGCCGGCGCCTACCTGCCGCTCGACAAGAGCAAGTTGCCGAATCTGAAGAACATCGATCCCGCGGTGCTCGCGATTCAGGCGCAGGTCGATCCGGGCAATCGCTACGCCGTCCCGTACCTGCACGCGATGAACGGGTTCATGTACCGGGTGGACGCCGTCAGGTCGCGAATGCCCGACGCGCCGACCGACAGCCTCGCGATGTTGTTCGATCCCAAGGTCGTGTCGAAGTTCGCCGACTGCGGCGTCACGTTCCTGGACTCGCCCGAGGACGTGATTCAGCTGGCGCTCGTCTATTTGCACAAGAACCCGAACTCTCAGTCCCTGGAGGATCTCGAGGCGGCCGAGCGGACGGTCATGGCCGTGCGCCCGTATATCCGCAACTTCGATTCGAATTCCTATTGGTACCAGATGGCCTCGAAGGAAATCTGCGTCGCGATTGCCTGGTCGAGCGACTACTCCGTGGCCCAGGCGCGCGCCCGCGAGGACGGCACCGGCGCACACCTGGCCTTCACGCTGCCCAAGGAAGGCTCGAACATCACCTACAATGCGTTTCTCATCCCGGCGTCGGCGCCGCATCCGGAGGCGGCGCATGAATTCCTGAATTTCATCCTCGAGCCCCGGGTAATCGCGGAGATCACCAACGACATCCACTACGGGAACGACAATCTCGCGGCGCGTCCCTACATCGAAAAGGCGATTCTCGAGGACCCTGCGGTCTATCCGCCGCCCCAACTTCGCGCGAGGCTCTATCTGCCGGGGGAGTTCAACGCGCAGTACGACCGGGCGCGTACCCGGGTCTGGACGCGCATCAAAACAGGGCAGTAGACCCGCCCCGGGACGGCAAACCGCCGAATGGGGGTTCAGGCGCGGGCGGCGGTGTCCGGATGCACCAAAAAAACGAGTTTTTTCAGGGGCTTTCACCCCGTTTTGCGACGCAGCGCAAACTACGGCGAACCCTGGAAATGTTAGTTTGCGCCCCCATATCGGGAGCCTCACCCGCGATAGGCGCGGGTGTTCGAGGAACGATGGAATCAGGAGATTTGAGATGCTAAGTATGATCGCCCGTTGGGGCCACAATGTGCTGCTCGCCGGCACCGGTTTGTTGACGGTCGCCTTCTTCTACCTCGTCAGGTGACAGAGGCGTCGGCGGCGGAGCTCGGGGCTGGTGCCTCGAGGTCCGCGGGGGTAATGCGCTTGGATTTCCATAGCACCCAGCCGTAGTAAGTCACGTAATAGCCGATCAGCACGAAAAACAGCCCCGCCGTCAGCGGCGCTTTCACCACCGCGGCCGGAGCACCCGGCGATGGATTCCCCGCACCGGGGAACCCGCCCGTCGGATACAGCTCGACCAACCGATAGACGATTCTGCCGAGCACGAGCGCCGAGACGGCGATGCCCGTGTAGGTGTGCGGAATGTAGAAAAGACGTTCGCCGTCGCGCACGAAACGCGTGCGCGACGCGCCCCAGAGCGCGAGCGCCACACCGGCTGCGGCACCCGCGGTTTCGGCCAACAGATAGTCGCGGCCGCGTAGCGCCGCCGGCGCCAGAGTCGCCGCCAGCACGAGCAACAGACCCAGGCGCACGGTCATGCGCGTCGGGCGCAGCAGTTGACGGCCGAAATTGCGGCGGAACCGCCGGTAGACCATGAAGGCCACCAGCGCCGCGAAGATCCAAGGCCAGATTCGTGAGTACTCCGGGGCCATCTGGCGGATACTACACCAGGGATGAGTCAGGCTATCTCGGAAAACGTGGGCGGCTCGGAGTTGACCCGGGGAGTGGGGACGTGGGCGGCGATCGCCGTCAACGTGACCAACATGATCGGGGCGGGCGTGTTCCTGAAGACGCGCGTCATGACCTGCAACGTCGGCAGCGCGAAAACCGTCATGCTGGTGTGGGTGGCCGCGGGGCTTCTGTCGCTGGCGGGCACGTTCTGCTATTCCGAGATCGCGGCGCTGATGCCGGAGGCGGGCGGCGACTACGTGTACCTGCGCCGCGCGTTCGGCCGCCTGGTCGGGTTCCTGTTCGGATGGATGGCCTTCGCCGTGTTCCGATCCGGATCGCAGGCGGCGCTCGCCGTGGGCCTTGCGATATTCATGAACGTCGCCCTGGGGGGCGCCCTGGAGCACTGGCATCTCGCGGCGGCTCTGCCCGGGGTTCCCGCCGGCATCAGCGGTCTGACCCTGGTCACGCTGTCGGCCATCTGGGTCGTCACGATCCTCAACTGCACGACGGTGGCGACCGGCGGCCGCACGGCGCTCGTCCTGACCATCGCCAAGATCGGCCTGGTGCTCGGCGTCGGAATCGGCGCCTTCGTGCTCGCTCCGGGAGCCTTCGCGCATTTCCGCGGCTCGGGCCTGTCGGGTACCTGCGAGGGCGTCGCGGCGAGCGCACGCGGCGGGATCGCCGGCTTCGGGGCCGCCATGCTCGGTGCGTTGTGGGCCTATGACGGCTGGAACAATGTTGCGCCCCTGGCGGGTGAGATCCGCGACCCCCAGAGAAATTTGCCTCGCGCCTTCATCGGCGGGACGCTGCTCGTGGGTGCGATCTATCTGTTCGTGAATGCCGCCTATTACTACGCGCTCACGCCGCTCGAGATCGCGAGCATACCGACCAGTTCCTCGGTCGCCACCGAGGTATTGAAGCGGTTCCTGGGTCCCGCGGCGGTATCGCTGACCGCCGTGGCCATGATGATCTCCTCGTTCGGATCCTTGCACGCGAGCGTACTGTCGAACTCCCGCATTCCCTTCGCCATGGCGCGTGAAGGTTTATTCTTCCGAGGTCTCGCTAAACTTTCGCCGCGCTCGAACGTACCCGTGAGGGCGCTCATCGCGCAGGGCGCCTGGGCGAGCGTGCTGGCCCTCTCGGGCACCTATGACACGCTCACCGACTCGGTGATGTTCGCCTCCTGGCTGTTTTACGGGTTGGCCGCGGGATCACTGTTCGTATTCCGCCGCACCCTGCCGGACGCGCCGCGCGCCTATCGTGCGACCGGCTATCCGGTGATTCCGCTGGCGTTTCTTCTGGTCACCGCAGCGCTGCTGGTGAACACCTTCGTGGCGACGCCGCGTCAGGCCCTTCAAGGTGTCGCCATGCTGCTTGCGGGTCTGCCGTTCTACTGGTACTGGTCGCGTCGATCCCGGGTCCAAGTGCCTTCCTAGTCTTACTATCTCTAGAAAAGGCGCGTGTAGCATCGACGCCAGCAACGTCCGACCGGACTTTCCTGGAACCGACGTGCGCCGCGTCACCGAGGTCTTGGTGCAGGATGGGCGCCGCCTTCGATTGCCGACGATCGAGGAGACGCTGCGCATCAAGACCTTTCATCGTCGCCCTCGATCGACCAAAAGACCGACCCATCTTGTTCACCGCATTGGTCTGGTCCGAAGTACTGCTGACGCTAGACAAGGCAGACTTCGCCGACATTCTGGGTGGACGGTTCTATGGCTTGGACGTGTTGCTACCGTATGGCTTCCTGGAGCGCGAGCGCGCAGCGAAACGACTGATCGATCTCCCCACCTCAAGATAAAGGGTCAGTACGTTGACCTATGCTCGTGCGATACCGGCACGCGGCACCAAGACACCGCGCGAAGGAGCCGGCGTAGGCGCGCAGAAGCGCCTCTTCTCGACTTGGCCCCAGCTTATTCCACGAAATCTCTC
>DASYAC010000270.1:0-22879 GCA_036501585.1 Steroidobacteraceae bacterium
CGTTCCTGAGTGCCGGCGATCGTTTTTTGCTTGCTACCCTGCCTCTCGTGCGATTAAAGTTCCGGGCTGTCTAGCGGTTGCCGGCCGCAATTCAACGAACGGGAATGGTGCGTGCGTGCCCCTCGGGAGGGCCGTCGCGTGTGAAATATGAATCAGTGGATCGTACATAAGTTTGGTGGTTCGAGCGTCGCCGACGCAAGCTGTTTCCGGGGGGTCGCCGAGATCGTCGAGGCTTCCTCGAATCCGCGCGAGGCCGTGGTGCTGTCCGCGTGCCGCGGCGTCACCGATGCGCTGCTGAATTCGGTCGCGCTCGCCGAGCGGCCGGACGGCGACATGGCCGGTGCGATCGAGGAGCTCTGGAAGCGCCACGAGAAGCTCGCCGCCGAGCTTCTGTCTCCGGCGGCGTGCGAAACCTACTGCATGCAGCTCGCGAAGGATTCCCGGGACATCGCGGGGGTGCTTCAGACCGTGCGGCTCATCCGCCAGGCGACGTATTCCATGCGCGACGTGATCGCGGGCTACGGCGAGATCTGGTCCACCCGCCTGTTCGCACCCTTTCTGCGCGAGCGCGGGCGTATCGGGGGCGAGGTCCTGTGGATCGACGCGCGCGACGTCATCATCGTCGAATGGGGTCCTCTGGGGCCGGCCGTTCAGTGGAGCCTCAGCGAGCAGAATCTGCGCAAGCGGATCCCCGCGGATTTCGAGGGACGGCTCGTGGTCACCGGTTTCGTCGCGACCACGACCGCCGGCATGCAGACCACCCTCGGCCGCAACGGGAGCGACTTCTCCGGCTCCATTTTCGGCGCCTTGCTGCAGGCATCCGAAATCGTGATCTGGACGGATGTGGACGGTGTGCTGTCCGCGGATCCGAGGCTCGTGCCGAACGCACAGGTGATCGATCAGCTCTCCTACAACGAGGCCATGGAGCTCGCGTACTTCGGCGCCAAGGTGATCCACCCGCAGACCATGGAGCCGGCGGTCGCGCGCGACATACCGATCTACATCCGCAACACCTTCGCGCCCGAGAAGCACGGTACCCTCATCTGCGCGAATCCCGTATCCGCGCTGAAGGTGAAGGGCATCACCACCATCGATCCGGTGGCGCTGGTCAATCTGGAGGGTGCCGGCATGATCGGCGTGCCCGGCACGGCCCACCGTCTGTTCGGCGCCCTGCGCGACGCCGGGATCTCGGTCATCCTGATCTCGCAAGGGAGCTCGGAGCATTCCATCTGCTTCGCGATTCCGGCGGCGCAGGCCCAACGCGCCGAGGAGGCGGTGCGGCGCGCGTTCGATGCGGAGCTTCGCGATGGGCAGATTCAGCACGTCGACGTGACCCTGGACCTCGCCATCCTCGCCGTGGTGGGTGACGGCATGGCCGGCGCACACGGTGTCGCCGCCAATGTATTCAACTCGCTCGGCGATGCGGCCATCAGCGTGCGCGCCATCGCGCAGGGCGCCTCCGAGCGCAACATCTCCCTGGTCGTCGACGGCAAGTTCGCGGCCAAAGCGCTGCGCGCCGTGCATGCGGCGTTCTATCTCTCTCCCTATACGCTGTCGATCGGATTGATCGGGCCCGGCACCGTGGGCCGCGTGCTGCTCGCGCAGATTGCGAGTCAAATCGAGCGCCTGCGGGCGCTCAACCTGGATCTGCGCGTGCGCGGAATCGCGGGCTCCAAGCGCATGCTCCTCGCCGAGAAGGCCATCGATCTCGACCGATGGGCGGAGCTCTTCGAGGAGAAGGGGGAGCCGGTGGACCTCGAGAAGTTCGCGGCTCACTGTCAGGCCGATTACATCCCGCACACCGTGCTGATCGATTGCACGGCGAGCACCGGCGTGGCGGCCCACTATCGGGACTGGCTGGCGCGAGGGATTCACGTCGTGACCCCGAACAAGAAGGCGAACTCGGGCGCACTTCCCGACTACCGCGCCCTGAAGGAGGCGGCGCGTACCGCGGGCACGCACTATCTCTACGAGGCCACCGTCGGTGCCGGACTCCCGGTCATCCAGACGCTGCGCGATCTGCGCGAGACCGGAGACGACGTGACCTGCATCGAGGGCATTTTCTCGGGGACGCTCGCCTATCTCTTCAATGTGTTCAACGGCAGCGAGTCGTTCTCCTCGATCGTGCGCGCCGCCCGGCAGAAGGGCTACACCGAGCCCGATCCGCGGGACGATCTGTCGGGGATGGACGTGGCGCGCAAGCTCATCATCCTGGGCCGGGAAATGGGCCTTACCCTGGAGATGTCCGATGTCGAGGTCACCGGGCTCGTTCCGAAGGGGCTCGACGGCTGCAGCGTGGATGAGTTCATGGCGCGGCTGCCCGAGTTCGATGCCGTCATGGCCGACGCCCTGAAGGAGGCCCGGAAAGCGGGGCAGGTGCTGCGTTATGTCGGACGGGTCGATGCCGGCGGCAAAGCCACCGTGCGGCTCACGCGCCTGGACGCGGGCCACGCGTTCGCGAACATCGCGCTCACCGACAATGTGGTGCGGTTTGCGACCCGCAGGTACTGCGACAATCCGCTCATCGTCCAGGGTCCGGGCGCGGGACCGGAAGTCACGGCCGGGGGCGTGTTCTCGGATCTGCTGCGCCTCTCGGCCTACCTGGGAGCGCACCTGTGAGCCCGATGCATGCCGAGGTGACCGCCTTCGCGCCCGCCACCGTGGCGAACGTCGGGATCGGATTCGACATCCTGGGACACACGGTAGAGGCGGTCGGAGATCGGGTGCGGCTCCGCCGCATCGAGGAGCCCGAGGTGCGCATTCGTGCGGTCACGGGGATCGCGGGCAACCTTCCCGTCGAGCCCGGCAGCAATACCGCCGGACGCGCGCTGCAGGCCATGCGTGCGGCCTTGGGCCTCGGTTTCGGCTTCGAAATCGAGATCGAGAAGGGCATCCCCCTGGCCTCGGGCATGGGAGGCTCCGCGGCATCCGCCGTGGCGGCCGTGGTCGCGGCCAACGCCCTGGTCGAGGACCCGGCACCACGTCTGAAGCTGCTCAAGTTCGCGATGGAGGGCGAGATCGTCGCCAGCGGTTCGGTGCACGTCGACAATATCGCCCCGTGCCTCTTCGGCGGCCTGGTGCTGACGGTCGGCATCGATCATCCGCGGGTGAAGCAAATCCCGGTGCCCGCCTCGATCCGCTGCGTGCTGGTCCATCCGCACATGCACCTGGGGACGCGCGAGGCGCGGGCCGTGCTGAAAAGCGACGTGACCCGTTCGGACTTCGTCTGGCAGACGGCGAATCTCGCAGGATTCATCAGCGGATGCTACTCCAACGATCTGGACATGATCCGCGACTCGTTCAACGATGTGATCATCGAGCCGCAGCGCCGGCAGCTCATTCCCGGGTTTCAGGATGTGCAGCGGAGCGCCATGTCCCACGGAGCGCTGGGGTGCTCCATTTCCGGCGCGGGACCTGCGATATTCGCCTGGGCGGAGATCCAGAATGCCGGGAGCGTGAGCGCCGGCATGACCGCCGCGTTCGCCGCGCACGGCTTGGAATCCGATTCCTGGATATCGGCGCTCGACAATGCCGGCGCCCGAGTGATCGAGGATCGCCCATGACCGAGGAATTGAAATTCGCAAGCTCGCGGGCCGGTGCGCCCGCGGTGGCGCTGAGCGATGCGATTCGCCAGGGGCTCGCGCCGAACGGCGGCCTCTATCTTCCCACCCGCCTGCCGCTCGTCGATACCGCCGCCTTCCGTGGCATCACGCGCCTGCCGGAGATCGGGGAGCGGACCCTGGACGGATTCTTCGAGGGCGATCGGCTGCGGCCCATGCTCGGCGAGATCGCGGCAGCCGCACTCGACTTTCCGGCACCGACCACCGCCGTGACCCGGTGTGCCGATCCCTTGTTCGTGCTGGAGTTGTTCCACGGGCCCACGGCCGCGTTCAAGGATTTCGGTGCGCGGTTCCTGGCGGAGACTCTGCAGAGGCTGCAAGCGCCCGCCGAGCCGCCCATGACCATTCTCGTGGCGACCTCGGGCGACACCGGCGGCGCCGTCGCCTCCGCGTTCCACCTGCGGCCCTGGGTGCGCATCGTGGTGCTCTATCCGAAGGGTCTGGTGAGCGCCCGCCAGGAGCAGCAGCTCACCTGCTGGGGCGACAACGTGATCGCCCTGCGCATCGACGGAACCTTCGACGATTGCCAACGGCTGGTGAAGGAGGCTTTCGTCGACTTCACGCTTCGCGCCAAGCATCGCCTCAGTTCCGCCAACAGCATCAACATCGGCCGATTGCTCCCGCAAATGGTGTATTACGCGGCGTCGAGCCTCGATGTGGAGCGGCGCATGGGCGCGAAGCCCTCATTCATCATACCCGCCGGTAATCTCGGGAATGCGTTCGCGGCCATCTGGGCGCGTGCGGCCGGGTTTCCGATCGACCGCATCGTGTTGGCCCACAACGCCAACCGCACGGTGCCGGATTTCCTGGCGTCGGGAGAGTGGCAACCCCGTCCGAGCGTCGCGACCCTGGCCTCGGCCATGGACGTGGGCAATCCCAGCAATATGGAGCGCATCCGCGCCTTCTATCCGACGTTCGCGTCGATCAGCGAACATTTGAGCGCGGACAGCGTCGATGACGCTACAATCCGGCGTCGCATCGGAGAGGATTTCATGGAGTTTGGGCGCGAATGGTGTCCGCATACGGCGACCGCCGCGGAGGTCTACCGCCGGCTCGGCGCCCGCGATCGACGGGATCGGCCGTGGGTGCTGGTGGCGACCGCACACCCCGCCAAGTTCAACGACGTGGTGGAGCCGATCATCGGCAAGCCGGTCGAGGTGCCTCAGGCGCTCGAGCGGCTGCTGAAGCTCCCGCAGCACATTCTGGACTTGCCGCCCACCTTGAAGGCGGTGGCCGCGGCTCTCGAATGAGCGGCCGCCGCTCGAACGAGCCATCGCCGCAATGAACGATCTTCGAATCGAGCCGCAATGGATCGCCGCGGGCGCCGCGCTCGTGGTCATGGGAGCCGGCGGCTATGTGGGGTTGCGCTCCTACCAGCGCCGGGCCCGGCGCAAGTCCCTTCTGATGCGCCTCGACAGGGTCGCCTACGAAGCGGCACATCAGATCCTGGTGCCGGATGGAATGGGGGGCTACATTCACATCGATCATTTGCTGCTCACTCCGCGCGGCATTCTGATTCTCGACACGCGCCGGGTGGGCGGCCTCATCTTCGGCGGCGATCAAATGAGCGATTGGACGGTGATCGGCCGCCGCCGCTTCACGTTCGACAATCCGCAGCCCGCCCTGTACGACCGGATCGCCGCCGTCAAAGCCCTGGTGGGCGAGTTTCCCGTCGAAGGCCGGCTGCTCTTCTCCAATCTCGGCAAGTTCACCAAGGGCATGCCCAAGTACGTGATGATGCTGGACGGCATCGAAGTGGAATTCCCGCCCGTGGACCACAGTCTGAAGGGATCGGCGGCGCTCGCGCCGTCCGAGGAAGTCTGGAGCCGCCTGTTGGCCCAATTGAAGCCGAGCCCGCACCTCTTCACAAATCTTTAGAGTCCGAAGAACCGCACCGCGTTTCGGACGGTCGCCGCGGCCAGAGCGTCCGGCGATTCGCCGCGCAGTGCCGCCACGGCCCGGGCGATGTGCGGCAGGAACGCGGGCTCGTTGCGCCGGGATTTCGGCCGCGGCTCGAGGTCGCGGGGCAGCAGGTAGGGCGCATCGGTTTCGATCATCAGGCGTTCCGCCGGGATGCGGGGTACCGCTTCCCTGAGATCCGCCCCCCGGCGCTCATCGCAAACCCATCCCGTGACGCCGATCGACAAGCCAAGGGCGAGATAGGCCTCGAGCTCCCGCGGGCCGCCGGTGAAGCAATGCGCGACCCCGCCCGCCAAGGCGGGAAGAAACTCGGCCAGGATCGCGGTGAAGTCCTCGTGCGCATCGCGCTGGTGGAGGAACACCGGCTTCGCGGCCGCCGCGGCGATCTCCAGCTGCGCGACGAACGCCTGGCGCTGCGCCGCACGCGGCGAAAAATCCCTGAAGTAATCCAACCCGCATTCTCCGACGGCGACCACCCGGGGCAGGGAGAGCATTTCCTCGAGCTCCTCGCGTCTTCCCGGTTCGAGCTCGGTCGCATGATGCGGATGCACGCCGGCCGTACACCACAACGCGCCCGGATGGGCTGCGGCGAGGGCCGCCGCCGCCCGCGAGCTCGCAAGATCCGCGCCGGTGACGACCTGGCGCCTCACCCCGGCAGCCGCTGCGCGATCCATGACGGCCTCGAGGTCGGCGGCGAAGCTCGAATGCGTCAAATTCGAGCCGATGTCGATCAATTCGTGACTCAAGGACGGAAATCCCCTTGTGATATCGTCTCGCCTATCGTACACGCGGGCAAAAGCGCGCTTGACACTACGGGAGCTCCTGCATGCGTCGGCTGATGGGATTGGCATTGTTGTCGTTCGCCGCGGCGATCGGACTCGCCCAGGAGGGTGGCGACATGCAGGCGCAGATCCTCTACGCCTATCAGTCGGAGGACACCAATCTGCTGGCGAGCCTGGTGCAGAACCTCGCCAACCAGGTGAAAGCGGGCGGTGCGGACGCCGCGCTGCGCTATCATCTGGCGCACGCGGAGTATCGATTCGGATTGCTGGTGCAGGGCAGGCGCGCCGGCGAGGCGGCGCCCGCCTTCTCGGACTGCGTCGAGCAGCTGAAGCCCATCCTCGAGCAGAATGTCAAATCGGCGGAGGCGCTGGTGCTGCAGTCGGCTTGCTATGGCGAGCTCGCGGCGAGGAGACGCCTGGAGGCGGTGCTGCTGCGATCGAAAGCCGAGGAACGTCTGAATGCGGCGTTCGAGCTCGAGCCGCGCAACCCCCGCGTGCTCTACTTCATGGCCGAGGGCGCACTCTCGCGCTCGAAGCCGGGTTCGCCGGAGAGGGCGCGGGCGTTCGCCGAGCTTCAGGAATCGGCGAAGATCTTCGATCAGTCGTCGGCGACTCGGAACGATGTGCCGGGCTGGGGACACGCGGAGGCGTATCTCGCGCTCGGTGTCCAGCTGCAAAGCCGCGGCGATACCTTGGGAGCCCGCAACTGGATCGAGAAGGCCCTGATCGTCGCGCCGGATTACAAGGCGGCGCAACGGCAGATGGCGAGCCTCGTGCACCGTTGACCCGCCGGCCGCCGCCGGCTTCGAAACTGGTATCATGCGACGCGATGAAGGCACAAGCCACGCAATTGTCGCTGTTCGAGACGCGCGGCTCGAGCGATCCGTTTGCGGTCCGGGTGAGCGCCCGGGCTCGGCGACTCACCGCCAGGGTTCACGTGGGCGGCCGGGTCGAGATCGTCGTTCCGGTCGGCGTCAACGCCAGGGCGGTGAAGGACTTCGTGCAGCGCTTCACTCCGTGGATCGATCGGAAAGTGGCGGCGATGCAATGCTTCGCCCAGCCGGTCGCGGCGGTACCCGAGCGCATCGACTTTGCCTACACCGGCGAGCGGCTCGCGGTGGACTGGCAGGAATCTTCGAAGCGCGCCGTCTCGCTGCACGGGGGCCGGCTCCTGGTGCGGGCGCAGGATCCGGGAAGCGCCCGCGAGAAGCTCCAGGAGTGGCTCAAGCAAGCCGCCGAGGAGCGGTTGGCTCCGCGCTTGCTCGAGCTCGCCCGGGAGCTGGGTTATCCGGTGAAGCGCGTGGTGATCCGCTGCCAGCGCACCCGCTGGGGCAGCTGTTCGACCCGGGGCACCGTCAGTCTCAATTGCTCGCTGGTGTTCCTCGGACCGGATGTGGTGCGATATCTCTTCGTCCACGAGCTGGCGCATACCCAGCACATGAACCATTCGCCGGCCTTCTGGCGTCTGGTCGAGTCGCTCGAGCCCGATTATCGCCGTCTCGACCGCGAGCTCCTCGCCGGGTGGCGGACCGTGCCGCTCTGGGTTTTCGGGACCTGACATGAGCGACTCCAAGTTCGCGGCGAAAGTCGATCTCTCCGACGAGGCGGTGCATTGGGATCTCAGCAACTCGCTGAGCTATTCCCAGTATTTGAATCTGGACAAGCTCCTCGATGCGCAGCGCCCGCTGTCCTATCAGCACGACGAGATGCTGTTCATCGTCATCCACCAGGTCTCGGAGCTCTGGATGAAGCTCTGCCTGCACGAGCTCACCGCAGTGGTCGATCATGTGCGGCGGGACGATCTGGGCCCGACCTTCAAGATGCTGGCGCGGGTGTCCACCATCCAGCAGCAGCTGCTGCAATCGTGGGACGTGCTCGCCACCATCACCCCCTACGACTACTCCGCCTTCCGCAATACGCTGGGACGCTCGTCGGGGTTCCAGTCGGTACAGTATCGGCTGCTCGAGTTTCTGATCGGCAACAAGAATGCCGATCTCATCGAAGTATTCCGCACCGACCCGCCGGCTTATGAGCAGCTCGAGCGCGCGTTGAGGGCGCCGAGCCTCTACGACGAGGTGCTGAGTCTCCTCTCGCGGCGCGGGCTCGACGTTCCGGCGGAAGCGATCGACCGCGATTTCACCCAGCCCTACCAGGCGAGCAAGCAGGTCGCGGCGGCCTGGCTCAGCGTGTACCACAACTCGGTCAAGGATTGGGATCTGTACGAGCTGGCGGAGCGGCTGGTCGATCTCGATTACAAATTCCAGCTCTGGCGCTTCACCCACGTGAAGACGGTGGAGCGCATCATCGGATACAAGCGCGGCACGGGCGGCACCGGCGGCGTGTCCTATCTCACCAAGGCCCTCGAGCTCAAGTTCTTCCCTGAGCTCTGGACCATTCGAACATCGATGTAGGTCGGTCGGAAGGGTGGTTTGCTTTGCCGATGGGTCAAGTTGACCAAAGGTTGGGTATTCGTGGCGGATCTTCAAGACCGATTGCAAAACGTCAACGTCGCCTCGAGCGACCTATTGGCGACTCCCGAGGAGGTGAAGCGGCGGCTGCCGCTGACGCAGCGTGCCTCGGATACCGTGTTCCGCTCGCGCGAAGTCATCCGCGCCATCCTGGAGCGGCGCGATCCACGGCTGTTCGTCGTCGTCGGGCCATGCTCGATTCACGACGTGACGGCGGCGCGCGAATACGCCGATCGCCTGAAGCGTCTGTCGGACCAGGTGGCTCCCACGCTGGTGCTGATCATGCGGGTGTACTTCGAGAAGCCGCGCACCACGGTGGGCTGGAAGGGATTGATCAACGATCCGGATCTCGATGATTCGTTCCACATCGAGAAAGGGATCCTGCTCGCGCGCGAGCTGCTCCTGTACGTGGCCGAACTCGGACTGCCGGCGGGCACCGAGGCGCTCGATCCGATCATGCCGCAGTACCTCTCCGAGCTCATCACCTGGACCGCGATCGGCGCGCGCACCACCGAATCGCAGACCCACCGGGAGATGGCGAGCGGTCTGTCGACCCCGGTCGGCTTCAAGAACGGCACCGACGGCTCGCTCGCCACCTCGATCAATGCGCTCGAGTCCGTGCGTCATCCGCACCATTTTCTCGGCATCACCCAGCAGGGCCAGTCGGCGGTGTTCCGTACCCGGGGCAATCAGCACGCGCACATCGTGCTGCGCGGCGGCGGCGGGCGCGTCAACTACGATGCCGTGAGCATCGCGCTCGCCGAGCGGCAGCTCACGCAGGCGAATCTGCCGGCCAACATCGTGGTCGACTGCAGCCACGGGAACTCCAACAAGGATCCGAGCGTTCAACCGCTGGTGGCGGAGAACTGCGTGACGCAGATCATCGACGGCAACCGCTCCATCGTCGGCCTGATGCTCGAGAGCCACTTGAAGGCGGGCAATCAGCCGATTCCGAAGGATCTATCCGCGCTCGAGTTCGGCGTATCGATCACCGATCCGTGCATCGGCTGGGACAGCACCGAGGCGCTGCTCCTGAAGCTGCATCGCTCGCTCGAGACCGTGCGGCGCTGATCCGCGATCGGCCCGGTGCCGGCGCCAAAGGCGATGGCCGACGCGGTAGCCGATGAGCACCGCGAACACGGCGGCGTACGCGAGCGGAGGCCGGATGTCCTTCTTGACCAGCCACCAGTAGTGCCAGACGCCGAGTCCCGCGACGACGTAGGCCAGACGATGGAGCCGCGTCCAGCGCCTTCCGAGCCGGCGCTGTGCCCTGGCGGTGGACGTGATCGCCAGGGGAACGAGCAGCAACAGCCCGAGAAACCCGAGCGTGATGTACGGGCGTTTGGCGATGTCCTGCCAGATCGCGGAGAGCTTCCCGTCCTGATCCAGAAATACATAGGTCGAGAAGTGCAGCACGGCATAGAAAAACACGTAGAGGCCCAGCATCCGGCGCAGGCGCAGCCAGGCGAGCGAGCCGGTCAGCTCCTTGAGCGGCGTCATGAGAAGCGTCGCCGCCAGGAACCGCAATGCCCAGGTGCCGGTGGTGTGCAGGATGTCCTTGACCGGATCGGCGCCGAGCGACACGCCGGCGGCGCCGAACGCGCCGGCCGCGAGATAGACCGCCGGCGCGAGGCACGCGAGGAAGAGCAGGGGCTTTGCGACCCACCGGATCTGCCAGCTCAGAAATTCCTCCTGAGGTCCATCCCGCTGTACAAGCTCGCCACCTGATCCGCGTAGCCGTTGAAGGGAAGCGTGGGGATGCGCGATGCGAAGATGCTGTGGCTCCCGATGCGCCGCTCCGTGGCCTGGCTCCAGCGCGGATGATCGACGGCCGGATTGACGTTCGCAAAAAAGCCGTACTCCGTTGGGTTCGAGCCGGCCCACGTGGTACGCGGCATGCGCTCCACGAATTTGATGCCGACGATGGCCTTGATGCCCTTGAATCCGTACTTCCACGGCACGACCAGCCGAAGCGGCGCGCCGTTCTGGTTCGGAAGCACCTTCCCGTACAGGCCGACCACCATCAGCGTGAGCGGATGCATGGCCTCATCGATGCGCAGTCCCTCCACGTAGGGCCATTCGAGCACGCCGCTGCGCTGGCCCGGCATCTGCTTGGGGTCGTACAAGGTCTTGAACGCGACGTACTTGGCCTTGGAGGTGGGCTTGAATCGCTGCAGCAAGGCCGCCAACGGGAAGCCGACCCAGGGCACCACCATCGACCATGCCTCGACACAGCGAAGCCTGTAGATGCGCTCCTCCAGGGGGTTCGTCTTGAGGATGTCGTCGAGATCGAAGGATCCGGTGACTTCCGCCTCTCCGCCCACCGTCACGGTCCAGGGGCGGGTGCGCAGCCGCTGCGCGTTCTGCGCCGGGTCCGATTTATCGGTGCCGAACTCGTAGTAGTTGTTGTATGTGGTGATGTCCTGATAGGAGTTCGGCGGTTCCGTCGTGCTATAGGCGGCGTTTTTCGTGAAGGTCAATGCTGCGGGATTGGGAGGGGTCTGGCCGAACGCCTCGCCCGCGAGGGACCCCAGCGACTGAACCGCCGCCAAGCCGAGCCCGCCGGCGAGCAGTGTACGCCGGGAAATGAACCGATCTTCCGGCGTGATGTCCGAGGAAACCATGCGGACCGGGTCCGTCCATCGCTTTTTGAAGGGTCTGCGGGTGTACATACCCATGAGACCGGGCGACCCTGGGATTTGTTGCAGAAGAAGACGCCGTCTCATTTCCAGTCGGCGGTGGCGATCCCCAGCTCGGCGCCCAGGCGCCGGGCGCGCCGGCTCGCGTTGACGAGCACGGCGCGATCGGCGAGCCGCATATGGGGGAGATCGGACTCGCTGTTGCCGTAGGCCACGATGGGCGCTCCGGGATACTGCGTGCGCAGCCACTCCAGGCAGCGCACTTTTTCGGTGCCGCGGCGATTCGGAGTCCTCAAATCGCCGTTCAACGTGTCGCCGTCCCAGGCGACTTCGGTGCAGAGGGTGCGCTCGAAGGAGAGATGCTCGCCGATGCGCGGGACGTATAGATCGGGGCTTGCGGAGAGCAGAATCAGATGATCGCCGGCGGCGCGGTGAGCCTGCACCGTCGCGAGGGCGCCGGCGCGAAGCGCGCCGCGCGGTTCCAGCCGGCGCACGTAGTCGGCCGCGTAGGCGCTGATCTCCTCGCGCCGGGCGCCGCCCATGGCGAGACGGATGACCCGAGACTTCAGCACGCCGCGGTCGCGCGTGCGGGCGTACCCGGCGAGCGCGGGGGCCAATCGCCATCCCCGGGCGAGCCGCGCGGGGTGACGGAGCGCGAATCCCAGGAGGAAGGGCATCAAGGTGTCGTGGAAGGTGAGCGTGCCGTCCAGGTCGAATACGGCGACGCCTCCTCCTGCCGAGCTTTTTTGCTGCGATCCCATGGGGTTATTGCGTGATTCGGGCGCACCTCGATCCGCCGCCCTGGCGCGTTATTCGTGAAGGACGACTCGTTCACGCTCCGGAGCCGGGATTGGGAGGGGATTTTCCGGGCCGCCGTAAATCCGTCCCTGGAGGCTGCGGGGCAAACATCCATGTTTGCCACGCCCCGGAAAATCCCCTCCCAATCCCGGCTCCTCGTGATAGGGGTCGTGATTCATGAATGCTTCGGGCGTTCGGGCTATCGGGCTAGGCGGCCTTGCGCGGGGCGGCTAGCTGCCGCAGTACGTAGTGCAGGATGCCGCCGTGCCGGTAGTAGTCGAGCTCCGTCGGGGTGTCGATGCGCAGTCGGGCCTCGAACTTCGTCGTCTTGCCGGCTTCGCCGTGGGCGACGACGGTGACGGTCTTCGCGGCGCCGCGATCGAGTCCGACGATGTCGAAGGTCTCCTTGCCGGTGAGCTTCAGGCTCTGCGCATTGTCGCCGTCCTTGAACTGCAGCGGCAGTACGCCCATGCCGATGAGATTCGAGCGGTGGATGCGCTCGAAGCTCTCGGCGATCACGGCCCTGACGCCGAGCAGCATGGTGCCTTTGGCGGCCCAGTCGCGTGAGCTTCCGGTGCCGTATTCCTTGCCGGCGAGGATCACGAGCGGCGTCGATGCCTGCTTGTATTTCATGGCGGCATCGAATATCGAGAGCGTCTCGCCGCTCGGAATGTGCAGCGTGACGCCGCCCTCCGTGCCCGGCAGGAGGAGATTTCGCAGGCGAATGTTGGCGAACGTGCCCCGCATCATGACCTCGTGGTTGCCGCGCCGCGCACCGTAGGAATTGAAATCCGCGGCCTTGACGCCCTGGTCCATGAGGTATTTGGCCGCCGGGCTCGACTTGGAGATGTTGCCGGCGGGCGAGATGTGATCGGTGGTCACCGAATCGCCCAGTACGGCGAGCGCGCGGGCGCCCTTGATGTCGCCGACCTCGGCGGGCGTCATGGTCATGCCGTCGAAATAAGGCGGATTCTTCACGTAGGTGGATTTGCCGTCCCAGGCGTAGATCTTGCCCTCCGGCGTCTTGATGCCGCGCCAATTCTCATCGCCGCGGAACACGTCGGAATAACCCTTGATGAACATGGCGGAGTCCACCGAACCGGCCACCGCGGCGGCGACGTCCGCCGCGCTCGGCCAGATGTCCTTGAGGTAGACCGGCTTGCCGTCCTTGCCGGTGCCTAGAGGCTCGGTGGTGATGTCGACATCGAGGTTTCCCGCGAGCGCATACGCCACGACCAGCGGCGGCGAGGCCAGGAAATTCATCTTGATCTCGGGATGCACGCGGCCCTCGAAGTTCCGATTGCCTGAGAGGACGGAGCAGGCGACGACATCGCCCGCTTTCACCGCCTCGGAGATTTCAGGCTTCAGCGGCCCGGAGTTACCGATACAGCTTGTACAACCGTAGCCCACGGTATAGAACCCGAGCGCCTCGAGGTCGCTCAGCAAGTTCGTCTTTTTGAGATAGTCGGTCACCACGCGTGATCCGGGGGCGAGCGAAGTCTTGACCCAGGGCTTGGATTCGAGCCCGCGGGCCCGTGCCTTGCGGGCGAGCAGGCCCGCCGCGACCATTACCGCGGGGTTCGAGGTGTTGGTGCAGCTCGTGATCGCGGCGATGAGCACGGCGCCGTCCTGGATCTCGACGCTGCCGCCGGCGAGCTTCGCCGGCGCTTTGCCGGTGGCGCCGGGATTTTTCTGCGTGCGCTCTTCGGCCATTTTCTTGACGCTGGCTCGGTAGACGCTCTTCGCGGAGCGCAGCGGCACCCGGTCCTGCGGGCGCTTCGGGCCGGCGAGCGCGGGCTCGACCGTGCCGAGATCGAGCTCGACCACGTCGGTGTAATCCGCGGCTTTCGCGCCGTCGACGCGCCACATTCCCTGAGCCTTGGCGTACGCCTCGACGAGGGCAATCTGCTCCTTCGGCCGGCCGGTGAGCTCCAGATAGCGCAGCGTCTCCCCATCGATCGGGAAGATCGCGCAGGTGGACCCGAACTCGGGCGACATGTTGGCGATGGTCGCGCGATCGGCGAGCGGCAAACCCTTGAGGCCGTCGCCGAAGAACTCGACGAATTTGTCGACCACGCCTTTCTTGCGCAGGATCTCGGTGACGGTGAGCACGAGATCGGTCGCCGTGGTGCCGGCGGGAAGGCTGCCGGTGAGCTTGAAGCCGATGACCTGGGGGATGAGCATCGTCACCGGCTGACCGAGCATCGCGGCCTCGGCCTCGATGCCGCCGACGCCCCAGCCCAGCACGCCGAGCGCGTTGACCATGGTGGTGTGCGAGTCGGTGCCGACCAGGGTGTCGGGATAGGCCTGTGCCTTGCCGTTCGCATCGTCCGAGAAGACCACGCGCGCGAGCCGCTCGATATTCACCTGGTGCACGATGCCGGTGTTCGGCGGCACCACCTTGAAGTTGCTGAATGCGGTCTGACCCCATCGCAAGAACATGTAGCGCTCGCCGTTGCGGCCGAACTCGATCTCGTTGTTGCGCGCGAGCGAGTCGGCGGCGCCGTACTCGTCGACCTGCACGGAATGGTCGATGACCAGCTCCGCGGGGGCGAGCGGATTCACCCGCTGCGGATCTCCGCCCAGCCGCTCGATGGCCTCGCGCATGGCGGCGAGATCCACGATGCACGGCACGCCGGTGAAGTCCTGCATGATCACCCGCGCCGGAGTGAAGGCGATCTCGTGATGCGGCACCGCCTTCGGGTCCCAGGAGAGCAGCGCCTCGATGTCGCTCTTCTTGACGTTCACGCCGTCCTCGAACCGCAGCAGATTTTCCAGGAGGATCTTGAGCGAGAAAGGCAGGCGGTGCACGTTCTTCGTCTCGAGCGCGCCGAGACCGCAGATGTCGTAGCGGCGCTGACCCACCTCGAGCGTCGTTCTTGTCTTGAAGCTATCCGTCATGACCCCTCCAGCGAGAATAAAGAATGGGATGGAACCGGGCGGCGCACCGCGGCGGATGAGAGATTGCGGCGCCCGGCGATGACACCGCCGCCGAGACAGACATCGCCGTCGTAGAACACGGCGTACTGGCCGGGAGTCACCGCCCGCGCGGGGCGCCGGAGCGACACCTGCACGCGGCCGCCGGCGTGCACGCTGACGCGGCATGCAAGATCGCCCTGGCGATAGCGCGTCTTGACGCCGCACTCGAATTCCGCGGCGGCGCCGGGTGCGAGCCAATGCACGTCCTCGACCTCGAACGCATCGGACATCAGCAGCGGATGCTCGTGATCCTGAACCACGATGAGGGCATTGCGGCCCGTGTCCTTGTCGGCCACATACCAGGGTGCCTCGGCCGCACCGGCCTTGCCGCCGACGCCGAGTCCGGAACGCTGGCCGAGCGTGTAGAACGCAAGTCCGCGGTGTTGTCCCAGGAGCCGGCCTTCCGGCGTCTCGATGGGACCCTCGGAATCCTCGAGATACCGGCCGAGGAAATCCTGAAACGGCCGCTCGCCGATGAAACAGATCCCGGTGCTGTCCGGCTTGTCGAACACACGCAATCCCGCCGCGTGGGCGCGGCGCCGCACGTCGTCCTTGGAGAGCTCGCCCAGCGGAAACGAGGCGGCCGACAGTGCGCTCGGGCAGACGCCGTGCAGGAAATAGCTCTGATCCTTGGACGTATCGCGCGCCTTCAGGAGCCGGGTACCCGAGGGGCCATGCTCGAGCCGGGCGTAATGACCGGTGGCGATGCGCGCCGCGCCGAGGCGGCGCATGTACTCCAGGCAGACGCCGAACTTGATCTCGCGGTTGCAGAGTACGTCCGGATTCGGCGTGCGGCCGGCCGCATATTCGGAGAGGAAGCGGGCGAACACCCGCTCGCGGTATTCCGAGGAGAAGCTCACCCGATGCAGCGCGATCCCCAGCGTGTCGCACACGGCTCGCGCATCCTGGAAGTCCTCGGCGGCGGTGCAATAGCCATCGTCATCGTCCCAGTTGGACATGAAGAGCCCCTGAACCGAGAACCCGGAATCCCGCAGCAGGAGCGCCGCAACGGCCGAGTCCACGCCGCCGGACATGCCGACGATGACCGTCCCGGCGGAGTCCGAATGCGAAGGAGGGGGAGTCATCCGCCGATTATAATATACCGGCGGGAGCGATGAGGGGCTGGAGCGGGCTACGAGGGAGTGGAGCAGCTACATCAGCATTTGCCGCATTTGCGACTCTTGCATGCTGGTTTGCCAGATCTCGTCGAAGAAATTCAGATAACGGCGCACCACCGCCGGATCATTCATGTCGGAGATGCCGTCCCAACGGTCCGCCTGCAGCCGGTAGACCAGGGCTTTGTCGTCGGCGATGATGAAGGCGCCGGCGCTCGCCGGATATTCCGGACTCATGGCGCGCAGATCGATGCAGCTCGTGAGGCGGCGCGCCAGGGCGAGGAAGCGGTTGTTGTCCACCATGGCGCGCGAGGGATCGGCGAGCAACACCCGCACCTTGGCATACGAGCGCGCGAGCACCAGGCGCTTGATGGCCTCGAGGAAGGGCTCCTCGCCGTAGATCAACGGCTCGAGATCCTGGGTGAAAATCGACAGGAGGCGCTGCGCGGATTTCGCCACCTTGAGACTCGCCTCGCGCACTTCCGGCATGGTGGTCAAAATCGTGCGGGTGCTGGCGACCGCGTCGCCGGCGGGCGAGGCCCGGTCCAGGATCGGCTGCTGCGCTCTGTCTTCCGTATTACCCGCCATGTTGCGATACTACCGTTTGCCTACATACCATCGTGCCAACTGCGTCACGTTTCGGACGCAGAACGATGATACCTCATGCTCAGGAGCGGCGCCGGGCCAGCGCCGGCGCGAGGCCCAGGTAGGTCCCGGGCTCGAGCAGCAACAGCCGTCTTTTTTCCTCGGGCGGCAGCGGCAGCGAGCCGATGAACTCGCGCATCGCGGCCTCGTCCACCGGCCGGCCGCGGGTGAAGTCCTTGAGGCGATCGTAGGCATCGGGAAGTCCATGCGCGCGCATCACGGTTTGCACCGCCTCGCCGAGCACCTCCCAGGCGCGGCTCAAGTCCTCGCCGAGGCGAGCCTCGTCGAGCTCCGCCTTGCGAAGGCCGGCATCGAGCGACTGACAGGCGAGAACGGAGTGTCCGACCGCGACGCCGAGATTGCGCAGCACCGTCGAGTCGGTGAGATCGCGCTGCAGCCGCGAGAGCGGCAGCTTTTCGGCGAAATGCGCGAGCAGGGCGTTCGCAACTCCCAGGTTCCCCTCGGCATTCTCGAAGTCGATCGGATTGACCTTGTGCGGCATCGTGGAGGAGCCCACTTCCCCCGCCACGGGCTTCTGCTTGAAGTAGCCGAGCGAGATGTAGCTCCACATGTCGCGCGCGAAATCGATGAGGACGGTATTCGCGCGGAGCAAGGCGTGACAGTACTCGGCGATCCAATCGTGCGGCTCGATCTGCGTCGTGTGCGTATTCGGCTCGAGGCCGAGGGACCTGACGAAGCGGGCGCTGAATCCCGGCCAGTCGACCGACGGACATGCCGCGACGTGGGCGTTGAAATTGCCGACCGCGCCGTTGAGCTTTCCGAGAATCGCCACCCGGGCAAGGCCCTCTCGTTGGCGCTCCAGGCGAGCCGCGACATTGGCGAACTCCTTGCCCACGGAAGTGGGCGTCGCCGCCTGTCCGTGGGTGCGAGCCAGCATTCCAACGGCGGCATAGCGCTCCGCGAGCGAATCGGCCAGCGCGCCGAGAGCGCCGAGCGCGGGCAGCACGATCTCATCGCGGGCCCGTTTCAGCATGAGCGCGTACGCCAGATTGTTGATATCCTCCGACGTGCACGCGAAATGCACCCATTCGAGCTGCGCTGCACCGGCGCCGTGCCGTTTCAGTTCGCCGCGGATCCAGATTTCGACGGCCTTCACGTCATGCTTGGTGCGCGCCTCGAGCGACTTGATGGCCGGTACGTCCGTCGCTGCGGGGTCGGACGCGAGCGACTGCGCCCACACGCCCGCGGCGGCCGGGAGGTCCCGGAGCGCGGCCGCGGCCGGTCCTCCCGCAAGCGCGAGAAACCAGGCGCATTCGACCCTGACCCGCTCGCGCATCAAGCCGGCCTCGCTGAACACATCGCGGACCGATGCGAGCTTTCCGGCATAGCGCCCGTCGAGCGGCGACAGCGCATCCGAGGGCTGACCCGTGTCGGGCTTGGACATCTCGTATCCCGTTGCCAGTGATAGAATGATTGCGATATTACAGCAAACGAGCCTCAGACGGGCTCCGGAAGGAAGACGCGATGAGCACATCCGACTATCGCGTCGAGCATGACAGCATGGGTGCGCTCGACGTGCCGGCGACCGCGCTCTGGGGCGCGCAGACCCAGCGCGCGATCCAGAATTTCCCGCCCAGCGGGCTCAGGATGCCGCGCGCCTTCATCCGCGCCTTGGGCCTGATCAAAAGCGCCGCCGCCGCGGCGAATCGGGAGCTCGGCGCCATGCCGCTGGATCTTGCCGAGGCCATCCAGGCCGCGGCGGCCGACGTGGCGCGAGGGGCTTACGACGATCAGTTCCCGGTCGACGTATTCCAGACTGGATCGGGCACCAGCAGCAACATGAACGCCAACGAGGTCATCGCCGCACTCGCCGCGCGGCGCCTCGGGCGGGCGGTGCATGCCAACGACGAGGTCAATCGGAGCCAGAGCAGCAACGATGTCGTGCCGACCGCGATTCACGTCGCCGCCGCGCTTCTCCTTCACGAGAATCTTCTGCCCGCGTTGCAGGCGTTGAGCGCCGCGCTCGAGGCGCGGATGCGCGAATTCGGCCACGTGGCCAAGACCGGGCGGACGCATTTGATGGACGCGATGCCGATCACGCTTGCACAGGAGCTCGGCGGCTGGCGATCGCAGGTCGACAAGGGCCGCGACCGGTTGGGCTCGGTCATGCCGCGGCTCCTGGCGCTCGCTCAGGGCGGCACCGCGGTCGGTACGGGCATCAATGCCGATCCGGGGTTCGGCGCCTCGTTCGCGAGGCGTCTCGCTGCCGAGACGAAGCTGGCATTCGTGCCGAGCGCGGATTATTTCGAAGCGCTGTCGTGCCAGGATACGGCGGTCGAGCTGTCGGGTCAGCTCAAGGTCGTCGCCGTGAGCCTCATGAAGATCTCCAACGATCTTCGCTGGATGAACAGCGGACCTCTGGCCGGGTTGGGCGAGATTGCGCTGCCGGCGCTGCAGCCCGGCTCGAGCATCATGCCCGGCAAGGTCAATCCGGTGGTGCCGGAGTCGGTGACGATGATCGCCGCGCAGGTGATCGGAAACGATGCGACCATCACGGTGGCGGGGCAGTCGGGAAATTTCCAGCTCAACGTGATGCTGCCCGTGATCGCCTACAATCTCGTTCAGAGCCTCGAGCTCCTCGGCGTCGCGAGCCGCAATCTGGCCGAGCACGCGATCGCGGGATTCAAGGTGAACGGGGACCGGCTGCGCGAGGCGCTCGATCGGAATCCCATTCTCGTGACCGCGTTGAATCCCATCATCGGCTACGAGAAGGGCGCCGCGATCGCCAAGAGGGCGTACGCCGAAGGCCGGCCCATCCTGGATGTCGCCGCGGAAATGACCGGCATGAGCGCCGGGGAATTGCGCCGCTTGCTCGATCCCTTGACGCTCACCACCGGCGGAGTGAAGGGATCGTCCGGTTGATGATGGATTCTCTCTACTCCAAGTCGCATATCCGCGAATCGCTCAATCCGTCTCCCTCCTCGCCGGATGGGGACATGCTCTGGCTCGCGAGCGGGTCGCGCGAAATGCTCGCCCAGATCCGGGCGAAGGCCCCGGAGCTGCGGATTCCGGCGGCGGTGCTCGTGCCATTGGTCGAACGCGAGGGGGACTGGACCGTGCTCCTCACGCAACGCGCCGCGACGCTCAAGGACCATGCCGGACAGATCAGCTTTCCCGGCGGCCGCATCGAGCCCGAAGACCCGGACCCGTGGGCGGCGGCGTTGCGCGAGGCGCAGGAGGAAATCGGGCTCTCCGCGAGCTTCGTGGAGTTCGCCGGCTACCTGCCGGATCATTGGGTGGGTACGGGCTTTCGCGTGACGCCGGCGGTCGCGTTCGTGAACCCCGCGTTCGAGCTCAAGATCGCGGCGGCCGAGGTGCACGATGCGTTCGAGGTGCCCTTGCGCTACATCCTCGATGCGGAAAACCACAAGCTCCGCGAGCTTCGCATGGGCGATCTGACGGTGGAGGTCTACGACATTCCGTACGGAGAGCGCATCATCTGGGGAGCGACCGCCGGCATGTTGATGACGTTCAGACGATTGCTCACGGCCCGGCAGGCGACGCTCGCCGGCGGGGCACCCGGGGCGAGATCCTCATGAGCTCGCGCGTGGCGGAGCTCCTCTCGATCATGAGGCGCTTGCGGGCGCAGGACGGCTGCCCGTGGGATCGGGTGCAGACCTTCGCGAGCATCGCCCCCTACACGGTCGAGGAAGCGTACGAGGTGGCCGATGCCATCGATCGAGGCGATCTCGCGCATCTCAAGGGCGAGCTCGGCGACCTGATGTTTCAGGTGGTGTTCCACGCTCAAATGGCGAGCGAGCAGGGCGCGTTCGATTTCGAGGCGGTGGTCGGCTCGATCTGCGACAAGCTGATCCGCCGCCATCCTCATGTGTTCGGCGCGGGCGCCCTCGAGAGCGCCGAGGAGCAAAGCGCGGCCTGGGAGGACATCAAGGCCTTGGAGCGCGGCGGCGAGAGCGCGCTCGAGGGCGTACCGCAGGCGCTGCCGGCCCTCATGAGGGCGTACAAGCTGAGCAAACGCGCGGCCCGCGTCGGCTTCGACTTCGAGCATGCTTCGCAGACGGCCGACAAGGTCGAGGAGGAGCTTGCGGAGGTCCGCGAGGCGGCGGAGAATCACCGCACGGCCGGGAGTCACGGTGCGGCGCCGTCGCAGGAGACCTTCGAGGAGGTCGGCGATCTTCTTTTTGCCGCCGCCAATCTGGCGCGCAAGCTCGGAGTCGACGCGGAGAGCGCGCTGCGCGCGGCGAACCTCAAATTCGAGCGGCGCTTCCGGGCGATGGAACGGCTCGCGAAGGCGCGCGGCCAGGAATTTTCCGCTTTGAATCTCGACGCTCAGGAGAGCCTCTGGCTGGACGTCAAACGTGCCGAATGAGGCGCCGGCCCGGGATCCGGGCGTCCCGCCGCCGCTGGTCTTCAAACACGATCCCGACCTGCCGATTTCCGCCAGCCGCGAGGAGATCCTCGAGGCGGTGCGGCATCATCAGGTCCTGATCGTCGCTGGCGACACGGGCTCCGGCAAGAGCACGCAGCTGCCCCAGTACTGCCTGGAGCTCGGGCGCGGAGGCGGACTCGAAGGCGAAGGCCTCATTGCGCATACGCAGCCGCGCCGGCTCGCGGCGCGCGCTCTGGCCTCACGCATCGCCGAGGAGCTCTCCCAACCGCTGGGAGCGGCGGTGGGGTTTCGGGTTCGGTTCGCCGACCGGGTGTCCGCGGCCACCCGCCTCGTGCTGATGACGGACGGGCTCCTGCTGGCGGAGCTCGCATCCGATCCGGATCTTCGGCGTTACGACACCGTGATCGTCGATGAGGCTCATGAGCGCTCGCTCAACGTCGATCTGCTGCTCGGGGTCCTGAAGCGCATCCTCCCGCGCCGGCCGGAGTTGAAGCTGATCGTCACCTCGGCCACGCTCGCCGTGGATCGCGTCTCGCGCTTCTTCGGCGGGGCGCCGGTATTGCACATCAGCGGCCGGGGCTATCCGATCGAGGTGCGCTATGGCGGGACGGAGCCCGCGGCCGAGGCCGAAGAGACGGATTTGCCGACCGCGGTGCTCGAGGCCTATCAGGATATCGCGACCACCCCGGGCGCCATCGGCAACGGCGACGTGCTCGTGTTCCTTCCGGGAGAGCGCGAGATCCGCGATGTGGGGGAGCTGCTCGAGCGGGAGCTCTCCGGCGTCGACGTGTTGCCGCTCTATTCGCGGCTCTCCTGGGAACAGCAGGAGAGGATCTTCAAGCGCGGCGCGCGCCGCCGCATCGTGCTCTCGACCAATGTCGCGGAAACCTCCGTCACCGTGCCGGGCATCCGGGCGGTGATCGATTCGGGGCTCGCGCGCATCAGCCGCTACAGTCCGCGAAGCCGCCTGCAGCGGCTGCCCATCGAGCCGATCTCGCGAGCGAGCGCGGATCAACGCAAGGGGCGCTGCGGGCGCATCGGGGCGGGGCTGTGCCTGCGGCTGTATTCACAGGAGGATTTCGAGGCGCGCGCGGAGCATACGGAGCCCGAGATCCTGCGCACCAACCTGTCGGCGTTGCTGTTGCGGCTGGCGGCGGACGGCCTCGGCGATGCGGAGACCTTCCCGTTCATCGATGCGCCGGACACACGCGCGCTCAACGACGGTTATCGGGTGTTGCAGGAGCTGCAGGCGTTGGACGAGGAGCGCCGCATCACCGGCCGGGGCCGCGCCATGGCGCGGCTGCCCCTGGATCCGCGGCTCTCGCGGGCGCTTCTCGAGAGCCGGCGCTTCAGTGCCGAGACGGAGACCCTGGCCATCGTCTCCGGCCTCTCCGTGCCGGACGCGCGCCTGCCCGCCCCCGATCGGACGGCGGCGGAGGAGAGCGGCGAGCCCGCGGTCTTCGAGGATTCGAAGTCCGAATTCAGCGGGCTGGTGAAGCTATGGCGCGCGTACCGGCAGATGCGGGAAGGGCCGCGGCGCG
>DASYAC010000271.1:0-2888 GCA_036501585.1 Steroidobacteraceae bacterium
GAACGGCCTGATCGTGGAATTCCTGGAGACGATTCCGGAGCCGGGCACGACCCTGAAGATGTCCGACTACATGCTCGAGGTTCTGCAGACCGGCGACAATGCCATCAAGACGGTGCGTATCCGCCCGCCCTCCGCGCCCGCTTGAAGGCGCGGCCCGGGCGCGGCCCGGGCGCGGCGTGGCGCGGCGCCGCGGGATTACGTCGCATCACTCGGCGATTTTTTGAGACGTCCGTAGCGGCATGCCCGCTCCATTGCGCCCAGACTGACGCGCATGAAAGCCATCGCGATATGCGCAGGACTTCTGTTCGCAGTGGCGGCCGGCGCGCAAGACCACGGCCAGGACCCGCTGCGCGCAAAGCTCGTCGGCCGGCGGATCGTCAGCGCTTATCCGGGCACGCCCATTCTGGTGTGCAGGTACGCGGGACCCGACGCGAAATACGAAGTCGTCTCCTCCGCCGCGACCTGCGCCCGGTACCTCAAGCTCAACTAGCGCGCCCCGGCTCTGTTTCGGGATACGAGCACCTGATCCTCGAGGCAACGGTCGTGGCCCTGGAGCCGGGAGTGGGACGAGGCGCTCGGCCGATTGCGCACGTTCGTCGAGCGCTGATCGTCGAGCGCTGAGAGGGACGTTCCCGCTAGGAATCCCTTCGCCGCCACTCCCGCGAGCCATGCTCTTTCCTTTAGCATAGGGCAAGTGGCAAGCCCCTCATCCTTTCAGGTGCTGAGCGCGGGCGCCGGACCGACCGGGCTGGTCCTGGCGCATTGGCTCACCCGGCTCGGTGTGTCGGTGCGCCTCATCGACAGTGCCGCTCAGGCCGGTACCACCTCCCGGGCGCTCGCGGTCCAAGCCCGGACGCTGGAGCTCTATCGGCAGATCGGCCTCGCGGACGAAGTCGTCGAGCACGGCGTACGAGTCGGGGCGATCAATCTCTGGGTGAGCGGCAAACTCGAGGCGCACGCTGCCTTCGGAAGCCTCGGCGAAGGATTGAGCCCTTTTCCCTTCGCGCTGGTCTACCCGCAGGACGAGCACGAACGGCTGCTGGCCCGTCGCCTGTCGGAGCTGGGCGTCGCGGTCGAGCGCCGGACGGAGTTCGTGGGCTTCGAGGAGACGGCCGGCCGCCTCATCGTGCGGTTGCGCCGCCCGGACGGGAGCACCGAGACCTGCGAGACGGCGTACCTCGCCGGCTGCGACGGCGGGCATTCCGCGGTGCGCGGCGCACTCGGCATCGGCTTCGAGGGCGGCACCTACGACCATTTGTTTTATGTGGCCGACGTGGAGGCCGCAGGCCCGGTGATGAACGGCGAGCTGCACGTCGCGCTGGACAACTCGGAGTTCCTGGCGGTCTTTCCATTGAAGGGCGGAAACGTGCGCCTCGTCGGTACGGTGCGCGATGATGCGGAGGCCGCACGGGACCGGTTGTCCTGGTCCGACGTGGGCAAGCGGGTCATCGAACAGCTCGGGATCGACGTGACCTGGGTCAACTGGTTCTCGACCTATCGAGTGCACCACCGGGTGGCGGATCGCTTTCGCAAGGGCCGTGCGTTTCTGTTGGGCGATGCCGCGCACATTCACAGCCCCGTGGGCGGTCAGGGCATGAACACCGGTATCGGCGATGCGATCAATCTCGCGTGGAAGCTGGCCGAGGTGCTGCTCGGCAGGGCGGCCGCATCGATCCTCGACAGCTACGAGCCCGAGCGCATCGCCTTCGCGCGTCATCTGGTCGAGACGACCGATCGGGCTTTCACGGCGGTGACGAGCGACGGATCGATTGCGCGGCGCGTTCGATTGAACGTGGTACCGCTCATGATGCCGGCGCTGTTCAAGCTCGCGGCCGCGCGGCGGCTGCTGTTCAGGACAGTCTCGCAGACCGCCGTGAATTATCGGGGCAGCGCCTTGAGCGCGGGCCACGCCGGGCCGGTGCACGGCGGAGACCGGCTGCCCTGGGTGAAGCTCGGCGACTCGAGCGACAATTTCGCTCCTTTATGCGCGCTCGACTGGCAGGTTCACGTGTACGGCACGGCCGCGCCCGACATCGACACGCTCTGCCGGGAGCGAAGACTCCCGCTGCACCGCTTCGACTGGCACCCGGACATGCGCCCGGCCGGCATCGTTCGCGACGCCACGTATCTGGTGCGGCCCGACGGCTACGTCGCGCTCGCCGGCTCGCCCGGGAGCGGCGCCACGCTCGCCGCGTATCTCGACGCCCTGAAGCGCTGACACCGACCGGGTGCGGGCCTTAGCGGGCGGCGGCCGGCGCCTTCTCGATCACGCCGCCCTTCATGACGAAAGACACCCGCTCCACCACGGAGAGGTCCTCGAGCGGCGAGCCGGGCACCGCGATGATGTCCGCGTAGTAGCCCGCCTTGAGCAGTCCGATCTGCCCGTCCCATCCGAGCACTCGGGCGCCGTTCAGCATGTCTGCCTGCAGGACCGCCAGCGGCTTCATGCCGTACTGCCCCATCAGCGTGAGCTCTCGGGCCTGCGTACCGTGCGGGAACGGCCCCACGTCCGAACCCACGGCGAACGGAATACCCGCCGCCAGCTGGCGCCTGAACTCACGCACCTTGTATTCGTACAACGGGCGCTCCCGATCCACGTGAGGCGCCCCCGGCCTGGCGAAATAGTCGAAGATCGCCAGCGTCGGAACGGCGGGGATATTCTTCGCCTTCATGATCCGCATGGTCTCATCGCTCAGCTGTCCGAGCCCTCCTTGTGCTGCTCGCGCATCACCTCGACCAGCTCCCGAGCATCGTTGGCGTAGGTCGCGTTCGAGAGCACGTGCTGCGCCGGATTGAAATCGTTCGCGTCCTCGTGTCCGCCGAGGATATCGATGGCATTGCCGCTGATTCTCAATCTGGGACCGGGAATCCAACCTGCGTTGATGGCA
>DASYAC010000272.1:0-14107 GCA_036501585.1 Steroidobacteraceae bacterium
CTCGTATCCGATTGGCGCAATTTCGGCACCTGGATGGAGGACGGCGGCAAGACGGCCACCGAGCGAGCCAGCGGCATCTGGCAGGGCACGCTGGCCAATTATGTCGCACCAAAACGCGATCCCGCGGTGGTCGAGGCCCTCGATGCGTATGTGGCCAAAAGGACCGAAGAGGGCGGCGCACCGCCGATCACCTAAGCCGCTTGCGCGACGTCCCGCATAGTCCGATCATGTCGCTTCCGGACACGCGGCCGTCGCGATATTACAAGTCCCGGGGGCAGCGGGGACTTACCATGGCGCGCGTGTCAAAGCGTCTAAGCTGCCGTTGCTGCTCGTAAAATAACCCTGGAGTTACCTAGATGTCAGAGCCGAGCGAAGCCGAGTTCGACCTGAACTCGCTCAATGACGAAGAGCTCACGGAGCAGGTGCACGACGACCTGTACAACGGCCTCAAGCCCGAGGTCGAGGAAGCGACGCACATCCTCTTGAAGCGCGGCTGGTCCGCCGAGAAGGTTCTGAACGACGCTCTGGTGGAAGGCATGCGCATCGTCGGCATCGACTTTCGCGACGGCATCCTGTTCGTGCCCGAAGTTCTGCTGGCCGCCAACTCCATGAAAGGCGGCATGGAGATCCTGCGGCCGCTCCTCGCGGAGACCGGCGTAGAGCCCATCGGCAAGATCGTGATCGGCACGGTCAAGGGCGACATTCACGACATCGGCAAGAACCTGGTGTCGATGATGCTCGAGGGCGCGGGCTTCGAAGTCATCGATCTCGGCATCAACAATCCGGTGGAGAAGTACCTGGCGGCGCTCGAACAGCACAAGCCCGACATCCTCGGCATGTCGGCGCTTCTCACCACCACGATGCCCTACATGAAAGTGGTGATCGACACCCTGAAGGAGCGCGGCATCCGCAACGACTTCATCGTGCTGGTCGGCGGCGCACCGCTGAACGAAGAGTTCGGCAAGGCGGTCGGCGCCGATGCGTACTGCCGCGACGCCGCCGTGGCCGTGGAAACCGCGAAGGGGCTGCTGGCCGCAAAGCGCTCCGCAGCGGTTCACTGAAAGAGCGGTGAGCGCCGCCGTGCCTACGAGGGGTCAGGGCATGCTGATCATCGCGTGCGGCGCGTTGGCTCACGAGATCACGGCGCTGCGCCGCGCGAACGGCTGGGAACACGTGGACGTGCGCTGCCTGCCTGCCGAGCTGCACAACCGTCCCGATCGGATTCCGGCGGCGGTGCGTGCGCTGATCCAATCCTCGCGCTGCCACTACCGCTCGATCTTCGTCGCCTACGCGGATTGCGGAACCGGCGGCCTTCTCGATGCGGTGCTCAAGGAAGAGGGCGTCGAGCGCATTCCGGGCGCGCATTGCTACGAATTCTTCGCCACGGGCCCGGTGTTCGCGGCCCTTGCCGAGGCGGAGCTCGGCACGTTCTATCTGACCGACTTTCTGCTGCGGCATTTCGAGCGGCTGGTGATCGAGGGTCTCGGGCTCGACCGCCATCCGGAGCTCCACTCGAGCTATTTCGGCCACTACAAGAAACTGGTCTATCTGGCGCAATCGCCCAAACCCGATTCCTTGGATCAGGCGAAGGCCGTCGCGAAACGCATGGGTCTCGCGTTCGAATACCGTGAAACGGGGTATGGCACCTTGGAGACATCGCTGAAGGCCGCTGTCGGGCGCGACGATGCGCGCCGCGACGAGATGCGGCGCGACGACGTGCGCCGCGACACGGAGGCCGTGACGTGGCATCGCTGATCGTCATATCCTGGCGCGACATCCCGGCTCAAGTCATCGTCAAGCGGGGCCGCGAAACCGCGAAGGTGCAGCTGTCTCAGCGCTTTCAGGAGGCGGTGGACCGCGCCGCGATGCGCGCGGGCAAGGGCAGTTCCGACGCCTATCTCGCCGATTGGCAGCGCAGCGCGCCGCGTCCCTGCGGAGAGGATCTGCAGGCCGAGGCGAGCGCCGAGGCGGCAAAGCTCGAGGCCCGGTTCAGCGACGAGGACCTGGAACGCCTGATCCGCGCGAAGGGCCTCGCGCAGCCCGCGACCGCCCAGCCCGCTCCCGACGCCGAGGGTTCCTGATGTACTCCGTTCGCCTGTGGTCCGTGCGCCACGCACGCGGTTTGAATGCGTTCTATCGGGGCTTCGAAGGCGCGCTCAACCGCATGCATGGCCTGTTCAAGGCGCTCGGATACGAGCGCATCGAGCGTCCGGTCGCGGCGATCGAGCGCACCGTCAAGGGCGCCTTGTTCGACTGCCGCATGTGCGGACAGTGCGTGCTGAGCTCGACCGGCATGTCGTGCCCGATGAACTGCCCAAAAAACCTGCGCAACGGACCCTGCGGCGGCGTGCGCGACAACGGGCATTGCGAGGTGAAACCGGAGATGCGCTGCGTCTGGGTCGAGGCCTATCGGGGCAGCCGGCGCATTCCCAACGGCGTCGAGGCGATGAGCAAGATTCAGTTCGCCGTGGATCAGCGCCTGCAGGGCCGCTCCTCGTGGCTGCGCGTGGTGCGCGAGCTCAATCCCGAGCCGGCCGCCCAGGGCCAATCGGGACCGAACGCGAAACCCGCGGCCGGCAAGACATGAGATTCGACGACGAGCCGGTTCCCGGCTACCCATTGCCGATCCTTCCGGGGCACACCTCGCCCGGCCGGTTCGAGCGCGTGCTGCGCGCGGGGGGCTTCGCCGTGACCACGGAACTGGCGCCGCCGGATTCCGCGGACCCCGAGGACGTATTCAAGCGGGCGCGGGTGTTCGACGGCTATGTCGATGCCATCAACGCCACCGACGGGAGCGGAGCCAACTGCCACATGTCGAGCATCGCCGTGTGCGCGTTGCTCACGCGCGTGGGCTACGCGCCCATCATGCAGATCTCCTGCCGCGACAAGAACCGCATCGCCATTCAGGGCGACATTCTGGGCGGCGCGGCGATGGGCGTGTGCAACATGCTGTGCCTCACCGGCGACGGTGTGCAGGCGGGGGACCATCCGCAGGCGAAGCCGGTGTTCGACCTCGACTGCGTGTCGCTGCTCGACATCGCGCGCACGCTCAGGGACGATCACCACTTTCAGAGCGGCCGAAAGATCACGTTTGCGCCGCGGGTTTTCTTCGGCGCCGCCGAGAACCCGTCGGGACTGCCTCATGACTGGCGCGCGCTTCGGCTCGCCAAGAAAGTCGCCGCGGGCGCGCAGTTCATCCAGACCCAATATTGCTACGACCTGGCGCTCCTCCGGGGCTTCATGGACCAGGTCGAGGCGCTCGGTCTCGACGGCAAGGTGTTCATCCTCGTGGGCGTGGGACCGCTGCGGTCGGCGAAGACCGCGGAATGGATGCGCAAGAACGTTCCCGGCATGCACGTACCCGACGCGCTCATCGCGCGCCTCGCGGGCGCGAAGGACCAAGCGCGCGAGGGCCGCGAGATCTGCATCGAGCTGATCCAGACGATTCGCGAGATGCGCGGCGTTCATGGCGTGCACATCATGGCGTATCGGCAGGAAGAATCGGTCGCCGAGATCGTCGACAGGTCGCAAGTTCTCCAAGGCCGCTCGCCCTGGTATCCCGGGCGCGACGAAGCCCCTCCAGCCTCTCAAAGGACCGCTTAAATGACCGATACCGTTATCAGTTCCGCGACCAAGGAAGTCGTCATCGGCTTCGATCGCCCGTTCGTCATCATCGGCGAGCGCATCAATCCCACGGGCCGCAAGATCCTGGCCGCCGAAATGGCCGCCGGCGACTTCAGCCGGGTCGAGGCCGATGCGCGTGCGCAGGTCGAGGCAGGTGCGCACATGCTCGACGTGAACGCGGGTATACCGCTGGCCGATGAGCCGGCGATCCTTGCGCGCGCCATCCAGCTGGTTCAGTCCATCAGCGATGTGCCCCTGTCCATCGACTCCTCCATCGTCGCCGCGCTCGAAGCCGGCCTCGCCGTGTACAAGGGAAAGGCGCTGGTGAATTCCGTGACGGGCGAGGATGAGCGACTCGAATCCGTACTGCCGCTGGTCAAGAAGCATGGCGCCGCGGTGATCGCGATCTCCAACGACGAGACCGGCATCTCCGAGGATCCCGATGTACGCTTCGCGGTGGCGAAGAAAATCGTCGAGCGCGCGATGGATCACGGCATCCCCGCGAGCGACGTCGTGGTGGACCCGCTGGTGATGCCGATCGGCGCCATCAATCGAGCCGGGGTCCAAGTGATGCGGCTGGTCCACCGGCTGCGGACCGAGCTCAAGGTGAATACTTCCTGCGGCGCCTCGAACGTGAGCTTCGGCCTGCCGAACCGTGACGGCATCAACTCGGCGTTCCTGACCATGGCCATGGCCGCGGGGATGACCTCCGCGATCACCAACCCGATGCATGTCGAGGTCGTCAAAGCGGTCATGGGCGGCGATGTGATGCTGGGCCACGATCCAGATTGCGCGCGCTGGATCCGGCGCTTCCGTGAGGCGCCGCCCGTCGCGGCCCCCGGCATGCCCGCCGGCGAGGGTCCGCGCGGACGCCGCGAGGGCGGCCACCGCCGACGGCCGGCCTAAGGGCCCCGGCGCACCCGACGCTCCTCAATGGCGACTCGCGATCCTCTCGTGGTGTTCATGCCTTCCGGCAAGCGGGGCAATTTCCCCGTGGGCACCCCGTTGCTGCAGGCAGCTCGAAGCCTCGGGGTCGACGTGGACTCGGTGTGCGGGGGGCGTGGGCTCTGCGGGCGCTGTCAGGTGCTGGTCGCGGAGGGAGAGTTCGCCAAGCACGGCGTGTCCTCCTCGAGCGCCAGCCTATCGGCCTTCTCCGAGCCCGAGACCCGCTATTCGCGGCGCCAGCCGCTCGCCGCCGGCCGGCGTCTCTCCTGCTCCGCCCGGGTGCTCGCGGATGTGGTGATCGACGTCCCCGCGAGCAGCCAGGTGCATCGGCAGGTGGTGCGCAAGGAAGCCGACTTGCGCTCGATCGAGCTCAATCCGGTCG
Organism: Steroidobacteraceae bacterium; assembly: GCA_036501585.1. Classification (GTDB taxonomy): domain Bacteria; phylum Pseudomonadota; class Gammaproteobacteria; order Steroidobacterales; family Steroidobacteraceae; genus Bog-1198. Next base: position 4,952 of record DASYAC010000272.1, read on the forward strand.
TGCGGCTGCATTACGTGCAGGTCAAGGAGCCGGATATGCACGACCCGTCCGGGGATCTGCGCCGGCTGTTCGATGCCCTGGAAGAGGAGTGGAGCCTCAAGGACCTCACCTGCGACCTGTCCGTGCTGCAGATGCTGCAGCCCGCGTTGCGCGCCGGGGGCTGGCAGGTCACGGTCGCGGTCCATGGCGAGAGGCAGATCATCGGCGTCTGGCCGGGCCTGCACGAGACGGCGTTGGGGTTGGCGGTGGACATAGGCTCCACCACCATCGCGGCGCACCTGTGCGATCTCACCTCAGGCGACGTCGTCTCATCCGCCGGGGTGATGAACCCGCAGATCCGCTTCGGCGAGGATCTGATGAGCCGCGTGTCGTATTCCATGATGAATCCGGGCGGCGCCGCGCTGATGACCGGCGCGGTGCGCGAGGCGCTCAACGGCCTCGCCGCGGACGTGGCCGGGAGCGCCGGCGTCTCGCACGAGGACATCCTGGAGGCCACGCTGGTCGGCAACCCGATCATGCATCACCTGCTCCTCGGCATCGACCCGGTCGAGCTCGGCGGCGCGCCGTTTGCGCTCGCCACCGATCACTCGTTGACGCTGCGGGCGAATGTGCTCGACTTGAAATTGCATCGCAATGCGCGCGCTTACGTTCTGCCGTGCATCGCCGGTCACGTCGGGGCGGATGCCGCGGGCGTGGTGCTGTCCGAGCGGCCCGACCTCGGCCCGGAGTTGACGCTGCTGGTCGATGTCGGGACCAACGCGGAGATCGTGCTCGGCAACCATCAAAGGCTCGTTGCATGCTCCAGCCCCACGGGTCCCGCCTTCGAGGGTGCTCAGATCAGCTGCGGGCAGCGCGCGGCGCCCGGAGCGATCGAGCGGGTGCGCATCGACCGCGAGACCCTCGAGCCGCGCTTCAAGGTGATCGGCTCGGATCTGTGGTCGGATGATCCCGGCTTCGAGAAGTCGATCACCGGCATCGGCATCACGGGAGTGTGCGGCTCCGGCATCATCGAAGTCATCGCCGAGATGTACCTCGCCGGCGTGATCAATCAGGACGGCGTCCTCGACGGCCGCCTGGCCTCACGCTCCTCGCGCATCGTCGAGAACGGCAGAACCTTCGCCTACGTCCTGCACCGCCAGGCCGCGGATTCCGACGTCGTGGAGATGAAAATCACGCAGAACGATGTGCGCGCGATCCAGCTCGCGAAGGCCGCGCTCTACGCGGGCATCGCCCTTCTCATGGAGAGGCTCGGCGTCGATCACGTCGATCGCATCCGGCTCGCGGGCGCCTTCGGCAGCCACATCGACGTGAAGTATGCGACGGTGCTCGGCATGCTGCCGGATTGCGATCTCGAGCACGTACGCTCGGCGGGCAATGCCGCCGGCACCGGTGCGCGCATCGCCTTGCTCGACGCCAAATCGCGTCCCGTCATAGAGAACTTGGTGAGGCGCATCGAGAAGGTGGAGACCGCGATCGAACCGCGCTTTCAGCATCACTTCGTCGAGGCCATGGCGATTCCGCACAAGACCGCACCCTATCCGAACCTGCGCAAGGTGGTCGATTTGCCGCCCCCGAAGGAGTCCACGAGCCAGACCGAGACGCGCGGGCGGCGCGGCCGGCGCGGGGAGCCGTCGAAGGCGGAGTGAGGGCGCTCACGGTGCCGCGTCGAGACAGGTCGTCGTCAGGACGTAAGCGCAGCACTTGCCGAGACGCCGGTGCGCGTGAACTCGAACCTGAGGAGCCACTTGCGCGCCCCTGGTCCGGTGGCGGGAGCGAACCGCCATTTTCGTGCGGCTGCGGTCGACACCCGCGCGAAATACTTGCTCGAGCCCGGATGTTCGAGCGTCTCGTCGACGACGCTGCCCGAAGTATCGACGGTGACGCTCACGAGCACCTGAATCTGACCGCGGATGGTCCTGAGCGCGCTGTGCGCAACGCCGGGGATTTCCTTGTGCAGGATGGGATCCGACGGAGTCGAGACCTGCGGTGAGGGCCGACGAGCGGGATGGGAAACGGGCTGCGGCAACACGGGTTCGGTCCCCGCAGTGTTCGCATCCGGGGCTGGTCCGGGACCGGCACGGCCATGCATGAGTCGCACGCCGCCCCATACTGCGGCCGACAGCAAGATGATGCCGCCGACGACCCGGACGCGTGAGAACTCTCTTCGAGACGTGCCCGTGGAGGCGGTCAGGGGCGGCGGCTTGGCCGGGGGCGGCGGCTTGGTGTCGACGCTCGGCTTGGTGTCGACGTTCGATCGAGGACTGGATGCAGGCGGGTCGGGGTCCACCGCCATGAGTTGCGCTTGAAGGTCCGCGGCCGCAGGTCGTCGCGCGACATCGGGGCTCAGACATCGCCCGACGGCGTCGGCGAATGCCGGCGGAACCGTCGAGGGCATGAATTCGGATTGGAGGGGCCCGTCAGGCGCAGGCGCGGGGCGCTGGTTGAGGGCGGTAACCAGGGTCATGCCGATTCCCCAGATATCGCCGGCCGCCGAGGCGCCGCCGCGTTTTTCCTCCGGCGCTTTGAACGGGGAAGTATCCACCGATCCGGCCGAGGGTTCCCCCGCGGGGCGGAGCGTGTCGCTCGCCAGTTTCAATTGGTCATCGACCACACATATGTTCGGCGGCTTTACCTGACCGTGCACCCAGCCTTTGGAGTGAAGGAATGACAGGGCCGCGAGCACGGGGCCCGACATGTGCCGTACTTCGTCGAACGTGAGGGCGCGGAGGGTGAGAATCTGAGCGAGGGTCTGCTCGGCATACTCCATGACGACGAACAGGAGCTCGTGGTTTCCGAGCCGGCAATGCCCGGTCTCGAAAAGCCGGACGAGGTGCGGATGAGAAAGCGCGGCGGCCGCCCGCCAGCGCTCGAGTTGCATGTCCGCGAGGGAGGGATCGTCGCGGATGAACTTGATCGCCGCATCGACACCCTGTGCCCGGTATTCGGTGAGGAATACCGCGCTGTGGCTCGACTCGCCCAAGAACAGGCGCAACGGGAAGCGCCCGTCGATGACCTGATCCTCCCATTGCCTCCAGAAGTCGGACATCGGCGCTCTAGATCCCCCCGCCGGACGGCGTAAAGCTCATCGAGATCGATCTTGTCGGAGCGGCACGGATCCCACTGTACAAGCAGTGTTGCGATTCCGCGATAATAATTGCAGGTCCAAGGGATGGCGGGCCAAGATGCAAGACCGCGGCCCGATCGGCCTCGGCGGCAACATCGATAGTCCCGCGGCGCTTGCCCGCGTAAGCTCTTACCCCACGGGATCCATGTCGGGGAGTGACGTGCAGGTGAACGTTGCGATTTCTGGTGTACTCGTTGCGTTAATCGGGCTGGGAGCGCCTGCCCATGCCCAAGCTCAGAGATATTCTGTAACGGATCTCGGGACGCTGGGCGGCGGTACCAGCAAGGGGTACGGCATCAACGCGAGCGGCCAGGTCACGGGCGAAGCGGTGACCGCGGGCGGCGTGTTTCACGCGTTTCTATACACCCCCGCCAGCGGCATGACCGACCTCGGGACGCTCGGCGGCGGTACAAGCACGGGATACGCCATCAACGCGAGCGGCCAGATCACGGGTGTGGCAGTGACTGCAAACGGCACGCTTCATGCGTTTCTGTATACCCCCGGCAACGGCATGACGGACCTCGGGACGCGGGGCGGCGGTGAAAGCAAGGGGTACGGCATCAACGCGCGTGGCCAGGTTACGGGCGAAGCGGTGACCGCAGGCGGATTTCTATATACCCCCGGCAGCGGCATGACGGACATCGGAACCCTCGGGGGCGGTTCAAGCACAGGATACGCCATCAACGCGAGCGGCCAGGTCACTGGTGTGGCGGTGACTGCAAACGGCACGCTTCACGCGTTTCTGTATACCCCCGGCAGCGGCATGACCGACCTCGGGACGCTGGGCGGCGGCACAAGCGATGGGTACGGCATCAACGCGCGCGGCCAGGTCACGGGCCAGGCGGTGACCGCCGGCGGCGTGTTTCGCGCGTTTCTATACACTCCCGGCAGCGGCATGACGGATCTCGGGACCCTGGGCGGCGGTTCGAGCACGGGATACGCCATCAACGCGAGCGGCCAGGTCACGGGTGTAGCGGCGACCGCGAACGGCGCGCTTCACGCGTTTTTATACTCGAATCACGTTATCCGTGATCTGAATTCCTTGATCGATCCCGCCGTGGCTGTGCACGTTACTCTCGATTCCGCCAAAGCGATCAATGACGATGCCTGGATCATCGCAAATGGCGTCGACTCTCGAACAAGTGATACGCACGCGTACTTGTTGAGCAGACATTAGACTGCACTGCGATACGCCGGAAACCGTCGGAGTTGGTGTCGGTGCGGAGCGGGCGCGATCGCCGGCGCGGTTGCTAAGCTGCCCGAACGCGAAGATAGTTCCGGCGGTGGAGGCGCAGCGTATGTGCCTTACGACTCCGGGCGGCGCGGACCTGGCTCGAGTCGCGCCACTGAAAAGTCGGCAGTTCATGCGTCATAGGCGTCGGGCCCACGGAAATGACACAAAATTCTTCCTTCACCTTATCGCGCAACACCCGCTGCAACGTAAGAGAGTCCAGACCGTCTATGGATTTCTGCACCAGCTCGCGTGCGATCTGCGCCACATCGGGGTAATGCGGGCCGCTCACGGCGTCGGCTTCGTATTCCATGGCAATCACTAAACAGCCGAGCAGCGAATCCGCCTTGAACAGATTGCCGCGCTCGCTTTCAATCGCCTGGTGCAATCGCTCCGGTACGGGCATTTCATCGACGCGAGCCGAAGAGCGGCGCTTTGCCTTGCGTTGACGCCGCCGACCGGCCGGCTTACTCGGTGGGCTCGATGCGCTCGATGCAGGAATGAGGTTCTTGGTCGTGTGCTTTCGTACAGCCATCGCGATACCCGGGTGACTCAGAGAGAGTGTCAGCTGTGATTTATATCATACAGCTCGCAAACTGTACATATATCCATATGCCGGATTTTTTTATTTATTATTAAGAAGTTGGACGGCTCACCATAAGAGCGTGCTCACACCTATTACGCCATGGACCGGCTAGCGCCTCTTGCCACTGTCCCTGAGATTCGCGCAAACCCGCCGGAACAGATCGGCCGGGTCGGCGCCCGAGGCCTCGGCAATCGCGTCGATAGCTACCGAATCGTGGCGGCCGACAGCCGCTCCAGCTTCCTGAGCTCGCGCATCAGGGTCTTGAAGAGACTGACAGGTTCTACACCGGTCTGCTCGGCGATCGCAATGAACTCAGGTATTTTTACCTGGCGCTGGTTGATCTCGATCATCGCAATCACCGAGTGAGCCCACTCGAGGCGCGTCGCCAGATCGCGCTGCTTGAGCCCGGCTCTTTCGCGTGCCGACTTGATGACGTTCGCAGTGGCCTGAGCCGCCGCACTTCGTAATGCCCTCAAATGTGCGCTCCGATTAACAGAGCACATATAAATAAGCCATGAACTCGCCGCTTTGATTTTCGAAGCGGCGAGTTTTATGATCTTCACCTCCCGGCTCTGCCGGGTATGACGCAGTCGGACAGGGAAGATAACGAGACAGGGGTCATCGATCATGCGCATATTCAGCCGGCGGCCCAGACAATCGGTGATCATCGGAACCGACATCATCGTGACGGTTCTGGAGATCAGAGGCAGCCAAGTCCGAATCGGCGTGGCAGCTCCTCGTGACATCGCCATTCAGCGCGGGGAAATCGTCGGGACCGCGAGAGGGGTCGGCGGGCGGCCCGGCGCAGGCAGCTGATGGCGCTCTTGGCTCCGGCGCGATGGGCGGCATAAGTGGCCCGTCCCGCGTATTTCGAAGGCCTGTTGCGATTTCTGCGGCGCAAAGGCCGCTCACAGGAGGATGCCGAGGATCTCATCCAGGAAGCCCTGCTGCGCCTGCATGTCTATTGCCAGGCGGTACCGGTGGCGAGCGAAGAGGCTTTCCTGCGGCATGCGGTGCATAATCTTTCCGTCGATCAACACCGCCGGGATCGTCTGGACCTTCGGATGGAGGTTTCGATCAACGAGCTCGACACGCGTTTGATCGACCCGGAAGCCACCCCCGAGCGAACGCTCGACGCGGAGCAGCGCCTGGATCATATCAAATCGGTGCTGGATGCCGTGGGTCGACGGACCCGCGACATTTATTTTGCCCATCGGGCGGGTTATAGCTACGCAGAAATCTCCGAGCACATGGGCATATCGCACATCACCATCAAACGGCACATCGCGCGCGCGCTGCTCGCCATCATGGAGCACGGGGAGGCGGAGACACATGCGACCGCGAAGCGCGCAACTGGATAAGATCGCCCTACGACACATCCGCGTGCAGGCCGCGGTCTGGGTCACGGATCTACACGGACCGGACCGCGATGCGAGCCTCGAAGCCAGGGTGAGACAATGGATCGCCGAGGATCCTCGGCACGCCGCTGCCTTCGAACTTGCTACGGACGCGTGGCAGCGGAGCGGTGATCTGCCGGCGCCGTTTCCGAAGCGCGTGTCGGGCCGGATACGGCCTCGATCCCGCGTGAGATTGCTGGGCCCAGCGCTCGCGGGCGCCGCGGTGATCTGCGGCGTATTGATGGCCACGGCGTATTTCCTGCGGGACGGTGAGCTGGTGACGGGGCCGGGAGAGCGAAGGACCGTCGAGCTCGGCGACGGGACCCACATCGCGCTCAATGCCAATACCCGAGTGCTGATGCAGTACGACAATCGGGTGCGGAAAGTGACCTTGGTGGCCGGCGAGGCGCTGTTCAACGTCGCCAAGCACCAGCCGAGGCCGTTCGTCGTGGCCGCCGGGGACCGGAAGGTGGTCGCCGTGGGCACCTCCTTCGTGATTCGCCGCGAGGCGCCCGCCGGGACGGCCTTTGCCGTCACCCTCCTCGAGGGTCGGGTCGCGGTCGAGCCGATCTCCTGGCCGGATACATTGCCGAGCCGTGTTGCGCCGGGATTGACGCTGCTGAATCCCGGCGAAAGGCTGCGCTTCGAAGGCGAATCGGCGGGCACGGTGGATTCCCCCTCGATAGACAAGGTCACGGCGTGGGAGCGGGGCGAGCTGATTTTCGACGACACCTCCTTGAGTCAAGCAGCCGGGGAGTTCAATCGATACGGCTCGACCCGGATAACGATCGACAGCCCAACCGCGGGAAGTCTGCGGACGGGCGGCGTCTTCAGGATCGGCGACCCGTCGAGTTTCGCGCTTGCCATGGCGAACGCTTATCACCTGCGCATCATCCGCAGGGGCGGCGAGATCATTCTCACCGACAAGGGAGATGACTCGAGGTGAAGAAAATATTTCGACACGAGTGATCCCTTCCGACTTGCCGATTACGTCTTGACTATTCGGGCATCGAATAGATTCCCAAAAGAATCGAATTGTCATTCAGACGTACGAGCAAGGGATTGCAGGGGGTATTCGTCCATGTGTCGACCCGTGAGGATCGCCTGCGCCACGATTGCTGCCGTTTTATTGTCGCTTCATATCTCGACGTGCGTGGCCGGCACGGACGTGAAGTCGCGTTTCGATCTTCCGGCGGAGCCCTTGGACAAGGCACTTCGGGATTTCGCCATTCAAGCGCACTGCAATGTTTCGTACGTGCCGTCGCTGGTTGCCGGACTCCAGGCACCGGCGATCAAAGGGGAGTTCCTACCCGCGAAGGTGCTGTCGATGATGCTGGCCGGCACCCGGCTCATCGTGGTCAATATCGACAAGAACACGATTCAAGTGCTCGAGGCGCCGGGGGTGACCTCACAGGGCGACGCCGGCCGGACGAGCCGGCTCGGCGACGCCGGCATGCGCGTTGCCTACGCGGCCCCGGAGATACCGGCGCCCGCAGGCGCATCGTCCGATGTTCAAGTCGGGAACGACACCCAGGATCAACGCGACAAGGAGCTCGACGAAATCACCGTAACAGGCACGCACATCCGCGGCACGAAGGATTTGCCGTCTCCCACCGAGGTCTACACTCGAGCGGACATCGACGCCACCGGCGCGACCACCGTACAGCAGTTCCTGCAGACTCTTACCCAGAATTTCAACGGCGGCGCTTCCGAAAATACAATCAATGCGGTAACCGGTTCCGGTCAAACGAACAACCCGGTCAATGGCAGCGCACCCAATTTGCGGGGGCTGGGTACCGATGCCACGCTGGTGCTGGTCAATGGCCATCGCGTCGCACCCGGCAGCAACGACGGCAGTTTCGTCGATGTTTCGATGATCCCATTGACGGCGCTGGAACGTGTCGAGATCGTAACGGACGGGGCATCCGCGATCTACGGCGCGGACGCGGTCGGCGGCGTCGTCAATTTCATCCTACGAAGCAACTTCGACGGTGCAGAGAGCCGCCTCCAGGCAGGCTCTGTCAGTACCGGTTCGAAGCATGACATCGAGGCCGCACAGACTGTGGGGCATGACTGGCAAACCGGTTCGGCAGTGCTGAGCTATCAGTATTTCGATCAGACTCCCTTGTCCGCATCGAGTCGGGACTATCTGCACGACGTACCGTCGCCGTTCGATCTGCTCCCGGAGCAAGTAACTAACTCCGTGTTCGCAAACTTAAGTCAGGAAGTCACACCCGATTTCGACGTGCACGGTGACCTGATTTACTCCCATCGATTTACCGACACGAGCAACAGACTCGGTGAGCCCAGCTTGGGTTATGCCACACAGGTATCGCCCTCGCGCATCGACGGCTACAGCACCACGCTTGGATCGAGTCTCAAGCTGCCGCACCACAGCGAGCTGAATGTCTCGGCGACCTACTCTGAGAGCGATACGCTCCAGGAGCTGTTTGAAACGCCCGCAGCGTCGCCGCTGCAGACCGCGGAAAAGACGAAGACCGACATTGTGTCGCTGGATGCGAATCTGGACGGAACCCTGGCAACGCTCCCAGCAGGCTCGATTCAATATGCCGTCGGCGGACAGTACCGATGGGAGTATTTCGGGACCAGATTTCTGTTCCCGGCCACCGACAACACGTTCTATCCGACCCGTCGGGTTGGTTCAGGATATCTGGAGCTGCATGTGCCGATTCTGGGGCCCGGCGGCGGCAGTGGCGGCAACCCGGCGCTGGAGCTGACACTGGCCGATAGAGCGGAACACTACAGCGATTTCGGCTCGACGAACAATCCGCAGCTCGGCGCCATATGGAAACCATTG
>DASYAC010000273.1:0-2576 GCA_036501585.1 Steroidobacteraceae bacterium
CTCCGATCGGTTCGGCACCCAGGAGATTGCGGGCCAGGCAGCGCTCCTGGTCGACCCGGAATCCGTCGATGCCATCGCGGCGGGGATGGCCCGTCTCGCCAATGAACCCGACCTCCGGCGGACCTTGATCGCGGCCGGCAAGGAGAGAGTCAAGTCATGGACCTGGCGGCGCTGCGCGGAGGAGACCCTCGAGGTCCTGGAGCAGATCGCATCGGCTCCGCGCCGGACTGACTGAGGCGCTGCGCGGCAGAGGAAGCCGCTACTGCGGGCGCGCGGGTTTCGTATCCGCGCCGGCCACGGCCGGCCACGGCACCCGGGTGGGCATGCCGGCGGCGCGTTCCATCACGCCCATGGTGGAGGCGGCGATGGCGTCCCAATCGAAGCGCTGACACAACGCGTTCAGCCGCTTCGCATTGCGGGCCCGCGTCTCGGGCGTCGCCGAGGCGAACTCGCGCAGGCGAACACAGAGCGTGTCGGTGTCGCCTACCGCGAAGTAGCTCTCTTCATCCAACTGCATCTCGCGGTTGGCGGGAATGTCGCTGACCAATACCGGCGTGCCCAGCTTCATCGCTTCCATCAACGAGAGCGGCAATCCCTCGTGCGAGGAGGGCAGGGCAAAAATACCGGCGTGCAACAGCAGTTCCTGCACTTCGAGACCGGATAAGAATCCCGTGTTGATGATGGCCTCATTGCCGGCGATCTGTTCGCGCACCAGATCGGCGTAGCGCTGCGATCCTTGCGCACCGCCGACGAGCAGTAATTTCCATCCCGGCAGACCGGCCGCCTTGAAAGCGGTAATCAAATCCAGCTGGCGCTTTTCCGGCACCAATCGGCTCACCTGAATGACGTAGCGCTGCGGCTCGAGGCCGTACTTGTCCAACAGCAGCCGGGTCGTCGACGGCTTGGGCTCGCTCACTCCATTGGGGATCAAGGTGGCGTCGCGGCCGTACTTGCTTCGCGCCAAGCCGAGCAGCGAATTGGAGATCACGATCCTCTCGTCCGCGAAGGCCATGCCCAATCGCTCTCCGAGCCGCAGTATCGCGCGGGCGGGACGATTCCATTTTTCCCGCAGATAATCTTCGCCGTGATGCGTGATCACGACTTTGAGACCGAGGAGCTTGGCGAGCGGCACCATCAACCACGGACCGACGGCATGGATGTGCACCACATCCGGCCGCCGCACCGCCGCATACAGCACCCCGAGAAACGTGTGCACGAGCGCTTCGACACCCTGGGTGCGAGGCGCCGGAATCCATTGCACCTTGACGCCGCACCATTGTGCAGGGGAGTCGGTGGGACGATAGGGAATGCGGCCGAGGACCACGACGTTCGCGCCCAGCGCCTGAAGTCGCGGATACAATTCCGACGCGTGAACTTCCACGCCGCCGGGGACGTTAGGAATACCGCGCAGGCCGAGCGCGATAACGTTCATCCCCATCGTTCTCGTTTTTCTCATTGTGTCCCTTCCCCCGACTCATTATCTGATGTTCCGACCCCGTGTGCACGCCTATTTGGCCGTAGAGATTCATGACGCGGTCGCGATAGATGGCCGGGGTGAATGCTGCGCGCATCCATGCTCGGCCGGCGGATCCCATGTTATGTAAGATCGATCGCGGGCTCCGCTGCACACGGGCGAGCACCTCGACCAGCGAGTCCACGTTTCCGCTCGAAAACACGAAGCCGGTCTCCTCCGGCCGGATCAGTTCCGGGATCCCGCCGATATCGGCGACGATCACCGGCCGCCCCATGGCGCTCGCCTCCATCACGCTGATGGGCGCATTCTCGTACCACTCGGAGGGTACGACCACCGCGCGAGCCGAGGAAATGGCCGCCCGCAGCGCCTCGCCGGTCAGATAGCCGGTGAATTCAACGTCGCCGCCCAGCTGGGCCGCGAGCTGCCGCAGCGCGGCTTCCTCGGACCCGGTGCCGACGATGCGCAGGCGAACCCGCGCTTTGGCGGCGGCCTCGATCAGGGTGTGCACCCCTTTCTCCGGAACGAGCCGGCCGAGATACACGAACACATCGCCCGGCTCACCCGTATCCGGAAGGGCATCGACATCGACGGCGTTCGGGATATGGACGAAGCGATCGGTATCGACCCCCCATTCGGCAAACTTTTCCAGGAAGAACCGGCTGGGCACGACGAACCGGCTGACCGTGCGCATGTACAGACCGAAGGCCTGATGCAGTGTCGATTCGAGCCAGACCAAGGCGCTCATGGCGGTCGAGTTCTTGATGCACCGGTTCTTGACCACGTTGCGCAGCGCGCCGCCGCGGCAGGCCTCGCAAACCGCCCCCTGAGTGTGCATTTTATATGCCGGACAGATCAGCTTCAGATCGTGCAGCGTCAGAACCACCGGAATGCCCCGGCGGTGCAACTCGACCAGCACCGAGGGCGAGAGATGGTGATAGATGTTGTGCGCATGGGCGACGTCGGGCCGCGTCAGGGCGAGGAGCTCGCGAGTTCGACGCGCCGCCTCGATGGAGTAGATCGCGGTGACCGCCCGGGACACCTTGCCGAGCGGGGATCTCTCACCGTCGTGGGCCGTGGCCTTCACGAAATATCGCGACCAGGG
>DASYAC010000274.1:0-13382 GCA_036501585.1 Steroidobacteraceae bacterium
TATCCTACTTTACGAACCCGCCATAGGCTGCCACCGGAATAATGGGGCAACCAAAAAAGGGCCATGGGCATGGCGATGCATTTGGTTTGACGGAAATGATGTACGGTCGTAGTATGCGAGATATGAGCAGGATTTCAAACAGAGACAAGCTGCTGGATAAGGGCCTCGAAGTCGTGCTCGCACGTGGCTATGTCGGTGCCAGTGTCCGTGACATTGTCGAGGCGGCAGGGGTTCCACAAGGGTCTTTCACCAATCATTTCGCTTCGAAAGAGGCCTTTTCGCTCGAGGTTCTTGATCTTTATTTTGCGAGCAGCCGCATTGGGATTGGCGAGACGTTACGCGATGACTCGCTTCCCCCGCTGAAGCGCTTGCGAGCCTTCATTGACGGGAATATCGCTACCATCAAGAGTCACGATCCCAAGAATGGCTGTCTGGTGGGCAATTTCGCCGCTGAAGCGTCCGATCATAGCGAGGTCATTCGCCGGCGTGTCTCGGACATCTTCAAGGAGATTCGAGAGGCATTAGCCTACTGCCTGAAGGCCGCCGTTAAAGCGGGCGAGCTCCAGAAGAATTTCAAAACCGCCGAAGTAGCTGACTTCATCGTCACGGGTCTGCAAGGGGCCTGGCTGGTTTCCAAGGTTGAGCGGAATATGGCTCTCGCGGAGAATTTCAAGAAGATTCTGTTCTCGACAATTCTGGTCTGACGCGAAGGCTCCCGCCCACTCGAGCTATCATCGACGGAAGGTGGCAAATGATGAATTCGAAGCAGATGAAGATTCCCGGCCCCGATCACCCGATATCGATCGTTGCCAATCCGTCCCGCGTCACGGTCGTCGTTGGCGGCAAGACTGTTGCCGACACCCGCAGTGCGTTGACGCTTCGCGAGGCGTCCCATGAGCCCGTCCAGTATGTTCCGCGTCGTGACGTTGATATGTCAGCCCTGGTCCGCAGCGAACACACGACCTATTGCCCTTACAAAGGTGACGCTTCGTATTTCAGCATTCCCTCTGGCGGGGATCGTTCTGTCAACGCCGTGTGGAGTTATGAGTCTCCATTTGCGGCGATGGCGCAAATCAAGGACTACCTCGCCTTCTATCCGAGCCGTGTCGATCGGATCAGCTCATCAGGTCCGCCCGAAGGCGAGCGCTGATATCCTCGCCCTATCCGCTTTTCTATCCTGCGCGGAACCTGAAGATCCCTGACAGGGTGATCTTCACTACGTTCGTACATATTCGCTTGACACTGAGCGGATGTACGTACATAGTATATGCACGGAGGATGAGTATGACCAACCAAACGCATCAAACGGCACCCACGCAATTCATAGAGACGAATGGCATTCGCTTTGCCTATCGCCGCATCGGCAAAACCGACGGAGTGCCCCTGGTCCTAAATCAGCATTTCACCGGGACGCTGGATCATTGGGATCCTGCGGTGACCGATGGCCTGGCCAAGGAACGGGAGGTCATCCTGTTCGACAACGCGGGCGTGTCGAGCTCGACTGGAGAAGTGCCGACGACATTCCAGGGTATGGGTAAGAACGCAATCGCCTTTGTCGAGGCGCTGAAATTAAAGCAGGTCGATGTGCTCGGCTTCTCGATCGGCGGCTTCGTGGCGCAGGAGATTGCGCTGCAAGCGCCGAGCCTCGTGCGAAAACTCGTCTTGGTGGGCACGGGACCGCGCGGCGGGGAAGGCATGGCGACGCTCACGCCGGAGGCGCAGAAGATCTTCGGCGCAACATACGATCCGCCGGACAACCTTTGGCTCGCCGTGCATTTCACGCCATCTGCGGCGAGTCAGGCGGCCGGGCGAGAGTTCCTGAGACGCTTGCGGCTTCGAAGCAAGGATCGCGACCCGGATGTGAACGAGAAAGTCGCCCCGGCGCAGCTGGAGGCCATTGCGAAATGGGGGGCGCCGCAGAAATCATTCGATTACCTGGGAAAGATCCAGCAGCCAACGTTGGTCGTGAACGGCAGCAACGATGTCATCGTCTACACGGTGAATTCCTACATCCTGCAACAAAACCTTCCGAACGGGCAGCTGATCCTGTATCCAGACGCGAGCCACGGCTCGCAGTACCAGTATCCGGAGCGCTTCGTCCGGCACACCTCCCTCTTCCTGTCCGAGAGCGCGGCAGGTTCTTGAGAGAACCGGTACGCCCTCGCCTTGCAAGTGAAAGTTTCATAAACCCGAATGCCGTCCAGACTGAGGCGGCTTTACCTAGGAGATGGCAAGATGAGTGCTCAGGTTGTTTTGATTACAGGCGGACTTACCGGTATCGGACGCGCCACCGCCGTCGCCTTCGCCAAGAAGGGGGCTAAAGTCGTCGTTGCCGGCCGGCGTGACGAGGCTGGCAAAGAACTCGTGAAGGAGCTCCGCTCTTTGGGTACGGAAGCCGAATTCATCAACACTGACGTCCGCAATGAGGATGATATCCGCAATGCGGTGGACAAGACCGTCGCCCGGTTTGGGCGGCTCGACGTCGCTGTGAACAACGCGGCCACGGAAGGGCAGGTGGGGCCGATCACGGATCAGACCGCCGAGAGCTATGCCGCAACGTTTGATACCAATGTGCTGGGTGTCCTTCTGAGCTTGAAGCACGAGGTGCGTGTGATGCAAAAGCAGGGAAGCGGCAACATTATCAACATCTCCTCGACCTACGGACACGAAGGCGCGGCTTTTGCCTCGGTGTATGTGGGAAGCAAGCATGCCGTTGAAGGCATCACGAAGTCCGTCGCGCTGGAAACCGTCAAGTCGGGCATTCGCGTGAACGCGGTGGCACCCGGTCCTGTGGACACGGGGATGTTGACCCGCTTTACGCATACGGATGAGAACAGAGCGGCGTTGGTGACGCAGGTTCCGATGGCTCGTCTGGGTCGGTCCGAGGAGCAAGCGGAGGCGATCGTGTTCATCGCATCGGAAGGCGCCTCATTCATCACCGGCCACGTCCTCGACGTCGATGGTGGTATGACGATTAGCTGAAGTCGTCGGGCGCGGAGCGTGCGCTCCGCGCCAACTATTGCGGGCCCGCCTCGAGCAATGCCGTATCGCCGGGAATCACGATGACCGCGACGCCGCGCCGGGTGACCGCCGCTTCGCAAGGTATCGATTGTCAGGGTCGGCGAATTGGATATAAAGAGGCGTGATTGAACGAATAGTGCCCCGGTAACAGAATTTGCGGCCGCGCCGTTTGAGTAATGCTGTCCGGATTTGCTATCGTCGCGCTCGTCCTTGCTCTTGCTGCCACGTTGTACGCCATTCCTCATCGCATAAAGATTGCGGCGCTCTGTCTGTTGCTGTTGCCGGCGCTCCTGGCTTTCCCGGCAGCCGCCGACGAACCGGATCCGTTCGCCCATCCCCCGGCGCTCGAGCCGGACATCCGTTTCTGGATACGCGTCTATAGCGAAGTCACCACCGATCAGGGTCTGATTCACGACGATTGGAACCTCAATCTGGTCTACGAGGTGCTGCGGTTCGATCCCGCATCCTCGCCGTCCCAGCGCGAGCGCCGCGTGGCGGAGGCGAAGGCGCATTACGCAGCGCTCCTCAGGCGCTTTGCGGCGGGGGCCACGGCCGATCTGACGCCCCATGAGAAGCGCATCCTGGATGCGTTCGGGGACAGGCCGCGGCCGCAGGACTTTCTGGACGCCATCGACAGGATCCGATTTCAGCTCGGCCAAGCCGACCGGTTCCACGAAGGCCTGATCCGCTCGGCCGCGTGGGAGACCAATATCGCCCGCGTGCTCAAACGGCACGGCGTTCCCGAGGAGATCGCGGCCTTGCCTCACGTCGAGTCCTCCTTCAATCCGGAGGCCTACTCCAAGGTCGGTGCCGCGGGGCTGTGGCAGTTCATGCCCTCGACCGCCAAGCGTTTCATGCGGGTGGACGGCATCGTCGACGAGCGGCTCGACCCGTACAGCGCGACGGAGGCCGCCGCCAATCTGATGCTTTACAACTACCGGCTGCTCGGGAGCTGGCCGCTGACCGTCACGGCCTACAACCACGGCCCCGGGGGTCTCAGGCGCGCGCAGGATGAACTGGGAACGAGCGACATCGCCGTCATCGTCAAACGATATCAAGGCAGGACCTTCGGCTTCGCCTCGCGAAATTTCTACGTCGCCTTCCTGGCGGCGTTGGAGGTCGACCGTCATGCCGAGAAGTATTTCGGTCCCCTGCCCCGGCTCCCCGAGACGGACAACACGCCCGTGGAGCTTCCCGATTACATCCCGGTGACCACGCTCGCGAAGGCGTTCAAGGTCGACCTGGGAGCGCTCAAGGTGTTGAATCCGGCGCTGCGGCCGCCGATCTGGAACGGTTCCCGGCTGGTTCCGCGCGGATACGCCCTGCGGCTGCCCGGCAGCGAATCTCCGGGCGGGATCGAGGCGGCCTGGGCGCGCGTGCCCGCGGCGCAGCGCTATCTGGCTCAACGCAACGATGGCGCGCATCGGGTACGCAAGGGCGAGACCCTGGCGGGGATCGCATCCGTCAGCGGCGTGAGCCTGTCGCGGCTCCTGGCGGCAAACGGCTGGAACGCGGCGCGCCGCGTGACTCGCGGCGAGATCGTACGCATTCCCATGCCTGTATCCCGCGGGGAAGGCGAGGCTGAGGCGGCGGCGGTCGCTGCGCCGCCGAGCATCGTGCTGGCGGAGAACGCGACCACCCCGTCGGCGCCGACTCCTTCGGCGCCGGCTCCCACGCCGCCGACGGCCGAGGAACAATCGCTGCAGCATCCCAGGGGCGCTCCGGAGAAGAACGCAACGGCCTCGCCGCGGGAGCCCGTGTCGCCGAGGCAGACCGACAGCGCGGCGCTGTTGCCGGCGAGCCCACCGACCGGGGGAACCGACGCGACGGACTACCGGGTCGGTGCCGGCGACACGGTGGTGGTGCAGGGCGGAGAGACTCTGGGGCATTTCTCGGATTGGACGGGAATCGACAGCCAGACGCTGCGCAAGCTCAACCGGCTTCACAAGAATGCCCAGGTAACGGTCGGGCACAAGATCAAACTCGATTTGTCCAAAGTGACGGCCGCGCAATTCCTGGCGGTACGCACCGAGTATCACCGGCACCTGCAGGAAGCCTTCTTCGCCTCCCACCGCATCGCCGGCACGGAGAGTTACTCGGTGAAGCGCGGCGAGTCCTTGTGGACGGTGGCGCTACAGCACGGCGACCTGCCGATCTGGCTGGTGGCGCAGTACAACCCCGATGTGGATTTCCACGACATCCGGCCCGGCACGACGATTGCGTTGCCGCAGGTGGTCGACATCAACCGTCAGTAACCCCGAGCGTGCAGGAACCTTGCGAGCGTTTCATGCGCATCCGGCCCGGCGGCAAAGTGAACCACCGAGTCGCCGGCTTTGACGTCGAGCCCGATCTTGGCGCTCGCGGCCATCCGCTTGAGCAATTCGAGGTCGACAGCGAAATACGCGGTCTCGCCCCAGGAGGCCACGGGCTGGTAAGGAGCATGCGCAAGCGCGGGCGGCTTGATCACCGTCAGCGTGGCCGCGGTATCGTCGAGCGACAACCTCACGGTGCCGGCCGCCTGAATGTCGTCGAATCGCCAGTCGTTGCCGGGAGCGACGTGGATCCACAGCCCTTGGGAGATGTTCCCCATGTTGTCCCATTCCACCGGCCCGAGGTACGCGAAGCTCGTGCGCCGGTCGAAAGCCGCCGAGGGCGCCGAAGCCGCCGCTCCCTGTACGAGCTCGATCGGCTTGTCCAGCGTGCCGACGGTCATCCCCGTGCGTTCGTCGAGCACTTCGGCGGGCCGGATCGAGGAGTCTCCGCCGCACGCGGCGAGCAGCGAAACGGCGACCGCGACAGCGGAGAAGGGCAGCGAAAGGCGAAACAACGGGCGCATCGCGCCATTATACCCGGTCCGTGAGCTGCGGCCGGTTATGCGGTGCGTCACAGGAGCTATACTTTCTGACCATGTCAAATCGCAAGCGTCACCTCAATCGTCACCTCGAGTTTTCAGGGACCGCCCGGTACCTTCTGTCGATGTTCTGCCTCCTCGCCTCGGCGGTCGCCGCCCTCGCGGGGACTGCCACGGGGTTGCCGATCGCAACCGCCGATCACGTCGTCGTCCGCAAGGCGGAGCGCAAACTGTATCTCTACAATGGCAGCCAACTGCTCGGCTCGTACAAAGTCGAGCTCGGCCTGGCGCCGGTGGGGCAGAAGGAGCGCGAGCACGACTTCCGGACCCCGGAGGGCCACTATTTCCTGGCCCGCCGCAATACGCGCAGCGACTACTTCCTGGCCATCCAGGTGTCCTATCCCAACCGGGAGGACGAAATCCGTGCGCGCAAGAACCGCTGGGCCCCGGGAGGATCGATCATGATCCACGGAATGCCCAATACCCTGAAACATCCGGCGAGCTACTATTCGAGCGACTGGACCGACGGCTGCATCGCCCTGTCGAATTCCGATATGGTCGAAGTGTGGATGCGCACCCAGGACAACATCCCCATCGATATTTATCCCTGAAGGTGATGCCGGGTGGAAACCACGATTTTATCGTCTGAGATGGTCGATGCCCGGGTCGCCCCGAAGGGCAGCTTGGAGCATCTGTCGCAGGAGGAGATCGCCAAGCTCCTCGATTCCGGCCAGGGGGGGCTCTACCCGCTGTTCCGAAAATGCGCCCTGGCCGTATTGAGCTCGGGATCGGAAATCTCCGATGCGCGGACCATATTCGAGAAGTACAGGGACTTCGACCTTCGCATCATGCGCCGGGCCTGGGGGATCAAGCTCGAGATCAAGAATGCTCCGGCGTCCGCGTTCGTCGACGGCGAAATGATCCGCGGCTTGAAGGATCATCTCTTTGCCGTGCTGCGCGACGTGGTGTTCATCTCGAACGAAATCATGGAGAGCGGCCGCTTCGACCTGACTTCCTCGCCGAGCATCACCAACGCCGTGTTCCACATCCTGCGCAACGCCCGGGTGCTCGAGACTCAGGTGCGGCCCAACCTGGCCGTGTGCTGGGGCGGCCATTCCATACGCCGGGTCGAATACGACTACACCAAGAAAGTGGGGTACGAGCTGGGCCTGCGCGGACTGGATGTGTGTACCGGCTGCGGTCCGGGCGCCATGAAGGGGCCGATG
The DNA here is from genome assembly GCA_036501585.1 of Steroidobacteraceae bacterium. Classification (GTDB taxonomy): domain Bacteria; phylum Pseudomonadota; class Gammaproteobacteria; order Steroidobacterales; family Steroidobacteraceae; genus Bog-1198. The sequence goes on from DASYAC010000274.1 coordinate 7,099, forward strand.
AAAGGCGCGACCATAGGGCATTCCAAACAGCGCATCATGAACGGCCGCTATCTCGGCATCACCGAGCCCGGCATCATCGGCGCGGAACCGCCCAACCCGATCGTCAGCCAGCTGGTGATCATGCCGGACATCGAGAAGCGCCTGGAGGCCTTCGTCCGGGTCGGGCACGGCATCGTCGTATTTCCGGGCGGCGCAGGGACGGCGGAGGAAATCCTGTACTTGCTCGGCATTCTCCTCGACCCCGCCAACAGCGACTTGCCGTTTCCGGTCATCTTCACGGGGCCCGCGGATGCCGAGGACTACTTCCGCCAGATCCACGAGTTCATCGGCGCGACGCTCGGAAAAAGCGCCCAGTCCCGCTACCAGATCGTCATCGACGATCCCGGCGAGGTGGCCCGCGCCATGGTCAGGGGCTTCGCCCTGGTGCGCGACTACCGCCGCCGGCAGAGCGACTCCTACGGCTTCAATTGGCTCCTGAACATTCCGCTCGAGTTTCAGCTGCCCTTCGAGGTCACGCACGAGTCCATGCGGGCGCTGCGTCTGTCCCGCGACCAGCCCGTCCATGAGCGCGCGGCGAACCTGAGGCGCGCTTTCTCGGGCATCGTCGCGGGCAACATCAAGGATTACGGCATCAGCGCCATCGAGCGTTACGGTCCTTTCGAATTGACCGGCGAAGCATCGATCATGGAGCCGCTGGACCGGCTGCTCCGCTCCTTCGTGGCGCAACGGCGGATGAAATTCAGCGGCGCGGAATACACGCCCTGCTACCGGCTCGTGGCATGAGCGAGCCGCTCTCGATCCGCTATCGTTTCGACTTGCCCGACGGATCGCAGAAGACGCTCAATTTCACCTTCGATCCCGCGAGCTTCCGGCTCATCAACGCCCCTCCCGCCGCGCCGCCGTTCTGGACCGAGCTCAAATTCAACCAGTGCGCCAATTGCCCGCTGAACCCCGCCTCGCACCCGCATTGCCCGGCGGCGTTGCAGATGGCGGCCGCGCTGGAGCCGTTGAATACGCTGGTTTCCTTCGACACCGTGGGCGTCAGGGTGGTCCAGAGCGAGCGTACCGTCTACGTGGAAACCACCGCCCAGCAGGCGATGAGCTCGGTGCTCGGACTGATCATGGCGACGGCCGGCTGTCCCTGGACCGACCGTCTGCGTCCGATGGCCCGTTTTCACCTGCCCTTCGCGAACGAGGCGGAGACGCTGTATCGAAGCGTCTCGATGTACCTGCTGTCCCGCGAGATCACGGCGACACACTCCCGTCCCGCCTTCGGCGCGCTCACCGAGCTCTACGAGAATCTGCATCTCGTGAACAGAGACATGTCACGCCGCCTCGGCGCCGCGACCAACACGGATCCCGCGCGCAATGCGATGGCGCTCCTCGACTCCTACGCGACGCTTCTGCCCGCGGCGCTCGATCGTTCGCTCGAGGAGTGGAAGCCGCTTTTCGACGCCTGGGAGAGCGCATAGGTTCGCGCGATTTAACTTACCGTGTCGGACGGTGAGATGCGCATCGCAATGCGCGTGAGGCTCGGCGACGTGCCCCACCCGCGTGTGACACAGTTACTGCCGCAGGAAGTGCCGGACTCCTACTGTCCGGTAAACGAGAGGCACTCAATGAGCGACTTCAAACTTAAGACTCGATACACCGGTGTGGACCGGCGCGCACCGCGCGTCGAGGGGGGTGCCGCCGGGACCCCGCTTCCCCGCGAGGCCTACAAGCCCAGCGGCCGTCACGCGGCGATCACCAACAGTCTCTACAACTGGCACAGCTACAAGAATTGGGCCGAGAAGGTCCGCGTCAGCTGGGAGGACAAGAAGTAATTTCTCTCAGGCGGTCTCCGGCAGGGGGTTGATGCCGGAGAGCGGCGCGGAATTCGGCCGGACCACGCCCTCCTTGGTATGCAACCAGGTCAGCAAAGGCTCCCAATCCCCGATGTCCTGGGCCACGAGAGTGCGCTTCATCTCGTATAATCCGACTCCCTGCTCCGCGGCACGCACGTAATTCTGCGAATCGCGCAACGTCGCGATCACGGGGATGCGCAGCGTCTCCAGGAACCTCATCAGCGACTGGTAAATCAGCGTATTGCGCTTCACGCGGTTGGCGATCACTCCGATCCGGTTCTCGTCGCGTCTCACCTTGGCGATGAGCAGCAAGTCCGCGATGCATCTCGAGCAGGCGTGAATGTCGATGTCGGAAGGCAGCACCGGGACGATGATGGCGTCCGCGGTCTTGGTCATCTCCGGCATGTCCTGCGCCGGGACCGCGGCGGGGGTGTCCACGATCACGTGCGCGGCGTCCGGGGGAATCCGCATTTGCCAGGCGCGCGTCATGCGGGTGTTGCGTTCGAACGCCGCGATCCCGTGGATGAAGGATTGGTCGGGTTTGCGCTTCTTGAGCCAGCGAGTGCTGGAACCTTGAGGATCGTTGTCCGACAACAGCGGATGGTCACCCTGGCTCGCGAAATAACTGGCGAGGTTCGTGGCTATCGTCGTTTTGCCCGATCCGCCTTTCGGATTCAGGACGAGAATGCGCTGCATGTGGCATAGAGCCTACGCAGCCGCCTGCACCGTGGCAAGTATCTGTGACCCCACTCACGCTCCGGCCGCGGGCCGCCGCCTAGACTCCCGAGCATGGAATGGGTCCTACAGGTCGCCGACGAGTTCGACGATGCGTTCGGGATACTGCGGCACGGCTGGCTGGGGCTCGTCGCCGAACTCGGCGCTCTCTCGCTGGCGATGGTCGGCATCGGTGCGGTGCTCGCGGGGCCCGCCTTGGGCGCGCAGCCGGCGCTGCTCGGCGCCGCGGCGATCGCCTCAAACTTCGCCGCGCTCCTCATGATTCGACGTTCTCGACCGGGGGCCTAGGGCCCGCGAAGGGGTCGTGGGCGATCCCCGAATCCTTTAGGATTCGAGGATGACAACCTCCACGAGAATCCTCTCTCATGGCGCTGCCCGCCTCACCGCGGCGGCAAGCATCCTCGCGGCGTCGGCCGTCATCGGCACCCTGACGGCATGCTCGGGCAAGGCAGCCGGTCCGGCTCCCGCGGCGGTTCCTGCCGCGACGGTGAGCACTCTGGAAAGCGAGGACCTCGAGATCGGCGCGGGCGCGCCGATTGCCGCGGGGCAACAGGCCGTCGTCCAATACACCGGCTGGTTGTACGAAGCGTCGGCGGCTGACAAGAAAGGCAAGGAATTCGACAGCTCCGCGAACTCGGGGCAACCCTTCCGATTCGTGATCGGCGGAGGTCAGGTGATCAAGGGCTGGGACCAGGGTGTCGCCGGCATGAAGGTGGGCGGGCACCGACGACTGATCATTCCCGCCGATCTCGCCTACGGAGCAGAGGGTGCCGGCGGCGTCATTCCACCCGGTGCGACCCTGGTGTTCGAGGTGAGTCTGGTCGGTATCGAGTAAGGCGGGCCGCGCGGTGCGGGCTCCGGCAGCACCCCGGAGCAAGCACTCCGGAGCGGTTGGCGCCCAACCGCTCCGGAGCGAGAGTCAGCCAGCCTCACATGCGAGACCGCCGACCCAGGGCAGCAGCCGGGCTAGTTCACGAATTCTTTGAGGTTCTTCAGCGCAGCGATGCGGACTTTCTTGCTCGCGGGCTTCGCCTTGAACGTCATCTTCTCGCCGTTGAACGGGTTGATGCCCTCACGCGCTTTCGTGGCCGGCTTCTTCACTACCTTCATCTTGAGAAGTCCGGGCAGGGTGAACAGCCCGTGACCGCGAAGGCTCTTCTTGATAGCGCCGGAAAGCGAGTCAAACACGGCTCCGACCTGCTTCTTCGAGAGCTCTGTTTCCTTCGAAATGGTAGCGAGAATTTCAGACTTGGTCGGTGCTGCATTCTTTTTCGCCATATTGAATCTCCTGCTGATGTTTGCGAACGCGGGTCGATGATTCCCCACAATTTCAACTCGGCGCCGAAAATAACATAGAAAAAAGCCGATGTTTAGCGCATTCGTAAAAAAAAATCATCGATCGATGCGTGCGCGAGCCTTTATTTTCAGGCGTTCGCGGCACGAGCCGAGCGGCCGGCGCCTCTCCCGGAGCGCTCCGGCGGCTCCGTTGGCAGTGATTTCAGGCATGTAGGAGGGCATGTTCAACGCAGAAGTATCAGCAACGCGCCGATCGCGATCGACACCCAGAGGAAGGAGAAATCGATCTGCCCGATCGGGGGAATCAGGCGGCGCACGCGCTTCAACACGGGCTCGCAGAGCTGCGCCAGCAGACGGACGCCCGGCGCATACGCGCCCTGGGCGACGAACGTGGCGACCCAATACAGGAGAAACGCGAACAGGTAGACCTTGAGGATCATCTCGATGAGGTCGATGCCCGTGACGCGTGCGAACACCAGCGGTTCGCCGAAACCGATGCCGGCGAGCAACAGCATCGCCGCGGTATGCGCCGAAGCCGCCAGGAGCACGGCCAGCACCGTGGCCGTGTCGACCTTGCCTATCGGGGGCAGAACGCGGCGCAGGGGCATGATCAGCCAATTCGTCACGCGTACGATGGCGTCCGCCATGGGATCGCGGAAGTCCGCCCGCACCAGCTGAAAGAGGAAACGCAGCAGGAACGCGAGCGTCAGCAGCCACAACAGCATATCGACGATGAATCTGATCGCTTCCATATGTCTACGGGGCGCCGAATTCGGCCGCCAGCTCGGCGGAGCGGCGGTCGGCCGCGGCCACCGCGTGAGCGACCGTGGCGCGAAGTCCGGCCGCATCGAGTACGGCAAGCGCGGCCGCCGTGGTGCCTCCCTTGGAAGTCACCTGCTCCCGGAGGAGCGCGAGGGATTCGCCCGACTGGCGCGCCATTTGCGCGGCCCCGAAGGCGGTCTCCAAGGTCAGCTTGTGCGCGATGTCGTTCGGCAGCCCGCGCTCGTGGGCGGCGGCTTCCAGCGCCTCCATGAACAGGAAGAAATAGGCGGGACCCGAGCCCGAGAGCGCGGTGACGGTGTCCATCTGCGATTCGTGCTCGACCCATACGGTAGCGCTGACCGCGGCCATGATGGATTCCGCCAGCGCCCGATGCGCGGCGCCGACACCCGCCGGGGCGTACAGTCCGGTCGCCCCGAACCCGTTCAGGGCCGGGCGATTGGGCATGGTGCGCACCACCGGGATGCCGGGTCCGAACCAGCGCGCCAACGCAGCATGCGGTATGCCGGCGGCGACCGATACGATCAGCGGTCTGGAGGCCGCCAGATGAGGGGCGAGCGCCAGTGCCGCGGCGCGCATTTGTTGAGGCTTGACGGCGAGGATCACGGCCTCGGCACCGGCGGCCGCGGCGGCGTTGTCGGGCGCGCCCGTGATGCCGAACTCGTGCCCGAGACGCGCGAGCTGCTCGGCGCTCGGATCCGCGACCGCGATCCGATCGTTCGCGAGTCCGCGCTTGGTCAGTCCCCCGATCAGTGCGGCGGCCATGTTGCCGCCCCCGATGAAAGCCAGTCTGCGTATGTTGTGCATATTGGATCCGCTCACCGTTCGCCGAATATCGCCGTCCCAATCCTCACCATCGTGGCCCCTTCGGCAATGGCCGACTCGAAATCCGCGCTCATTCCCATCGACAGTGTATCGAGCCCGAGCCCGCGCGCGTTGAGAGTCTCGAGGAGCCCCCGCAGCCGGGCAAACAGGGCCCGCTCGGAGCGCACATCCGTTTGAGCCGGGGGAATGCACATCAGGCCGCGGAGCCTCAGACGCGGCAGCGCGGCGATTTGCTCGGCGAGCACGGCCAGATTGCCGGGCTCGACGCCGCCCTTGGTGGGCTCGGGAACGAGGGCGACCTGGATGCACGCGTTGAGCGGCGGCGCATGAAAGGGGCGCTGCTCCGACAGGCGCCGGGCAATGCTCAATCGATCGACGCTGTGGATCCAGTCGAAGCGCTCCGCGACGGGCCGGGTCTTGTTCGATTGGAGCGCCCCGATGAAATGCCAGCGCATAGGCAGATCCCCGAGCGCCTCCATCTTTCCGAGTGCCTCCCGGAGATAGTTTTCGCCGAAATCCGTGACGCCCGCCGTGGCGGCCTCCCTCATGGATTCGGCAGCCTTGGACTTGGTAACCGCGACCAGTGTGACGCTGGCGGGATCGCGTCCGGCGGCCTTTGCCGCCCTGTCTATCCGAGACCGGACGTGGATCACATTAGGCGTCAGATTCTGCGGACCAATTAACATATTGGGTGACGACACCCTCTTATATACTGCTGATGGCTTGGTACAGCCGGATTTAGGAGCCGTAAATGGCGGTTGATATCGCGCAGCTTCTCGCCTTTGCGGTGAAGAACAATGC
>DASYAC010000275.1:0-7916 GCA_036501585.1 Steroidobacteraceae bacterium
GTGCACGGATTGCCGGGTGCTCGACCTGTATTTCCACGACGGCGCCAACCGGCCGATTCTCGAGGCGAGCTACGTCCTGGTTCACGTCAACATCGGCATGCGCGATCGGAACCTGGATATCGCCGCCCGGTACGACATTCCCTTGAGCAAGGGCGTTCCCGCGCTGGCCATCCTCGATTCGCACGGCAAGCTTCTCTACAGCCAGAAGAGCGGAGAATTCGAGGCGATGCGCCGCATGCAGTCGGGCGCCGTCACGGAATTCCTCACCCGCTGGAGGCCGGCCGGCTCGACTTGAAGCGCGGCGGCGCGTTTATCAGCCGATCCGCGTTTATCAGCCGATCAGAGACCGCAGGCGCTGCGTGCGGGTGCCCGACGTGGTGTCCGCGGCGCGCTGCAGGAGATTCTGGGCCTCGGCCGCCGGCAGCGGACGGCTGAACAGGAACCCCTGGGCCTCCTGGCAGGCATGCTCCTGCAGAAACAGGAGCTGTGGAAAGTTCTCCACGCCCTCGGCCGTCACGTTGATGCGAAGCGTGCGCGACATCGCGATGATCGCGGCCGCGATGGCCCGGTCGTCGCTGCAATCGACGAGGCTGGTCATGAACGATTGATCGATCTTCAGGCGGTCCACCGCGAAATTGCGCAGCCGTCCGAAGCTCGAGTAGCCGGTACCGAAATCGTCGATCGCGAGCAGTATCCCGAGCGCCTTCAATTGCGCCAGTGCCTGTTCCGCCCAGGCCTCGTCCTTCATGACCACCGACTCCGTGATCTCGAGCTCCAGCATCGACGGCGGCATCCCCGTCTCCTCGAGAATCGACTCCACGAGCGCCGGAAATTCCTTGAGGGAGAATTGCTGCCCCGACACGTTCACCGCCATGCGCCGCACCGGCAGTCCCTCGTCGTGCCAGACCTTCGCCTGGCGGCACGCCGTGCGCAGCACCCACTCGCCGATCGACAGAATCAGTCCGGTCTCTTCCGCGATGGGGATGAATTCGGCGGGCGCGACCTGCCCGAGATCGTCGCACTTCCAGCGCAACAGCGCCTCCATCCCGGAGATCGTGCCCGTGCTCACGTCGAACTGGGGCTGATAATTCAAGGTGAATTCACCGCGCTCCAGGGCGCCTCGGAGCTTCGCCTCCAGCGTGAACCGGTGAAGCGCCGCATCGTTCATCGCGGTGTTGAAGTACGCGTGCGTGCCCGGGCCCTTGCGCTTCGCGAAGTACATGGCGAGATCGGCGTTGCGGAGCAACGTGTCCACGTCCATGCCGTCGTCCGGGTACAGGGCGATTCCGATGCTGGGGGTCACGACCAGGGTGTGCTGCGCGAGATGCATGGGCTGTTGCAGCTCGGCGATCAACCGGGAGGCGACCCCGCCGGCATCCCCCGGATCGCGCATTCCCGGCAGGATCACGATGAACTCGTCACCGCCGAGCCTTGCGATGTGATTGGTGCGCGTGCTCGGATGATCGTCGACGCCGGCGCTGTCGTCCGCGCGCAGCGAATTGCGCATCCGCGAGGCGACCAGGCATAAGAGCTCATCGCCCACCGCATGACCCAGCGTATCGTTGACCCGCTTGAAGTTGTCGAGATCCAGGTACAGAACCGCCACGGAGCGGCCGTCCTGCCTGCCCGCCGCCAGTGCGCTCGCGAGCCTGTTGCGGGACTGTTCCCGATTCGGAAGCCCGGTGAGCGCGTCGAAATAGGCGAGCTTCACGATCCGGTGCTCGGCGCGCCATTTGCTCGCCAACGATATCGTCATCTGCCGGATTTCATGGGGATGAAAGGGCTTCTGCAGATAGGAAAGCTTCTCCTCCGGGGGAACGATGGATCCCATCTCGGCGGGATCCACATCCGAATACGCCGTGCACAGCACGATCTCGATGGCGGGGTCCAGCTCGCGGATGCGCGCCGCGGCCCACACGCCGTCGGGGCCCGGAGGCATCCGCATGTCGAGAAAGGCCACCGCGAAGGGGTCGTCCGCGGCGATTGCGTTGCGCACCGCGGCGACCGCCGCCTCCGCGCCCTCGCAGAACACCGGCGCGAACGTCGTGTTCGGCGAGGACAACTTTTTCGCGACCTGCTCCGCGGCGGGCTTGGTGAACAGCCGGTCGCGCAGGTTCCGAAACACCGCGGTCTCGCCGTTCATGTCGGCATCGGCCAGGATCTCCCGATAGGCATCGCGCACCTGCGCTTCGTCGTCGGCGATGAGCACTCGTATCGCTCGTTTGATCTCAGTCACGGATTCCATCCTCAGGTTTCCCGCACCGCCAGGGGGAGCATCAAATGCATCGACGCGCCGAGCCCCGGACCTTCACTCGCCGCCCAAATCCTGCCCCCGAGCGCCGCGATCGCGTTCGCGCACCAGTGCAGCCCGATGCCGTAATTCGTATCGCGGGACTTGGTTGAAAAGCCCTTGTCGAACACACGCGCCAGATCAGCCTCGGAGATCCCCACCCCGTTGTCCTTGCAATGCAGATGAAGCTGATCGCGGTCGTGCTCACGGACGATCTCCGCCCCGACCCTCAGCACACCCTTGTCTCTCCCGGCATCGCGCACGGCGTCCGCCGCGTTGATGATCAGGTTCTGCAGCACCAGGCGAAGGACGGTGCGCGCCACCCGCACGGCGCCCACCTTGCCGAGCGACTCCTCCGGGTCCACCACCAGGCGCTGGCGGCAGGCGTCCGGCACGATCTCCAGTGTCTGGCTGACCAGGTCCGGCAGCCGGACCGATTCGATCACCGCTTCGTTCCGCGTGGAGCGCATCAGCTCGCTCAACGCAGTCTGGACGATCTGCGCCTGACGCTGGATTATTCCGATGTCCGCTTTCGACTCGCCGATACCGGACGACATCTCGCGGCAGCCGAGGCGCAGGAATTCGATCAGGTCCGCATGGCGCGGCGAGCCCGGAGCCGCGCCTTTGAGCTCCCCGCACGCCATTTCCAAATCCTCCACCGGCACGGCCTGCAGCCGATTCTCGAGTCTTGCGAGCCGCACGGACAGCGGCGTCATGGCATTTCCCAAATTGTGCAGCACGCCTTTGGCCAGCTCGGCGAAGCCCGCTTGAAAGGACCTGTCGACCAGCTCGTTGCGCGTCTCCTCCACCCGTTCGACCATGCTGTCGAACTCCCGCGCCAGGAGGCCGATCTCGTCCCGGCTGTCGAGATCGAGGCGCGCGGTGAGATCGTTCCCCTCGCTGATCGATACGGCGTGCCGCGTTACCCGGGCGAGCGGCTCGAGCACGACGCGATTCAAGATGGTGACGAGCAGAATCAGCACGATGACCGCGGCGCCGATCAGGTACGCCGACGCGTAGGTCACCGCATTGTGGCCGCGCGCAGTGATTCTTCGCGGAACATCGACAGCCGCCACCGCGAGCGGCCGGCCGTAGATGTCGGACAGCTGCCGCTCGATCCTCGTGCTCGAGTCGGTCTCGCGGACCTCATCGCCGGCGATCGGGCGGCCCGCCGGATCGAGGGTCAGGTCGGCCTGCGCGCGTGAGGCGAGAGAGCGCACAATTTCCGGAGTCATGAGCTGACCCATGATCACCATTCCCAGGTGCGCGCCGCCACCGGTGCCGTCGAGCACGGGGGCTGCCGCGATCATCATCAATCCTCGATTGGTCCGGATCAGGCCCTTCGCCGACTTGCCCGCCGCGAGGTTCTGTCTCCAGGGAAAGTCGTCGGGCAGCCGTTTGAGATTCGCAAAATCGATCGCCGCGCCGCCTCTGCCGCCGAACGCCACACCGCTCGAGAGCACCACGTTGCCTTCGAGGTCCGCGATCATCAAGGTGCTGACCTGCAGCTGTTTCAACGCCACGGAGGTGATGTTGGTGCGGACGAAACCCTCGTCCGGCGCCTGCACGTAACGATACACGTCGTCCCAATTCCCCCAATCGGCCGCCGTGAGCTCCAGCGCGTCGAGGGATACGTCCAGCGCATAGTCGATGCGTCTCATCGATACCTTGGCGTCGTCGCGCTCGAGCTCGGCGAAGCTCGGCATCAGGATCTCGCGCTGAACCGCGATCTCGATGGCGATCAAGATCACGAACAGCATCGCGAGCAGCGAGATCACTTTCGTGCGGATGTTCATGTTCTTCTTGTTATCAAATGCCCCGGACCGGCGCCGAAACCGAGTTCCGATTCAGGCGGCGCCCGGCGGATGAATTTACAGGGTATTGAACCGCGTCACATAACGCCGCCGGCGAATGCGACGTGGCTCACGCGCCTCGAGGGGCGGCGCCGTTGAACAGACCCTCCAGCTGGTCCGGCTCGATCGGCTTGGTGAGGTGATGATCGAACCCCGCCGCGAGCGCGCGCCGCCGGTCGGTATCCTGTCCCCACCCGGTCACCGCGATCAACGTCATCCCGGCTCCCCAGGCCTCGTGGCGAATCCGCTCGGCGAGCTCGTAGCCGCTGAGATCCGGCATGCCGATATCGAATATCCCGACATCGGGGCGCACGCGCTTCGCGGTTTCCAATGCGTCCCTGCCGCTATGCGCGAGGTGCACCTCGTGGCCGGACAGCTGCAGCAGCATGCCCATGGTATCGGCGCTGTCCCGATTGTCGTCCGCAACGAGGATGCGCCGCAGCGGCGCCGTGGGCTCCGCCGCGGCGCCCGGGTGGGCGGGCCAATCCGCGGATGCATCGACGATGAGCGAGCGGGGCAGGCAAATGACGAACTCGCTGCCCTGACTCCGCCCGGCGCTGCGCACTTGGATGTGGCCGCCATGCAATTCGACGAGGCCTTTCGCCAGAGAAAGCCCGATGCCCAAACCGCCCTCGGAGGGGCCGGTTTCCGCCTCGATGCGGGCGAACATGTCGAAAACCCTTTCCATCGCTTCAGCGGACAGTCCGATGCCGCTGTCGCGCACGAAGATGCACAGTTGCTGCGCCTCGAAACGGGTTCCCATCTGGATCAGGCCGCCGCTCGGCGTGTACTTCACGGCGTTCGTCAGAAGGTTGGTGATCACCTGGGTCATGCGAACGGGATCCACCTCCAAGAGGATGGGCTGCGCCGGACGCTCGACGCGCAGCGTATGCTGCTTCGCGTCGATCGCCGCCTGCACCGCCTCTATCGCCTCATCCATCAGCACCTGCAAATCGACATAGGTCTTCTTCAGCAGGAACGATCCGCGGGTGATACGCGACACATCGAGCAGATCGTCGAGCAACGAGCTCATGTGTCCGACCTGACGGGCGATGATATCCTGCGCGTGGCGGAGCTCTCCCGGGTCCAGGTCGGGAGCCTGCAGGAGCCGCGCGGCGATGCGAATCGGGGCGAGCGGATTGCGCAGTTCGTGCGACAGCGTGGCCAGGAACACATCCTTGCGAACGTCCGCCGCGACCAGAGCCTCCTCGGCCCTCACGATGCTGGTCACATCGACGAAGGTGATCAGCACGCCGGTCACGGCGCTGTCGGGTTCGCGGTACGGCAAGATCCGCATCACGTAATGCGCCGAGCGGTCGTCGCGCACGATGCGCCGTTCCAGGGGTTCGAGGTTCGCCAGGACGAACGCCACGTCCTCGCGCAAGCTGTCGTACTCGAGGCGGCTGACGATGTCCGTCAAGGGGCGGCCCTGATCGCTCGGAATCAGGTTATAAAGCGTCGCGATGGCGGGGGTGAAGCTTCGAATGACCAGGTGACGATCGAGGAACACGGTGGCGATCTCCGTGCTCTCGAACAGATTCCTCAAGTCGCCGTTGGCTTGACCGAGCTCCTCGATTTTCTCGGTGAGCCGGACGTTGACGGTATGCAGTTCCTCGTTGAGCGATTGCAGCTCCTCCTTCGAGGTCTCGAGTTCCTCGTTGGTCGATTGCAATTCCTCGTTGACCGAATGCAGCTCCTCGTTGGCGCTTCGGAGCTCCTCGAGCGCGGTTTGATGTTCCTCGGCCAGCAACTGAAGCTCTGCGCCCGTTTCCGCGAGCGCGCGCTGCAGTTCCACGATAATTTCCGGGGTCGGCGTCACCGGGCCGAGGAGCCGATCGTGACGCGTGGAGGATGGACGGTCGGCTTCATCGGCGGCGCGCCCCCTCGCGGCCCATGCCTCGCCCTGGGCCAAGCTTTGCACCGAACCCATCGGGTGGCCGCCGTCGGATGACGGGCCGAGCGATGTCGAACGCGGGTACTGCCATCTCAGGTTCAACTCGGGACTTCGTCCCTGGCGCCGCCTGAAGATGCGCGCCTTCTTGTCCACGGCTTCGAACAAGCCGGGATGTTGCGCGACCGATTCCGAGCCGCCCAGGAGCAAGATCCCTCCCGGAATCAGCGCGTAATGGAACACGGGTATGACCCGCCCCTGAAGCTCGGCATTCAAGTAGATGAGGAGGTTCCGGCACGAGACCAGGCTCATCTGTGAAAAGGGCGGATCACGAACCAGGTTGTGCACGGAAAACGTACAGAGATCGCGGATCTCCCGGGCCACGCAATAGCTGCCGTGGGAATGATTGAAGAAGCGCTGCCGCCGCGCATCGTCCACGCCCTCGACGAGCGTCCTCGGGTAGCGGCCGAGTCGAGCCGTCGCGATCGCCAGGTCGTCGATGTCGGTGGCGAATATCTGCACCTTGGGTTTCGCGGTCAATGAATCCAAGTGTTCTCGCAGCAGCATGGCGAGCGAATAGGCTTCCTCGCCGGTCGCGCAGGCGGGCACCCAGACGCGCACCACGCTGTCGGCCATTTTTCCGTCGAAAAGCCGCGGAATGATCTCGTCCGCAAGTATTTGGAAAGTCTCCCGGTCGCGAAAGAAACTGGTGACGCGGATGAGCAGATCGCGGAACAGCAGCGTCGCTTCGGCCGGATTGGCATTCAGCGTCGCAATGTACTCTTCGAGCGTGGCCAGGTTCAGGACTTGCCTCCGCCGCTCGACTCGCCGCAAGAAGGTTTGCCGGCGATAGTCGCTGAAATCGTGCCCCAGATGGCTGCGCAGAATCGCGCATATCTCGATTCGGGCGGATTCCGATGAGGCGCCGCCCTCGACGCCGCCCGCGGGAGACTCGATCAGGGTGCGTTTCAGCCGCAGCAGGTGCCCGGGTATCTCCTCCACCGGCGCCACCAGGTCGACCGCGCCTGTCGCGATCGCTCCGGCCGGCATTTCCCCGTACTGCGGCGCGCTGCCATTCTTGCCCTGCGCAATCGTGAACCCCCCGCGTTCCTTGATGGCTTTGAGACCCAAGGCGCCGTCGCTGCCGGTGCCGGACAGCACAATGCCGACGGCCCGTTCCTTGAGGACCGTCCCCAACGAGTCGAAGAAATCATCGATGGGTCTGAATTGGCGGTCGGTCCCGTCTGCGGGGGCTTCGACGCTGAGATGGGCATCAACCACCGTGGTGACGCCATGCGGCGGCGGGACATACACATGGTTCGGCTCGAGCCTCGTGCCATCCACACCCTCGAGCACCGGCATCGAAGTCCAGCGGTCCAAGATCTCGATCAGCATGCTCTTGTGATCGGCGGGCAGATGCAAAATCACCACGAACGCCATGCCGCAGTTGGCCGGCATTTTTTCAAAGAAAGCATGGAACGCGTCGAGCCCCCCCGCGGAGGCCCCGATCCCGACGACCGGGAATTCGGCGGAGCTCACCCAGCCCCCCCGGTGCTCTCAGAACACACTTGCCACGCGTCCCCATTCATTTACTTATTACAGCACGAGAGGTGGGCGCTCCCTGTAGGATTTTGACGCGATCGACGTCTTACTTGGCGCCCCTCCGGCCCGCGCCGGGCAGATCGCGGGCCGCGCCCGGGCATATGCCGGCCACTCTCCGTGCGGCGGGCCCGCGGCGGCCAGGCCGCCACGCGTGCGGGCGCGGCCTCGAGCTCAGGCGGCGCGGTTACGGCCTGCCTTCTTGGCGAGCTTCAACTGAAGCTGAGACCTATCGACCAGCGTGGTAGGACTCTCGTCGGCCTCCGGTACGGCGGCGCAGACC
>DASYAC010000276.1:0-1550 GCA_036501585.1 Steroidobacteraceae bacterium
GCTGGAGACGGACGCCGACACCCAGGAAGAGATCCACCAGCGCCTGCTCGCCGACGGCGTATCGCATTACATTCAGGACCACGGCTACGTGAAGTCGCTGTACGTGGATTCGCCTGACGGTCTCATGGTGGAAATATGCGCCGACCCGGACGACGTCGAAGAGATCAAAGAGATCCGTCGCGGCGACGCGCACGCCGCCCTCAAGCGCTGGCTGGGCGGAAACCACGAGAACAACAACCTGTGGCGCAATCGCTCGGGAGCGCCCATGATTTACGACGGCGAGCCCCTGTACAAGGGCCCCGTATACAAGGCGTAGCGAGCGCGCCGGGCGAAGAATTCAAGCCTGGCAAATGTCCCTATAGCTAAGCGGCCTGTGCGCTTGGTTTGGCGTGAGCATGCCGTCGTGAAAATCCTGCCCCCCTTGGGCCGCGGCAGCATGCGTGGACCGAGGAGCTCGGTGTGGATCTCGGAATCAGCGGCAGGCACGCGATCGTCTGCGCGTCCTCTTCGGGTCTCGGCCTGGCCTGCGCGATCGCGCTTGCCCAGGAAGGCGTTCACGTCGCGATCAACGGCCGCGACGAGGAACGACTGGCCGCGGCGCTCAAGCAGGTCCAGGAGCATGCCGTCGGCACTGAGGTGCTGGCCGTGCAGGCCGACATCACGACCGAGGATGGACGGGAAGCGCTGCTCGGTGCCTGGGATGAGCCCGACATCCTGATCACGAACAATCGCGGTCCTAAGCCGATCGCATTCCTGGATGCGTCGGTTGCCGACCTCGAGACCGCGATGCTCCTCCATTACTGGACGCCGCTCGCCCTCGTACGGGCCGTCATCGACGGCATGCGAGCGAGGAAGTTCGGCCGCATCGTCAGCATCACCTCGGCCATGGTCGCATCGCCGGCTCCGAGCCAGGCGCCCTCAGCCGGCGCGCGGACGGCACTGTGGGCCGTCATGAAGGGCATGGCGCGGACGATCATGAAAGACAACGTGACCGTCAACCAGATCCTGCCGCAGCGAATCGACTCGCCCAGGCAGATCGAAGTGGCGCGGTCGTACATGGCTGAGCAGAACATCTCCTTCGAGGAGGCGCGCAGAATGCAGTCAGAGGGCCAGCCGGGCGGGCGCCTAGGGCTGCCGAGCGAATTCGCCGCGGCCTGCGCTTTTCTCTGCAGCGAGCACGCCGCCTACATAAGCGGCACGAGCTTGCGACTCGACGGCGGAGACTATCGCGGGCTTTTGTGACGGCTGCGCGCCGCAGCGCCAGACCCGCGACGCACTACCTTGTGTTCTCGAGGCTGTCCTGCGGCCGCGCTGCCGGCCCGGTTATGTCGCCGGCTTCATACGTCCGCCGGAGCGCCTTCTTATCGACCTTCTCGACACTTGTCCTGGGCAGCCTCGGCACTGCCTTCCACAGCCGGGGAACCTGCCATTTAGCGATGTGCCCGGCCAGGTAGTCTTCGAGCTCTGCGACGGCCGGCGGCGCGTCAGGATCGAGCACCACGCAGGCCAGTGGCCGCTCACCCCAGCGATCGTCCGGTACGCCGATAACC
>DASYAC010000277.1:0-2511 GCA_036501585.1 Steroidobacteraceae bacterium
ATCGACTTTCGCCCATCGCAAGAAGAAAGGCCGGCGCGAATATGTGCGCGTCGCCTTGCGACGAGCAAGCGATGGCGTCATCGAGGCGGTGCGCCATCCGCAGGAAGGCGCCGGCGTCATCACCTCACTGACCGAGACTGACGGCCTCATCGAGCTGATGGAGGACATCACGAAGATCGAGCCCGGCGTAAGCGTTGGCTTTCTGTCTTATGCGGCGCTGGTGGGGTAAGTCTACTGCGTAGCCGTATAGCCCGCATGAAGCGTAAGCGAAATGCGGGACAGCGCCCCGGATTGCGGCGCCATAGCCCGGCGAAGACGGGCGTAACCGTCTGTACGATGTTGCGCGGAGCTAGGCGAGGGCGTTTGCGGTCCGGCTCCGCTCGGGACCCGGAAGACGACTTCGACGCTGTCGTGATCGATCTCGATCCTACGAACGACGGTGTGGATGATGTTGCGCATGCCATGCCAGTCGAGCCGGCCAAGGCCTCGATTGACCTTGTCGGAAAAGTCTTCCAATCGGCTGATCACGAGCGACAATTCGCGTTCGGCGTTGGCTGCTTCAACCGCCGCCTGCTGCTGCTCCAGGAGTTGAGACACGCGCAGCTTCAGTCCTGCAATGCGGGGTTCGAACTGGGCCTTGTCGATGAAGCCTCCGGTATAACCGTCGATGAGACGATCGATGCCGCGCCGAAGCGTCGTCATCTGGCGATCGAGCCGCGTGACCTGCTCCGGCGGGCCGTCGCCGTCGTGCACCTGGCCAAGGCGCCGCCGGAATTCGTTTGCCACGTGGCCCGGATCCTCGAGAAGGGCTCTCACCTGATCCCAGACCATCTGCTCGAGCAGGTCGCCGCGCACGGTTGAATTGCCACACTTGGTCGCCCCGTTGCGTCGGTGTGCGTCGGCGCCGATGCAGCGGTAGTAATGGCGCTTGCCCTTTGAGCGATCCGTCGGCGAGAGCGCAGATGTTTTGACGTAATAGGCATAGCCACAGCAACGGCAAACCGTCAGTCCCTGCAGCAGCCAACGCGGACCCCGCCCGCTTTCGCGCTTGCGCTTGCGGTTCTCGTCGAGCTGTGCTCGTGCAGCCTCGAACACGGCGGGATCGACCAGGGCCGGCACTGCAACTTCGATCCATTCCTCGCGCCGCCCCGGCACCCGCTGTGTGGCGCTCGGTATCGGTCGCGAATTGCGCCGGATCACGCGCAGCCGCGGCCCCGCCGGCACAACGCGCGATCGTCCGAGTACGGCGCGTCCAATATAGGCCGGATTGTCGAGCATTCCGCGGATCGTCGTGGCGCTCCAATGCTGAAGATCCCGTCGGCCTCTGCAGCCCATTTGCTGCAGACGCCGGCACACCTCGCGCAAGCTCAGTCGATCGATACCGACCCACGCAAAGATGGAACGCACGATGCGTGCCTCTTCCTCCACGACCTCGAAGCGCGCCACCCCGCCGCCCTGGTCGCGGCAGATGTAACGATATCCGAAGGGCGCACCTGTCAATGCGCTGATCAACCCCGAGCGGGCGGCGTGCAGGCGCCCGCGCCGAACCCGCTCGAGGATTTTGGCGCGCTCATATTCGGCGATGATGCCCTGAACTTGCAGCAAGAGCTCGTCCTCCGCCGTGCCGCCAATCGAGCGGTTCAGGAATACGACCTCGGCCCCGGCGCGCCGAAACTCCTCGATCAGCAACACCTGATGGGCATGGCGTCGCCCCAGCCGGTCAGGCGCGAGCACGTAAATGCGCTCGATCTGCCCGCTCGCCACCGCATCGCGTAGCGTCTCCAACGCCGGACGCTGGAGGTTCGTGCCGCTGCAACCGTCGTCCACGTAGCCGTGATCCGGTTCGATCCGAAACCCGTCAGCCGCGATCCGCTCCTTCAGTGCCGCCACTTGACTGTCAATCGTGTGATCGCGCGCTTGCGCCTCGCTCGATACGCGCGCGTAGAATGCGACCGTGCCGCCTTTGCTCATGCCTCACCTCTTCGCCGCTTCGTCGTCATCGCCCCGACCTGCGGCGGCCCGACTCCGCCACGCCTCGGCGTAAGCCGCGTTCGCCGCACCGTCGGCACCAGACAGGCATAGGCGTCGATCAGATGCTGAGCACTGAACCGCGTCGTCTCGAACAATACGCGCACAATCCGCAGGGGGCGATCCGGGCGCCGGACCATGGGCCCCTCCATCGACGGTGGGTCGCGAATCGGACCGTCGATGCCACATCAATCCGCCCACAAATACTGCGGCCCCCGCGTCAAAGTGACTCGCCGAGCGTTCACCCACCTCGGAAACTGGCCGTAATCTGCCGCTCAGCCGGCTACGCGCAATTACCACCGACCACTCAAAACTGGCAACATTGTACAGACGTCTGTAGACGCCCTGTTGACCTGCGGGCCCATTTTCTTTGAATGCTGTGTTGCTATTTTTGCCGAACGTCCGGAGTGGAGCGCGAGATGATCATCGAGAATAAGGACGACGTGACCAAGGCCGTGCTGGCGGAGCTCGAGCGCGCAAGCG
>DASYAC010000278.1:0-3855 GCA_036501585.1 Steroidobacteraceae bacterium
GAGATGACGGGCGGCGCGGGAAAACGAGCCGGAGTCGACCACCAGCACGAAAGCCTGCATGGCCCTCAGCCGATCATGCATATGCCTCCAAAGAATAGGTCTTATCGTCCAATCATTACTGCCGCTTCGCGTATGCAATAGCCATACTTGTGCGTGGAGTTTATCGCGAAGTCCGACCGTCAACGCGCCTCCGGCACGAAATGCCGTCCTTTTGCGTAAAAGGAGAGTGGATGTGACCACGAGAAAACCCGCCCCGAATGCGCCGGACGCGCATCAGGAAACCGCCCCCTTGATGGTCTGGAAAATGGGCAAGATCCATTGGAGCGCCATCGTCAACGGACAGGAGCGCGGGACCGCCGTCGAAGCGGGAACCACTCTGTTGGAAGCGCTCCGTGACACGCTCGGCCTGACCGGGACGAAGAAGAGTTGCGACCGGGGCGAGTGCGGTGCCTGCACCGTCCATGTCGAGGGCCGCCGGGTGCTTTCCTGCATGGCGCTGGCTGCCATGCAGGAGGGCAAGCGCATCACCACCATCGAGGGTCTCGAGCAGCGTGGAAACCTCCATCCGCTGCAATCGGCCTTCATCGAGCGTGACGGTTTCCAATGCGGGTTCTGTACGTCCGGGCAGATCATGTCGGGCGTCGCCGTCCTCGAAGAGGCGAAGGCGGGTTGGCCGAGCGCCGCCACGGCGGACGTGGCCCGGACGTTCACGGTTGCCGATCTGTCGAAGGCAGAAATTCGCGAGCGGATGAGCGGCAACCTCTGCCGCTGCGCTTGCTATCCCAACATTGTCGACGCCATCGCCGACGCCGCCGCCATCGCCGACGCCGACGCCGACGCCACCACCACCGCCGACGCCGCCACCGGCGACGCCACCGTCACCACCGCGGGGCATTGACCATGCAAATACTGGCCCTCGCAAGCACCGATGATCCCGCCCAGGCGATCTCCGCCCATGCCGAGGATCCCGAGCTCGCTTTCATCGCCGGCGGCACCGATCTGCTCGGCCTGATCAAGGACCACGCGGCTCTTCCCGGACGCCTGCTGGACATCAACCATATTCCCGAGCTAGCCCGTCTCGACACGCTCGCGAGCGGCGATCTGCGGATCGGTGCGCTCGCCCGCATGAGCGACGTGGCCGCCCATCCGCAAGTCCGGGCCCGCTTTCCGGTCATCGCGGAGGCGCTGTTGTTCGCCGCATCCGGACAGCTGCGGAACATGGCGTCGATGGGCGGCAATATCATGCAGCGCACGCGATGCGCCTATTTCCGGGACGAAGATGGACTCTCCTGCAACAAACGGAGTCCTGGTTCGGGCTGCTCCGCTCTTCACGGCGTCAATCGCAATCACGCCATCTTCGGGTGGTCGGACGCCTGTGTCGCCACCCATGCCTCCGATGTGGCGGTGGCGTTCGCCGCCCTCGACGCCAGGGTCGTCGTACGCAGCCCTCATGGGGAGCGATCGATCCCATTCACCAGTTTCCACCGCCTCCCCGGCGAGACGCCGCAGCGCGACAATATTCTCGATCGAGGGGATTTGATCATCGCCATCGAGTTGCCGGCCAGCCCCGAGGGACGCGCCTCGCACTATCTCAAGATCCGTGACCGTCAGTCCTTTGAGTTCGCGCTCGTGTCTGCCGCGGCTGCCGTGGCGGTCGACGGGCGACGTATACGCTCGGCGCGATTGGCGTTGGGTGGCGTGGCGCACAAGCCCTGGCGGCTCACCGATGCAGAGGCGGCGCTTGGCGGAGCGTCGCTGGACGAGGTGGATGCCCTCCAATCGGCGATCTCGCTGTCATTCATCGACGCTCGTCCGCTCGCCCATAACACATTCAAGATCGAGCTTGCGCAGCGCGCCGCTCTGCGCGCGCTGCAAATTGCGGGAGCACGCGCATGAACGCCATCGGACAATCGATCTCGCGCGCCGACGGTCGGCTGAAGGTCACCGGCGGCGCCCGCTACACGGCCGATATTCCGATCGCGGGTGCCATGCATGCGTCGATCGTTCACAGCACGATTGCCCATGGCCGCACCGTGTCGATCGACACGGCGGCTGCCGAAAAGGCGCCGGGCGTCATGGCGGTATTCACGCATCACACCATGCCGCGCATGAACCCAACGCCCAAGCCCTGGAGCCACCTTCATCCGCACGGACAGGGGTATCTGCCGCTCCAAGACGACCGGATTCACTATGCCGGCCAGCCGATTGCCCTGGTCGTTGCGAATACGCTCGCCCAAGCCTCCCGCGCCGCGAGATTGATCGACGTCCAGTACGATGTGTGGAAGCCCACGGTATTCGGCCGGCACAGCGTGGACGAGGCGGTCGATCCTCCGCAATTTCTCTGGCCTGTCAACTCGTCGATCGGCGACGCGCGGAAGGCGCTCGCCGAGGCTGCCGTGAAGATCGAGCAAACGTACACGACGTCCGATCGCCATCACAATCAGATGGAGCCCCATGCGACCGCCGCGGTTTGGGAGCCCGACGGTACGCTGACCCTCTACGATACGACGCAGCACCTCTTCGGCACCCAGGAGCTGGTGGCGATCGTGCTCGGAATTCCGCCGGCGAAGATCAACGTCGTGTCGCAGTTCCTCGGCGGCGGATTCGGCGGCAAAGCCTACGTGTGGCCACACACCCTGATGGCTGCGGTCGCCGCCAAGGCGATCGATCGGCCGGTCCACATCCAGCTCACGCGGGCGCAAATGTACTCGATGGCGGGGCACCAGCCGGCGACCCTGCAGACCGTGTCGCTGGGCGCGGACCGCGACGGCAAGCTCACGGCAATCCAGCATAGGAGCATTTCGCCGACGCCGGTATTCGATAACTACATCGAATACGCGGCGATCGCGTCACGACATTTGTGGGCCGCCCCTGGGGGGATCTCGACGAACCACAAGGTTGTCCACGTGAACCGCAACACACCGACGGCGATGCGCTCTCCCCACGAGGCGATCGGCCACTTCGCGCTCGAGAGCGCCATGGATGAGCTCGCTCATGCAACCGGCCTCGATCCGGTGGCGTTGCGCCTGCTGAACGACACCCAAATCGATCCCTACAGCGGTCGCCCTTTCTCCACGCGCGCCCTCGGCAAGTGTCTGACCGAAGGTGCCGCGCGGTTCGGCTGGGACAGGCGGACATCCGAGCCGCGCTCGATGCGCGACGGTCGTTACCTGATCGGTCAGGGCGTGGCGGCGGCGATCTACACGCACTGGCGCTGGCCGGCGAAGGCTCGCGTCACGCTGAGCCGCGACGGGACGGCACTGGTCGAGACAGGGTCGCACGACATCGGCACCGGCACCTATACCGTCATGCAGCAGGTCGCCGCCGATGCGCTCGGGCTTTCCCCTGCGAAGGTCACCGTGCGGATCGGCGACACGAGACTCCCGGCCTCCCATGCATCGATCGGCTCAGCCACGATGGCGAATGCCGGGGCCTCCGTGATGTTGGCGGCGAAAGCCGTTCGCGACCAGGTGATTGCGCTCGCCCTCGGGGGGAAGGACGCGCCCTTCTCCGGAGCGGGGGCTCAAGACGTGGTTGCCGGCGATGGCGTGCTGGCGCTCCCGCGGAGGAACCTGACCGTCGGCTACGCCGAACTGTTAGCGCGTAATGAGCTTACACACCTCGTGGGCGATGGAGACTACAACCCCATCGAGGAGGCGATGGGACCGAAAGCGATCTTCAGTTTCAGCGCGGTGTTCGCGGAAGTGCGGATCGACCCGGACTTCGGACTGGTGCGCCTGAGCCGCTTGGTCGGCGCCTATGATGCCGGCCGGATCATCAATCCCAAGACCGCGCGCAGCCAGGCGATCGGCGGCATGATCTGGGGCGTGGGCCACGCGCTGCTCGAGCAGTCGG
>DASYAC010000279.1:0-23034 GCA_036501585.1 Steroidobacteraceae bacterium
GGCCACCGCGCGGGTGCCGGCGATGAGGTCCTGCACCGGCTGCACCAGGCGTTGCGCGGCAAAAAACGCGCCGTATACCGCCGCGATCAGCGACATCAACACGACGAACGTGAGAATCAGGACGAAGGTGGACTTGAGCGGACGCCTCAACTGCACCAGGTTCGCATACTGGGTATAGGAGCGCTGAACGGTGTCGGCCAGTTGGCTCAGCTGCTGGGGTACCGGGTAGAGCGCGATCAGCACGCGTGAGGAGGCGTTGGGGTTCGCGTCGAGCTGGGCCGCCGCGCGGATCACGTATCCCCCCACCGAGTCGGTGTCCAGGGTGACGTACGAGCGGCCGCGCCGGACCTGCAGCATCATCTCATCGGTCGCCGGAACCGGCAGCGTATCCATGGGCCGGTCGGAGCTCGTGGCGATGATCTGCGTCTGGGCGCCGACCACGGTGAACTCGAGAGCCGCGCTGTCGCGGCGCTCGCGGTCCAAGGTCGTGATGAGGTTGAAATCCGGCAGGCCCGACAGCTCGTGCGCCACGACTTCGGTGTGCTGCAGGAACTCGCGGACCCGCACCTCGAGCGCCGCGTGCGACAGCTCGCGGGTATCCTTCAACCCCTGGCTGACCTCGATCTCGAACCAGCTGTCGATGCCGCGATTCAGGAACTGCAGGGCGAAGTAATAGACCACGAGAATGGGGGCCACCGCGAGCGCGCTGAAAATCGCGACGGTGCGGCCCTTCAGGCGCGACCCCGGGACATGCTGGCGGAAATCCTTGACGAGCTGGTAGAGCTTCGCGGCCAGCAGCACGAGCAGCGTCAGAAGACCCGAGATGTTGATCAGCAGTATCCAGGGCAGCCAGCGGTCGAACTGCGCCGAATTTTGCGCGGCGGAGGCGAGCAGATAGAGAGCGACCAGCCACAGGGCGACGCCGATGCCTCCGAGCACCGCGCCGCCATGCTTTTTGATCAAGGCTGGAGCGTCCATGTATACCAATCGCTTTCGCGATGCCACTCGTTGACCCAGAACATCAGCACCCGCAGCGTGAAGGGTACCGTGCCGTAATCGACCTTGGCGCGCACGCTGGCCTCGTAGCGTCGGTCGCCCGACAGGAGCGCCTTGTCGAGCACGGGGAGGCTTCGTACTTCCGACAGCGACTCGAGCGCCGCATCGATGGTGCCGAGCGACTCCTGCTGTCCGCTGTTGTCGTTGCGCAGGACGTAATGGCCGCTCACCGCGTTGTATTGCAGGCGGTAGCGCTGAGTGAGCTCCGCAACCCGCGAGTTCGGCAGCAGCTGGCGCACGCGTTCCACGTCGAGATCGACCTCGAGCGTGAGCGGAACGCCCTCGGCGAGACCCCGCCGCACGGCCTCGCTGATCGGCAGCTCGATGCGCGCGTCCAGATGATAAACCCCGTCCTTGAGCTCGAGGTCGGCCGATCGGACCTCGAAGCGTCCGTCCAAGCCGTCGGCGCGGCCGGGCACGGCCGGGATGCAGAGCCCGAAGGCCACAACCACCAGTAGGGCTCGCGCCGAACGCATTGTCTGAGGGACGCTCATGGTTTGGTCAGGGCAGCATAATAGAAGCCGTCGGCACCCGCCTCACCGGGCAGAATCTGCACGCCGAGCTCATCCGCCTCCCCGAAGCCCGGCCACGCCGGCCAGTCGCGAACCGGGACGACACGTGCGCCCGGGGTATCCTCGAGGAACGCCCCGATCACTCCGCGATTCTCGCTGCGGGTCAACGTGCACGTGCAGTACACCAGCCGGCCGCCGCGCGCGAGCATCCCCCAGGCTGCCGCGAGCAGCCGTCCCTGGACCGGCGGCATCTTGTCGATGTCCTTGGGCGAGCGGCGCAGACGGATATCCGGATGGCGGCGTATCACCCCAAGCGCCGAACAGGGCGCATCCAAGAGGATACGGTCGAAGAGCGTGCCGTCCCACCAGGCGCCGGGGGATGCCGCGTCCCCGCTCAGTACCTCGGCGCCGAGACCGCCCCGCTCGAGATTCCGGCGCACGAGCATCAGGCGCGCGGAGTC
The DNA here is from genome assembly GCA_036501585.1 of Steroidobacteraceae bacterium. Classification (GTDB taxonomy): domain Bacteria; phylum Pseudomonadota; class Gammaproteobacteria; order Steroidobacterales; family Steroidobacteraceae; genus Bog-1198. The sequence continues at coordinate 2,030 of DASYAC010000279.1, forward strand.
GATGTCCACCGCCGTGAGCTTCGCGAGTCCCGGCTCTCGCTCGGCCATGAGCCCTGTCTTGCCTCCCGGGGCGGCGCAGGCGTCGAGCACCTTGAGACCCGGCTCGAGCGCCAGCGGAAACACGGCGCACTGCGCTCCGAGATCCTGCACCGAGACCAGGCCCTCCGCGAAGCCGGGCAGATCCCCGACGTCGCGCGGCGTTCCCAGCACGAGCGCCTGCGGCACACGAGGCTCGAGGCGGGCATCGATGCCCGCGGCGCGCAGTGTCTGGAGGTAATCGCCGGCCGCCGCACGGCGGCGATTCACCCGCAGCCACATCGGCGCCTGGGCGTCGCCGGCGGCGAGCAACTGCGTCCAGCGGCCGGGCCAGTCGGCGCGCAATCGCTCCGCGAGCCATTGCGGGGAGGCATGCCGAAGGGTGGGGTTGCGCGCGATGTCCGAGTCCAAAGCGCGGCGCTCGCGCAGGTAGCGCCGCAACACCGCATTGATGAGCCCGGCGGCGCGCGCGGCCTCGCCAGACTTCGCGGTCTTCACCGCGGCGTCCACGACCGCGTATTGCGGCGTTCGCGCATCCTCGATCTCGAACAGTGCGACGGACAGGAGCGCGCGTACCAGGGAATCCAGCGACTTCGTCGGCTGCGACAGTACGCGGCCCAAGATAGCCTCGTGCCGGTAAAATCCCCGCACTGCGCCGAAGGACAGGGAGCGCACCGGCGGCACGAGCTCGCGAGGCGCGACCATGAGGGCGGTCTCGAGCGCCGCGTCGAGCGTCACCCCGTCGTCGAGGATGCGGGCCACGGCCTGCGCGGCGAGCGAACGGGCACTGGCGGCGGCAGGGTCGGCGGCGCCGATCACGCGAACCTCGAGCCCGCGAGAGGATGTGCGCGCAGGAATTCCGCTGCGGTCACGGATTTGCGGCCCGCGAGCTGCAGGCGCCCGATATGGAGGACACCGCGCCCACAGGCCACCGTGATGCCGTCCGGGGAAGCCGCTATCACGGTGCCCGGGGCGGCGGGAGCCGCTGCGCCGGGCGCGGGCCCCGCTTCGCCCGGCACGGGGCCCGCGGACGCTCCAGCTTGCCAGATTCTCAGCTGCTCTCCATTCCACCGGGTCTCGGCGACCGGCGCGGGGGTGAAGGCTCTCACCTTGCGCAGCACCTGCTCGGCATCCTCGCGCCAATCGATGAGCGCCTCCGCCTTGCTGATTTTTTCCGCGTAGGTCACCCCATCCTCGGGCTGCGGAGTTTCGACGGCACGGCCGGCCGCCAGCTCATCGATCGTGAGGCGGACGAGCTCCCCGCCCAGCACCGCGAGCCGGTCGTGCAGCGAGGCACCGGTGTCGAGCGGATCGATCTCGAGGGCACGGGCGGCGAGAACCGGGCCGGTGTCGAGCTTCTCCTCCATGCGCATGATGCTGATGCCGGTGATGCGGTCTCCCGCCAGTATCGCGCGCTGGATCGGCGCGGCACCGCGCCAGCGCGGCAAGAGCGACGCATGGATGTTGAAACACCCGAGCGTCGGAGCGAGCAGCGCCGTCTTGGGCAGGATCAATCCATAGGCGACCACGACCAGCGCCTCCAGCTGCAGCGCCTCGAGCGCCTTGCAGGCCTCGGGATCCTTGAAGCTTACGGGCTGGTGGACCGGGATCCCGAGATCGAGCGCGCGCGCCTTGACCGGACTCGCGTGCAATTTCCGGCCGCGGCCGGCCGCACGGTCCGCCTTGGTAAAGACGGCCACGATCCGGTGCTGCGACCGGGAGAGCGCATCCAGCGCCGGAACCGCGAAAGCCGGTGTACCGGCGAATCCCAGCCGGAGCGAGCGGCGCGGGGCGTCATCTGCCGCGAAGGCGGCCACGGGGAATACTCAAGCGCGTTCCTTCAGATCGCGGGGGCCGAAGCGCGAAGTCCACTCCCCTGCGAGGGACGCTGCCTGCGTTCTTTTTGCAGCCGCCGGCGGATCAGCTGGCGCTTGAGCTCGGACAGATAGTCGACGAACAGCTTGCCCTCGAGGTGATCCATCTCATGTTGGATGCAGACGGCGAGCATGCCGTCGGCCTCCAATTCGAACGGCTCCCCGTTGCGGTCGAGCGCACGCACGCGAATGCGGGCGGCGCGCTCGAGCTTCTCGTAAATCCCGGGCAGCGACAGGCAGCCCTCCTCGCCCGGCGCCGACCCCTCAGCCTCGACGATCTCCGGATTGATGAACGCCATGGGTTGGTCGCGGTGATCGCTGATATCGAGCACCAACACGCGCCGGTGCACGTCCACCTGGCTCGCGGCAAGGCCGACACCCTTGGCGGCATACATGGTCTCGAGCAGATCATCGATCAGCTGACGCACCGCGTCATCAACTGCCGTCACGGGCACCGCTCGGGTCCGCAGGCGCGGGTCTGGATACTCCAAAATTGCGAGCTTTGTCATGGGAGTTATGAGATGGATATCGTGTTTTCGGCCGAAGATTGTTGCTAAAGTTCCGCCGCTGCTTAACTTAATGCTCGTTGCGGCGGGGCGCAAAACGTCCTTCAATCCGCCAAAAACGGGCGACACGTCCCAGTCCTTGGGGCCAGGCCGGCAGTATACCAGCCGGCCCGGCAACATAGGCTGCGGACTGAACGGGAGCGAACGAATGCAACGCCAACGATCTATTGCCCTATTACTCGCCATCGCAGCGGTCGCCGGCTGCCACACGCAGCCTCCGCCGGCCCCGCCGCCTCGGCCGGCCGCCGCGGACAACGACATTCAAGGTACTGTGGTCGGCGATGAGCGGACCGCCATGGAAGCGGCCGTCGATTCGGGCAGCGGGGCATCCACGACGCCGTTGCCCTCATCGTCCGAGGCCTCGGCCGGAGGCCCGGCACTCGCGCCGAACGCGCCCGACAGCTATGTCGTCAAGCGCGGCGACACACTCTGGGGCATCGCCAAGGTATTCCTGAAGGACCCCTGGTATTGGCCCGAAATATGGCAGGTGAACCCCCAGGTGCAAAATCCCCACCTGATCTATCCAGGCGACACGCTGCACCTGGTGTACGTCGACGGGAGGCCGCGGATCGTGCTGCAGCGGGGGCTCGAGCGCGGCAACGGTGCGCGCGTGGAACCGCGGGTGCGCAGTCAGCCGCTCGAGGCGGCGATCACGACCATCCCCTATGAAACCATCGCGGCCTTCATGTCCAAGCCCTCGGTTCTCGACAAAGAGCAGATCAAGACCGCCCCGCACGTGCTCGGCACGCGGGACGACCACGTCGTCATGTCCGAGGACAATACCGTCTACGCCGTCGGCTTCAAGCAGCCTGCCGAGCTCGGCATGAGCTACAACTTCGTGCGGGTCGGCGAGCCATTGCGCGATCCGGAAGACAACAGCATCCTCGGCTACAACGGAGTCTTCACCGGCACGGGACATGTAACGCGGGTCGGCGATCCGGCGACACTCATCATGACGGCGTCGGCGCGCGAGACCTATCCCGGAGACAAGCTGTTCCCGGGCGGGGTCGACGTGCCGCTCGACTTCGTTCCGAGCACGCCGAAAAACCCGGTGAAGGGCAGCATCATGGCGGTATCGGACGGGGTTACGGTCATCGGCCAGTACGAAGTGGTCGTCATCAACCGGGGCGTGCGCGACGGCCTCGTGCCCGGCAACGTGCTCGCGGTCTACTCCGTGCAGCCCGACATATACGACAATTCCAAGAAAGGATTCGTGCATCCCACGGCCACCCTATTCGCCAGGAAGGTGGCCGTTCCCGAGGAGCGTACCGGCACGTTCCTGGTGTTCAAGACGTTCGAGCGCATGAGCTTCGGCCTCATCATGGAAGCGACCGACATCATCCGCGTCGACGACCACGTCGAGACTCCGTGACCTCGCGCCTCCGTGACCTCGCGAGCCGCCGTGACCTCGCGAGGCTTCGGGCCCTCGCGAGGCTTTCGGGCTTCGCGAGGCTTCGAGCTTCGCGAGGCTTCGAGCTTCGTATATCTCCGCGATGAGGTAAGTTTCGCGTCGGCCGGACGGATCGCGTCGGCCTCAGAATGGCCGGCATGCGGCCTTCCGACGAGGTTCTCGCTTGGCTGACGCTTTCCAGCACACCGGGCCTCGACGCCACGGTGCTGGGCTCCGCGCTCGTCCGGGCCGGCTCCGCGGCCGCCCTCGTCCGCGCCGACGACCGGTGGCGCGAGCATGCGGCAATCTCCGCCTCGGCTCGTGAGTATCTGCGGCAGCCGGCGGCGCCGAGCCCGGCGGAGCTTCGATGGCTCGAGGGCGCCCGTCATCACCTGGTCCCGTTCACCGATCCGAAGTATCCGCGGCTGCTCGCCGAGCTCGGCCATCGCCCCATCGCGCTCTATGCCGCCGGCAACCTCGAGGCGCTCGGCGAGCCGCAGCTGGCCGCCGTCGGCAGCCGCAATCCGACGCGCCCGGGATCCGACACGGCATTCGAGTTCGCTCGCGCTCTAGCCGAGCGGGGTCTCGGGATCGCGAGCGGACTCGCTTGCGGCATCGACACGGCCGCACATCGCGGCGCGCTGGCCGCCCAAGGGGTCACGATCGCCGTCCTCGGCAGCGGCGTGGATGTCGTCTACCCGGCGCCGAACCGGGAGCTGGCGGAGTCCATCCGCCGCGATGGACTCCTGGTCAGCGAATTCCCCTTGGGGACGCCGCCCCGGCGCACCCACTTTCCGCGGCGAAATCGGATTATCGCGGGCCTCTCGATGGGGATTCTCGTGGTCGAGGCAGCGCGCGGCTCCGGCTCCTTGATCACTGCGCGAGCGGCCCAAGATCTCGGGCGAACGGTGTTCGCCGTGCCCGGGTCGATCTACAACCCGATGAGCCGCGGATGCCACGATCTCATCAAGCGCGGTGCCAAACTCACCGAAACGGCGGATGACATATTGAGCGAGTTGAACTTTTCCGTGTTTTTCGGGCGCGCTACCCGGGGCACCCGCGGCGCCGCAGAACCCTGCGCCGACGCATCGGGAATGGACAAGGATCACAAAATCTTGTTAGATGCGCTCGGCTTTGATCCTGCGGACCTCGATATGCTGATCGCGCGCACCGGATTCAAACCAGAAGCCGTGTCCTCGATGATGCTGATCCTCGAGCTCGAAGGCCACGTTCAGGCCGCCCCCGGGGGCCGCTACTCCCGAGTCGCCAACAGGAGAGCCGGAGGTGAAAGATAACGTTCTCGACCTGCTCATTTATCTTTTCGAGAATTACATGAGTGCCGACGACGAGCCCAGGCCTGACCGCAACACGCTGAAAGTCGAGCTCGACAAGGCCGGTTTCGCGGAAGGCGACATCGAGCGCGCCCTGGAATGGCTCGACGGACTTTCCGGAGACCCTCTCGGCAAGGTGGCGGAGGCGACCGCGCGGGCCGTTCGGATCTTCAGCGGACAGGAACTCTTGCGGCTCGATACCGACGTGCGCGGCTACTTGATGTATCTGGAGCACGTGAAAATTCTGTCGGGCGCTCAGCGCGAGCTGGTGATCGACCGGCTGATGGCGCTCGAGGCCGACGAGATCGACATCGACCAGGTGAAATGGGTGGTATTGATGGTGCTGTTCAGCCAGCCTGGCCAGGAATCAGCCTATGCGCAGATGGAAGACCTGGTCTTCGAAGAGCGTTCCGACGCCCTCCATTAGACGACGCGCCAGACGACCACATTGAGCACGAACCTCGTTATCGTGGAATCGCCGGCCAAGGCGAAAACCATCAAGAAATACCTCGGCGAGGACTTCGAAGTCCTCGCCTCGTACGGTCACGTTCGGGATCTGGTGCCCAAGGAAGGCGCGGTCGATCCAAAGCACCACTTCGCGATGAAATACCAGGTGGTCGAGCGCAATCAGAAGCATATCGACGCCATCGCGCGGGCGCTCAAGAAGGCCGATTCTCTCTACCTCGCCACCGACCCCGATCGCGAGGGCGAGGCCATCTCCTGGCACCTGAATGAGCTGCTGAAGGCCGAAGGCGCCCTGAAGGGGAAACAGGTGCAGCGGGTGGTCTTCTACGAGATCACCAAGAACGCCGTGCGCGAAGCGATGGCCCAACCGAGAGACCTGTCGGTCGACCTGGTGAACGCCCAGCAGGCACGGCGTGCCCTGGACTTCCTGGTGGGCTTCAATCTTTCCCCCCTCCTGTGGAAGAAGGTGCGTCCCGGGCTGTCCGCGGGACGCGTGCAGAGCCCCGCGCTCAGGATGATTTGCGAGCGCGAGGATGAGATCGCCTCCTTCGTTCCGCGCGAATACTGGACCATCGACGCCGAGCTCGAGCACACCGAGCAGAAGTTCCCGGCCAAGCTGGTCGAGTACCGCGGCGCCAAGGTCGAGCAGTTCAGCTTCACCAACGAGGCCGCGGCGCACGAGGCGGTGCGCACGCTCGACAGCGCCGCCCGGGGCGAGCTCACCGTACTCGGCGTCGACCGCAAGCAGCGGCGCCGCAACCCCGCTCCGCCCTTCACCACCTCGACCCTGCAACAGGAAGCCGCCCGCAAGCTCGGCTTCAGCGCGCAAAAGACCATGCGGGTGGCGCAGCAGCTGTACGAAGGCGTGGACATCGGCGAAGGCGCGGTCGGCCTCATCTCTTACATGCGCACCGACTCGGTCAACCTCGCGCAGGAAGCCATCGGGCAGATCCGCGAGGTCATCGTGAAGCTCTACGGCCGGGACGGACTGGCCGAAGAACCGAGGATCTACCGCACCAAGTCCCAGAACGCGCAGGAAGCCCACGAAGCGATCCGGCCGACCGACGCCGGCATCGTGCCGGCGGACATCGAGAAGAGACTGGAGGGCGATCAGTTCCGCCTCTACTCGCTCATCTGGAAGCGCACCGTGGCCTGTCAGATGGCACCGGCGGTGTTCGATACCGTGGCGGTGGAGTTCCTGGCCGGCGCCGGCAATGCCGAGGCCGCGGGCGCGGAGCGTACCGTGCTGCGCGCGAACGGCTCGACGCTGGTCAAGCCCGGCTACATTTCGGTGTACCAGGAAGGCATGGACGATGTCGTGCAGGACGACTCGGATCATGTGCTTCCGCCGATGACGGAGGGCGACAAGGTGAGGCTTCTCGGGGTGACCCCGTCACAGCATTTCACCGAGCCGCCGCCGCGCTTTTCCGAGGCCTCGCTGGTCAAGGCGCTGGAGGAATACGGTATCGGCCGCCCCTCGACGTACGCGTCCATCATTTCGACGCTGCGCGACCGCCAGTACGTCGATATCGAAAGCCGCCGCTTCACCGCGACGGACATCGGCAAGATCGTGAGCCGGTTCCTGACGCAATACTTCACCACGTATGTCGATTACGACTTCACGGCACGGATGGAGGATTCGCTCGATGCGGTTGCGACGGGCGAGATGGAGTGGGTCCCGCTACTCGACAAATTCTGGAAACCGTTCATCAAGCTCGTCGATCACACCGAAAAGTCGGTGAGCCGGGATGAAGTGGCGCAGGCGCGCGATCTCGGCATCGATCCCGAGAGCGGCAAGCCGATGAGCGTGCGCATGGGCCGCTTTGGCCCATTCGTGCAGATCGGCACCAAGGACGACGAAGAGAAGCCCCGCTTCGCGGGTCTTCGCCCCGGACAGAAGATGGACACCATCACTCACGCGGAAGCGCTGGTGTTGTTCCAGCTGCCGCGCAAGCTCGGCACGACCCCCGAGGGCGAGGAAATCGCCGCCAACACCGGCCGCTTCGGACCGTACGTCAAGTACGGCCCGAAGTACGTCTCGCTCAAGCTCGACGATCCCTACACCATCACGCTGGAGCGTGCCCTGGAGGTGATCCGCGAGAAACAGATCGCCGACGCCAACCGGTTGATCCTGGATTTCCCCGATGCCGGGATCCAGGTGCTGAACGGCCGCTTCGGGCCGTACATCACCGACAAGACCCGCAATGCCAAGATCCCGAAGGACCGGGACCCGAAGAGCCTGACCTTGGCCGAATGCCAGGCCATGCTGGCCGCCGCGCCGGTGCGTGCCTTCGGAAAGTGGGGGCGCAGGAACAAGGCGGGGGCGAACGGGGGTGCGACGACGGGCGCGACCACGGGTGCGGCGGCGACAGGTGCCAAGGCCGCCGCTGCAAAGACCGGCGCGACGGGCGGGGCCCGCGCCGCGGCCGGCGCCGGGGCCCGCACGACGGCCGGCGCCGCAGCGGCATCGAGCCCGTCCAAGGCATCTCGATCCAAAGGGCTGCTCAAGGCGGCTCTGAAAGCGAAAAGGCCGGCGCCGAAGGCCGCCCCTCAGCGCCTAGCGGCCAAGGGCTTGAAGGCGGCGGCCAAGAAACGCGCACCGGCCGAGCCGAAGGCGGCCTCCAAGCCGGCGGCGAAAGCGCGCACCGCGAAGAAATCGAAAGGCTGAGGATGCCGGAGCCCACCGGAACGGCGCCGGCTCCGTCCGCTCCGGACGCCCGGGCTGTCCATGGCTACCTCGGCGAGCTGCATGACCGCATCACGGCCGCCGTCGAAGCGATCGACGGCGCTCGGTTTCGCCGCGACTCCTGGGAGCGCGACGGCGGCGGAGGCGGCGAGAGCCGCATCCTGAGCGAGGGTGGAATCTTCGAGAGGGCCGGGGTCTCGGTGTCGCGCGTGTTCGGCGACAAGCTGCCCCAGTCGGCGTCCTCGGCACGCCCGCAAATCTCCGGCGCCGGTTTCGAGGCGATGGGGCTCTCGCTGGTATTCCATCCCCGCAACCCCTACATCCCGACCACCCATTGCAACATCCGCTTTCTTCTCGCGACTCCACGAGAGGGGCCGGCGCTCTGGTGGTTCGGCGGCGGCTTCGACCTGACGCCCTACTATCCGTTCGACGAGGACGTGCTGCATTGGCATCGGACGGCCCGGGACGCATGCGCGGCGTTTGGGCCCGATACGTACGCCCAATACAAAGCCTGGTGCGACCGGTATTTCTTCCTTCCGCACCGCCAGGAGACCCGCGGAGTCGGGGGCCTGTTCTTCGACGATCTCGGCGAGGGCGGCTTCGCGCGCTGCTTCGAATTTCTACGCAGTGTGGGCGACCATTTTCTGCCGGCGTACCTGCCGATCGTCGAGCGGCGTCAGAACGAGCCCTGGGGCGAACGCGAGCGCGGATTCCAGCTGTACCGGCGCGGCCGCTATGTCGAATTCAATCTGCTCTACGACCGCGGCACGCTCTTCGGCCTGCAGTCGCGCGGGCGTACGGAATCCATTCTGATGTCGATGCCGCCGCTCGTCCGCTGGGATTACGATTGGCACGCCGAGCCCGGTTCTCCCGAGGCGCGGCTGTACGAGGGGTATCTCCGTCCCCGGGATTTTCTCGCGGAGCTCGGGTCGAGCTGACGGAGCGCCGATCTCAGCGCCCGCGAAGATCCTCGATCGTGCGCCCCATCCGCGATATCTCCTCCTCGTGAGGCTCGTCGCGGAATCTCTCCTGAAGGGCGTCCGCGTACCAGGTACGCATGGAGGGAAGTGCGAGCAGGCGCGCGGCGTATGCCGCGGCATCGGAGCCGAGAGCGAGGCCGTAAGTTTGGATTCTGAAAGCCACCGGCGCGAAAAAGGCATCAACGGCCGTGAAGCTCTTTCCTGCGAGGAAAGGACCGCCGAAGCGGGACAGCCCGTCGCCCCACAAGGCCTCGATTCGCGCAATATCGCGCTCGAGGGCCGGTGGGGCCTCGTGCAGGCGGATGCGCACCCCGCAGCTCATGGAGCAACGGTTGCGAAGCTCGGCGAAGCCGGCATGCATCTCGGCGGCGGCGCTCCGCGCGAAGCCGCGCGCGGCGCCGTCGGCGGGCCACACGGCGGGGTGCCGCTCGGCGAGGTATTCCGCGATTGCCAGGGACTCCCACACCGTCGTTCCCCCGTCGGTGAGACAGGGCACTTTGCCGCTCGGCGACATGTTTCTGAACCTCTCCCATGCGGGCCCGTCGCCGAAGCGCAGCAGATGCTCGGTAAAGGGCACTGCGAGCTCGCGCATCAAAACCCACGGGCGCAGCGACCAGGACGAGTAGTTCTTGTTGGCGATGTATAAGTCGTACATGATCGAGAATTCTCCCCGCCGTTCGACAGGCGGTCAATGTCGCGCCCGAACACCCCGGGGCGGGCACAATGCAGGGACATGAACTACAAGCACGTCTATCACGCCGGGAATTTCGCGGATATCGCCAAGCACCTGGCGCTCGTCTATTGCCTCGACTCGCTGAAACGCAAGGAGGCCGGATTTTTTGCATTGGATACCCACGCCGGCCGCGGCTCCTACGATTTGCACTCACCGGAGGCTAAGAAATCCATGGAGGCTGAGCAGGGGATCCTGCGCCTCCTCGAAGCGCTCCCCGGCGAGAAGCTCCTCGCTTCCTACTATGCGGCGATCCGGGCACGAACGGGCCGCCCGCTCGCCCGCTATCACGGATCGCCGGCGCAGATCGCGGGCGCCCTGCGCAGCCAGGACCGCGCGATCTTCGTCGAATTGATGCCCTCGGAAGTGCGCGCGGGCGAGCGCTACCTGAAATCCGCCGGCCGTATCCGCACCGAGCTGGGCGACGGCTATGCGGCGTTGCGTTCCTTCCTGCCGCCGCCGGAGCGGCGTGGCCTGGTCCTGATCGATCCGCCCTATGAGAGCGCCGAAGAGATGAAGACGCTGCTCGCGGCCTTCGACGACGCCTACCGGCGGTGGTCCACCGGCATCTTCCTGATCTGGTATCCGATTCTGAGCGCATCGCAACGGAGCGGCGTACACGCCCGCTTCGAGGCGCTTCGCATTCCGAAGATGCTGTTCGCGGATCTCGCGATTCGTCCCGACGATGCCGGCGTGGGATTGGCCGGCAGCGGCCTGATGATCGTCAACCCGCCGTACGGCACCGACGGGTTCCTGTCAGCCGCCTATTCGACGGTCCGCCGAATCCTGGCTCCGGCCGGCTCGGGATATGTCGAAGTCGAGCGCCTTACGCCCGAACGAATGGCACAATGAGGACGAGGCGCGCCGACCCTCGAGCGCCAGGAGCAGAACCATGGATCCCGATACCCTGCGCGGACATTTGACGGCCCTTCACGAGGAGCTGCGCGATGCGCGGCAAATCGATCCCCGCTCGAGCGCTCTGCTCACGGAGGTCCTGAAGGACATTCAGCGCATACTGGACGCGGGTAACGGCAATGCGCGCACCGGCGGCGTGCCCTTGGCGGACCGCCTGGAGAAGGTCGCGGTGCAGTTCGAGGCAGATCACCCGGGACTGGCCGCAAGCTCCCGGCGGCTGATCGATCTGCTCGGCAAAGTGGGACTCTAGCGCTCCTAGCGCTCAGCCCGTCCATTCGATGGCGGAACGGACCCGCGCTGCGACCTTCTCGACCGAGGCGAGAGTTCCCGACTGATCCTTCGCCAGCACGGCGAGGCTTCCGTGTCCGGCCACGGGAAGGATCACTCCGCGGTACCCCTCTTCGTCGAAGCGCGTGGGGCTCGAGACGGACTCGTGCACCAGCACCATGACCGTCACCGGGCCCATGTCGGTCTGCACCACCAGGTGCGGCACGCGATGGCCGCGGAAGAGACAGCTCTGGGCATAGCTCACCATGCCGGCGTCGGGACGCAGGCGCATGTGGGTATTGCGCAGCACGAACTCGAGCTCGGGCGAGGGAACGGGCAAGTCGGTGCGCGCCCACGCCTGCGGTTCGCCGGCCATGTGCGCCACCACGTCGGCGGCGAGGCTCGCGTGGGGAGCCGCGAGCCAGAGACCGCCCGCGAGCATCAGACCGACGAGCACGCTGGCGGCCATGGCCAGCCACCCGCCCGCCACGGGGCGCCGCCGGGGGCGCAGCGGCGTCACCACCCCGCGGAGCGGCATCCTCGAGTCGGCGCTCGGGCCCACCTTGAGCGCACGCTCGAGTTTCCCCTCGAAGCGCAGCAGCCGCTCGGTATAGGCCGAACACTCGGCGCAGCCGTCGCGGTGGCTGGCGAGCTCAGGGTCCGTGTCGTGCGGATTCGCCAGAATTGCCCGTCGATATTGCGCGTGGTCCATCATTCCGGATCCATACTCGTATCTTCGCCGCACAGCACTCGCAGCTGTTTGCGGCCCCGAAACAACCGGGTCAGCACGGCCGCCGACGAGAGGTTCAGCTCCGCCGCGATCTCCGCCGTGGAATAGCCCATGAGCACTTGCATGACCAGCGGCTCCCGGTACTCGTCGGGCAGCCTGAAGAGCGCGGCGCGAAGCTCCGCGAGCTCCTGATCCTGGGAGGCCGCCAGCATCGGCTCCTCCTTCGCGATCAGCTCCTCGACGTCCACGGTCACCAGCCGTTTGCGCTCGAAACTGCGCGCGTATTCCCGACGGACGATGGTCAGGAACCAAGGCTTGGCGGCGGCTTCGTCCTTGAGCGAATCGCGCGCCTTCCAGGCCCGAAGCAGGGTTTCTTGTACGACGTCCTCCGCCAGGGCCTGATCTCGGGACAGCCAGAACGCGAACCGTACCAGATCGGGGCGCAATGACTGACAAAGGGCCTGGAAGCGAGCGCGTTTCAGATTTCCGCCGGCGTCATCCTTCATGTATAAATCAGCAGCCGCCTTGGGGTATTTTCCCCGCGATATTAACGCGTCGCGTCGAGAACGCCGTAGCTGAATTGCGGACCGGGCTCTCAGGGGGCGCCGCCGGACGCCCGTGCGCAGCCCGCCGGGGGCCGGGTAGGTCGATGTCGCCGAGTTGAGGGTGCCGTCAGGAGTCACATTCAAGATGACCGGAATCAGGACCGATTCATTTCCGAGCACGCGCCTGCGGCGCATGCGGCGCGACGAGTTCTCGCGGCGGCTCATGCGCGAAACCCAGCTCACGGTCGATTCCCTCATTTACCCGATGTTCGTGGTCGAGGGCGTCAGGCAGCGACAGCCGGTCGCTTCCATGCCCGGCATCGAGCGGCTATCGGTGGACGAATTGCTGCGCGAATGCGCCTCGCTCACGAAGTTGTCGATTCCTGCGATCGCGCTGTTCCCAGTGGTTCCGGCGGAGAAGAAGTCCCTGGATGGGCGGGAATCCTGGAATCCCGGCGGCATCGCCCAGGAAGCGGTGCGCGCCGTCAAGAAGGAATTCCCCGAGCTCGGCGTCATTACCGACGTGGCCCTCGATCCCTTCACCACCCACGGCCAGGACGGCCTGATCGACGAAACCGGCTACGTCATGAACGATCTCACGGTCGAGACGCTGGTGCGCCAGGCCCGCTCGCACGCGGACGCCGGGGCGGACGTGGTCGCTCCCTCCGACATGATGGACGGTCGAATCGGGGCCATCCGGGCGGCGTTCGAGGCCACCGGGTTGACCCACACCCGGATCCTCGCGTACGCCGCCAAATACGCGTCCAGCTTTTATGGGCCGTTCCGCGAGGCCGTCGGCTCGGCCCAGCAGCTCGGCGGAGGCGGAAAGCACACCTATCAGATGGATCCCGCCAATTCCGACGAGGCGCTTCGGGAGGTTGCCCTTGACATCGCCGAAGGCGCCGACATGGTGATGATCAAACCCGGTTTGCCCTATCTGGACATCGTCCGGCGGGTCAAGGACCATTTCGCGATGCCGACCTTCGTTTATCAGGTGAGCGGCGAGTACGCCATGGTCATGGCGGCCGCGGCGAACGGTTGGCTCGACGAGCGAGCCGTTGCTCTGGAGTCCCTGATGTCGATCAAGCGGGCGGGCGCGGACGGAATTCTGACCTATTTCGCCAAGAAGGCCGCGGGGTGGCTCGCGTCGTGAGTCTGCCGCAGGAAGTCGGCGAACCCGATCAGTACGGCGTCGTCGGGCACCCGGTCGAGCACAGCTGGTCTCCGTTCATTCACGGCATGTTCGCGAAGGCGGCCGCGCAAAACCTGGTCTATCGGCTGTTCGACATTCATCCCGACGATTTCCGCCGCGAGACCCTGCGGTTGATGACCAGCGGCGTTCGGGGCCTCAATGTCACGCTCCCGCACAAACAGGCCGCCGCCGAGCTGGTCAACGAACTGACTCCACGCGCGGCGCGGGCGCAGGCGGTGAACACCATTGCCTTCTTCGAGAACACGACGCTCCTCGGGGACAACACCGACGGCGTGGGTCTGATCACCGATCTGACCCGGAATCTCAACATCGACCTCGCGGACAAGCGGGTGCTGATTCTGGGCGCCGGAGGCGCGGTTCGCGGCGTGGTCGGACCCTTGCTCGAACGCGAGTTGCGCTCGCTCACCATCGCCAACCGCACCCCGTACAAGGCGCGCAAACTCGCGGCCGAGTTCGCCGACGTGGGGCAGATCGACGGCTGTACGTTCGGCGAGATCAAGGGACCTGCCTACGATTTGATCGTCAACGCTACATCGGCCGGTCTTCAAGGCGAAATGCCGCAGCTGCCCGACGGTTTGGTCGGCGAGACCACGGTGTGCTACGACATGACGTACGGCCGCGGGCACACGCCGTTCACGCGCTGGGCCAGCGCGCATCACGCCGGTCGCATCAGCAAAGGCTGGGGCATGCTGGTCGAGCAGGCCGCCGAGTCGTTCCTGCTCTGGCGCGGAATTCGGCCGAGCACGCAGCCCGTGCTCGAGGCCTTGGCGCAGAACTAGCCCCCGAAGTCCGGCAGGCGCGCTCAGCGCATCGTCACCAGTTCCTCCGCGCTGGTCGGGTGGATGGCCACCGTGTCGTCGAAATCCCCTTTCGTCGCGCCCATGCGGATCGCCACCGCGAATCCCTGCAGCATCTCGTCGACGCCCAGGCCGATGAGGTGGCAGCCCACGATTTTCTCCGTGGGTCCGACGCACACGAGCTTCATGTCGGTGCGCGTCTTGCGGGCCGTCATGGCGTGGTACATGGGTGTGAACTCCGCCACATACACCTTGACCGCGTCCCCATACCGGGCCCGCGCTTCGCTTTCGGACAGGCCGACCGAGCCGATCGGCGGATGAGTGAACACGACGCTCGGGATCATGTCGTAGTCCAGGTGGCGCTCGGGCTTGCCGCCGAACAATCGATCGCTCAGCCGCCGCCCGGCGGCGATCGCGACGGGCGTGAGGGCGGCACGGCCGGTGACATCGCCGATCGCATGCACGCCGGCGACATTGGTGTTCTGAAAGGCATCGGTGGCGATGAATCCGTCTTCGGTGCGCGCGATGCCCGCGGTCTCCAGGCCGAGGCCGGCGACGTTCGCGGAACGTCCGATCGCCCAGAGCACGCAATCGAACCCTGCAAACTCGCGGCCGTCGGCCGCCACCAGCGCCTTCGCTCCCACACGCTCGGCGAGGGCCGCCGGCACGACGCCGGTGTGGATCGAGATTCCCAGAGCCTGCATCTCGCGCATCAGAGACTTGCCCAGCATCGGGTCGAAATGGGTGAGCAGGTGATCCTTGCGGATGAAGAGCTCGGTCTGGCTGCCCAGCTCATGGAATGCGCCCGCCAGCTCACACGCGACGTAGCCCGAGCCGACCACCGCGACGCGTTGCGGGCGCCGCTCGAGCTCGAAGAAGCCGTCCGAGGTGATTCCAAGCTCCGCCCCGGGGAGCGCAGGGGCCATGGGCACCCCTCCGGTGGCGATGACGATGTGCTTGGCCGAGAGCCGCTCGCCGTTCACCTCGACCGTGTGCGCATCGATGAATTTCGCCGCCCCCTGGCGGCGGGCGACGCCCTTCGCTTCGAGGCTGCGCGCATAAATGGCGTTCAATCGGGCGATGTACGCGTCGCGCTTCTGCTTCAGGACACCCCAGTCGTGGTCGCCGGCCGAGACACCGAAGCCATAGTCGGCCGCGTCGGCGAGACCCAGGGCGACGCCGGCGGCGTTCCACATCACCTTCTTGGGCACGCACCCGACGTTCACGCAGGTGCCTCCCAGCCGGCCGGACTCGATCACGGCGGTCTTCGCACCGAATTCCGCGGCGCGCTGCGCCGAGGCGAGACCGCCGCTGCCGCCGCCGACGCTGATGAGATCGAACGCTTCTGAGGACACGAGAACTCCAATCGGGCAAAGGGACCTTGGCGCGGATTATTCGTGAAGGACGGCTCTTTCACGCTCCGGGCTAGGATCGCATGATATACGCACTCCCCCACGCCCGGCGCGCTGCCGCGGGTCTGCCCTCTGCCGCAGGTCTGCCCTCTGTCATCGGTCTGATAGAATTCCGGCGTGGACAACCCCCTTCTGGAATTGGACTCCTTGCCCGCCTTCGATCGCATCGAGGCGGCCCACGCCCGTCCGGCGCTCGAGCAGGTCCTCGCCGAGAATCGCGTCCGGCTGGCCGAGCTGACCGACCAGCCCGACCCCTCGTTCGCCTCCCTGGTGATTCCGGTGGAGGAGCTGAGCTATCGGTTGAGCCGCGTGTGGAGCCCGATCGGCCACTTGAACGCCGTCGCCAATTCGCCGGCGATGCGCGAGGCGTACAACGAATGCGTGCCGCTGCTGACGGCCTATTCCTCGGAGCTCGGCCAGAACACGGCGCTCCATGCCGGCTATGCCCGGGTACTTGACCGGGAGGGCAGCCGCCTGGAGCCCGCGCAGCGCAAGGTGGTCGAAAATGCCCTGCGCGATTTTCGCCTGGCCGGCGTCGATCTTCCCGCGGAGCGCAAGGCCCGCTACCGGGACGTAGTGCAACGGCTGGCGCACCTCGCCACCAAGTTCTCGGAGAACGTGCTGGATGCCGCCCGTGCCTATTCCCGCAGCGTCGTCGATGAATCGGAGCTCGGAGGACTGCCCCCGACCGCGCTCGATCGAGCCGCCGCCGATGCGCGGGAGGCCGGCCGGTCGGGCTGGCTGTTCAAGCTCGACCAGCCAACCTACATGACGGTCATGACCAGCGCCGAGAGCAGAACCCTCCGGCGCGACATCTACGAAGCCTGGGTCACCCGGGCCTCGGAGCTCGGACCGTCCGCGGGCCGCTTCGACAACAACCCCATCATGGAGGAGATACTGCCGCTGCGGCACGAGCTCGGAGAGCTCCTCGGGTATGCGAATTACGCCGACTATGCGCTGGCCACACGCATGGCGAAGAGCAGCAAGCAGGTGCTCGGCTTCCTCGACGATCTGGCGCGGCGCTGCCGCCCCGCCGCCCGGCGCGAGTTCTCGGACCTCGAGGAATTTGCGGGGCGCAAGCTCGAAGCCTGGGACCTGGCGTACTTCAGCGAGCGGCTGCAGGAGAGCCGGTTCAAGGTGTCCCAGGAGGCCTTGCGGCCTTATTTCCCGCTGCCCAAGGTGTTGTCGGGCCTGTTTGCGGTAACCAAGCGGCTATACGGCATCAGCGTGCGGGAGCGGCCCGGTGTCAGGGTCTGGCACCCGAGCGTGCGCTATTACGACCTCACCGATCCGAATGGACGCATCGTCGCAGGCTTCTATCTCGACCCCTACTCCCGCGTCGAGAAGCGCAGCGGAGCCTGGATGGACGAGTGCGTGGTCGCCAAATCGCTCCCCTCGGGCAAGACCATCCCGGTCGCGCAGCTGGTGTGCAATTTCACCGCGCCGCTCGGCGCCGCGCCGTCGCTTTTGACGCACGACGAGGTGACGACACTTTTTCACGAGTTCGGCCACGGCTTGCATCACATGCTCACGCAGGTTGCCTATCCCAGCATCGCGGGCATCAACGGGGTCGCCTGGGACGCGGTGGAACTGCCGAGTCAATTCATGGAGAATTTCGTCTGGCGCCCCGAGGTACTGCCGCTGATCTCGGCTCACGTGAAAACCGGGGAACCCCTCCCCGCGGACGTGCTGCAGCGTCTGCTCGGTACGCGCACGTTCAATGCGGCCCTCGACACCTTGCGGCAAATCGAGCTCGCCGGTTTCGATTTCGAATTGCACGCCTGCTTCGATCCTGCCTTGGGCGCGCGCGTGGCTGAAACCCTCGAGCGCGTCCGCCAACGAGTGGCGGTGGCGCCGGCCGCGCCCTTCAATCGTATGCCGGCCAGCTTCGCCCATATCTTCGCAGGCGGGTACGCCGCGGGCTACTACAGCTACAAGTGGGCGGAAGTGCTCGCCGCGGATGCGTTCGAGGCGTTCGAGGAGGCCGGCATATTCGACTCCGCGACCGCAGGCCGCTTCGTCGACTCCATATTGGCGCGCGGCGGAAGCTTGGACGCGATGGACGCGTTCGTGCGTTTTCGTGGACGGCCGCCGGACGTGCGTCCGCTCCTCAAGCGAACCGGCATCGCCGCGTGAAACGGCTCGCCGCCGCCGCGATGGTGCTGGTGGCCGCGAGCGGCCGGGCCGCCACTGCCTACGTGACCGACGAGCTCGTCCTCAACGTCTACTCGGAACAGAATCAGCAGGGTCAGCGCCTGGCGACCCTGCATTCTGGCGCGAATATCGAAACGCTCTCGACCAGCGGCGACTACACGGAGGTGCGCCTCGGCGACGGCGTCACAGGCTGGGTCAAGAGCACGTTCCTCACCACGAATGTGCCGGCGATCGTGCGCGTCAAGCAGCTCGAAGAAGAGCTCGACCGCAGCCGCGCAACCACTCCTGCGCTCGCCGAAGCGGCGGCGCGCAGCGAAGTCGACCGCCTGCAGCACGAGCTCGCGGAGAAGCAGTCGGAACTGGACGCCGCGCTCGCGGCGCCGGGGCAATCCGGCGCGAGGAGCGCGGCGCCGCCGCCGGTTGCGCCCCGCTCGGTCGGCGCGGGTACCGCGGCATGCGCTGTGCTGGCCGTGGGCGGGCTCGGATTCTGGCTCGGATATGTCACTTTGGCGCGACGCATCAGGCGGAAGTTCGGGGGCCTCAAGGTTTACTGAGCAAAGTCGATGGGAGTCGGAGCGCCGCATGGCTGTAGGCGAAGCTTTGACATATCAATGAGAACCACGCACATGGCGGGGGTACCCGCCCGGGATTACACTTTGCCCGATGTACGATCTTCGCCGTAACGATTACGACGTCACCAACTCCGTTCAAGTGAGCTCCACGGCCGCCGTGTCTCAAGCCGTGCGCGAGCTCTTCGCGATCGGCTGGCCCGGCGAGTCCTACGATCGTGTGGCGGTCGCGTTCGAGGAATTCGAGCGTCTGTTCTCGGGCCGCATGCCGGGATACTTTGGAGTGGATACCGTCTATCACGATAGGCAGCATTCCCTCGACATGACTTTGGCGATGGCGCGTCTCCTGGTGGGATACGAGTCCACCGTCGAGCCCCCTCAACGCGTCGGTGCCGAGCGGGCCGTCATGTCGCTGGTCACCTCCCTGTTTCACGACGCAGGCTACATCCGCGAGTTCGACGATCGTCAGCATCGCAACGGCGCCGAGTTCACGCTCTATCACGTGACTCGCAGCGCGCGGTTCCTCGCGCGGTTCCTGCCGAGCATCGGCATGGATGCCTGGATTCCCATCTCGACGCGGATCGTGCATTTCACCGGCTACGAGATAAAGCTCAGTCAGATCCAGCTCGCGGACGGCCGGGACCGCAGGCTCGGATACCTGCTCGGGACCGCCGACTTGATCGCGCAGATGGCGGACCGGTGCTACCTGGAGAAGTGCCGGGACCGGCTCTATCCGGAGTTCGTGCTCGGCGGCATCGCCGCCGCTCCCGGGAGCGACGGGACGATGCAGGTCCGGTACAGCTCCGGTCTCGACCTGCTGCGCCAGACGCCGAGGTTCGTCCGCGAGACCCGCACCGAGAGGCTCGACGGCGAGTTCGAGCGCGCTTATCGATTCCTCGAGCCGATGTTCGAGGGCAGGAATCCCTACCTCGAGGCGATCGATCGCAACATCGAGTATCTGCAGCGCATCTTGCGGGCGGAGCGCTGGCGGATGTTGCGGAGGAATCCGCCGCTGTTCACTTCGGATGACAATCAGCTCGGGCTGGTGCGGGGGTTGATGGTGAGTCGGCTGAAGACGCTTTGGGCCTGAGCTGGGCTTCGACCTTCGGACTCTGTTGAGCGAAGGCGGGACCGGAGAGGCATTTCCCGGGCCGCCGTGAATCCATTGCGCTGCGCAGTCCCTGCTTCGCGCAAGCCCGGGGGGCCATCCCTGGCCACCCGCGCGACGCATGCGTCGCGCCCATGTTTTCCACGCCCCGGGAAATGCCTCTCCGGTCCCGCCTTCGTTCAGCGGATTCTTGCTCGAAGAACAGGGCAGGTTACTTAGCGGCTATCCTCGCAGAATCTGCCACCCCACGTCGGAGGCCATCAATGCCAGTACGCACTGCCTCTTGCTCTTGCGGCCAACTCTCGGCAATCACTTCTGCCGACCCGGATCGTGTCTCCGTTTGCCACTGCCTCGCCTGCCAACGCAGGACTGGCGGTGTCTTTGCGGCCAACGCGCGGTTCCCTGCGAGCTCGGTGACCATTAGCGGAGCCTCGAAGCAGTTCATTCGCGTCGGCGATGAAGCGAGCCGGACCATATTCAGCTTCTGCCCAAACTGCGGTGCGACGGTCCACTACGTGACTGAAGGCCGCGAGGAGCACGTTGCCATCCCTGTCGGCGCATTCGCCGAGCCGTCGTTCCCGGGCCCGACTGTCTCTGTCTATGAAGAGCGGATGCATTCCTGGGTGCAAATGCCCAAAGACATCGAGCACATGGAGTAGCGCCGATGCCGTCGGAACACCACGCCTCCCACCATCCCTCTGGCTCACCGGAAAGCCGACGGTGGCATGGACGGCTTCGGGTCGATCACGGCGAGGGGACGACAGTTCCGAAGGCGGGAAGTCCGAGTGGCCGGCTCAGGGCAAAGGCATCCGGCGGCAGTCGGCCAATTACAGCCGGTCGCCCTGCTGAATAGCACCACCGGCCGCAAGGGGTCGAGGCCGAAAATTCAGGTCGAAAGTTCGTGGCCTCGATCATCCGATTTTCGCCGGCGTTCGGAGTTCAAGGAGATCCCACAGGTTTCCGTAGAGATCCTTGAATACTGCTACCGTTCCGTATTCTTCTTCCTTCGGTTCCCGGACGAATGCGATTCCTTTTGACTTGTATTCGCGAAAGTCGCGCCAGAAGTTATCGGTGTAAAGAAACAATAACACGCGTCCCCCGGTTTGATTCCCAATGCGCGACGATTGCTCGTCGCCTACCGCGCGCGCGAGTAGCAGGCGGGAGGAACTCGCGCCCCCTGGCGCGACCACGACCCACCGCTTACTCTGCATCGGAATTGGTGTGTCTTCGATCAGAT
>DASYAC010000280.1:0-11321 GCA_036501585.1 Steroidobacteraceae bacterium
CGGAAGTGGACATGAGCGAAATATCGAAGACCGGCGGCGGCATTCACTGCATGGCACAGGCGCTGCGGCGCGACCCGGGCGCGCGGGGATGAGCCTCGACATAAACAAGCCCGGGCGATGCGCGCCGCCGGGTCGTCCCAGCGCGCCGCCGGGTCCTGCCAGCGCGCGCCGGGTCCTGTCGGCGCGCGCCGGATCCGTCTGCCGGAGGCTACTTGGTGTAGCCCGCCTGTGAGGCGATGGAGCGTGCTTCCGTGAGGTGTTTCCTGAGCGTCGGGAGAGTGGCGGCGGCGAAAGCCTTGGCGTCGGCGTCCTGACCGCTCGTCGCTTCCTTCTTGAACAGCGCAATCGCCTGCTCGTGAGCCTTGATCTGGGTGTTGATGAAGGATTTGTCGTAGGCGTCGCCGGTGAGCACGTCCAGTTTGGCCTTCTGCGTCATCTCTCCGACGCTCGCCGTGGTCGGCAGTGAAATGTTCTTCGACGCGGCGATTCCCTGCAATTTGTCGTTCGCCGCGGTGTGATCGGTGACCAGCATGGAACCGAAATCCTTGACCTGCTGGCTGTTGGACGCCTTCGCGGCCTGGTTTCCGGTGTCGATCTCGAAGATTCCGCCTTCAGTCGCTTTTTTGTAGAAAGTCGCATCCGGATCGTCCGCGCCGAACGCGAGCGGCGCGAGCGCCAGGGGACTTACGAGGACGGCCAGCGCCCATATTTTTTTCATCGCTCTCTCCTTCATTGGTGTCGTTCGCGGCCGGGCCGCGCTTCTGCACAATCGTTTTGTGCGCTAAAATTATTCAGGACACCGCAGACGATGTCATGCGCGCCGGGCCGCCAATTCGGGTAGGACAAGGACCACGAGAGCGCGATCTGATTGCAACACCCGTAATCGTGCGAGGATCTGGGCCCGGAGTGGACCATGTGGATCGTTAGAGTAGCCCTGCAACGGCCGTACACGTTCATCATGCTGGCCGTGCTGATCGTATTCCTGGGCGTTTATTCGATCCTCAAGACCCCCACCGACATCTTTCCCGACATCAAGATCCCGATCGCGGCGGTGATCTGGCGGTACACGGGCCTCCTGCCGGAGGAAATGGCGGACCGCATCGTCTTGTTCTCCGAGCGCTCGGCACAGACGGTCGTCAACGATGTCGAGCATACGGAGTCGCAATCGGTCAACAGCGAGGCCGTGGTCAAATATTTCTTTCAGCCGAGGGCCGACAAGGATTTGGCGATGGCCCAGATCATCGCGGTATCCCAAACCCAGCTGCAGTCGGCTCCGCCCGGGACCACGCCTCCGTTCGTGCTGTCGTACAACGCCTCCAGCGTGCCGATTCTGCAGCTGGCTCTGTCGAGCGAATCCATTCCCGAGCAGGAGATCTTCGACCTCGGCAACAACATCCTTCGCACCCAGCTCGCCACGGTCGCCGGCGCCTCCATCCCGTATCCGTACGGCGGCAAACAGCGCGATGTGCAGGTCGACCTCGATCCGCGGCAGCTCCGGGCGCGCGGCATCGCTGCCTCCGACGTGGTGAGCGCCATCAGCTCCCAGAACCTCATCCTGCCCGCAGGCACCGAAAAGGTCGGCGGCAAGGAGTACTTCGTCAAGTTGAATGCGAGCCCGGCTCAACTCGATCAGTTGAACGACCTGCCGATCAGGGCGCGCAACGGCGGGGTGCTCTATGTCCGCGATGTAGCCCATGTTCGCGACGGTTACCCGCCGCAGACCAACATCGCGCGGGTCGACGGCAAGCGCGCCATCGTGATGAACGTGCTGAAGACCGGCAACGCCTCGACGCTCGACATCATCGACGGCATCAACTCCAGGCTCCCCCTCGCGCGCGCCACCATGCCCAAGGGCCTGAAGCTCGTGGCCCTGAGCGATCAGTCCGTCTTCGTGCGCGCCGCGATCGCCGGCGTCATCCGGGAAGGCATCATCGCGGCGGGCCTGACGGGCCTGTTGATCCTGCTGTTCCTGGGAAGCTGGCGCAGCACCTTGATCATCACGATCTCGATACCGCTGTCGATTCTCACCTCGGTCGCCTGCCTCGCGGCGCTCGGCGAAACCATCAACATCATGACCCTGGGAGGCCTCGCGCTGTCCGTCGGCATCCTGGTCGACGATGCCACGGTGACCATCGAGAACATCAATTACCACCTCGAACAGGGCGCCGAGGTGGAGCAGGCGATTCTCGACGGCGCCCATCAGATCGCCCTCCCCGCCCTGGTATCGACGTTGTCGATCTGCATCGTGTTCGTCCCGATGTTCCAGCTCGCCGGCATCGCCAAATACCTGTTCATCCCGCTGGCGGAGGCGGTGGTGTTTGCGATGCTGGCGTCGTACATCCTCTCGCGGACCCTCATTCCGACGCTCGCGAAATTCTGGCTGAAGAAGAAGGACGAGGCCTCCTCGGGGCGGAAGGGCCGCCTGGCGCGCTTTCAAGAACGCTTCGAGCGGGGGTTCGAGCGCGTGCGGGGCGTCTACCGGGAGCTTCTCAGCCTGGCGATCGACAGCGGCCCGCCGTTCGCGGCGATTTTCCTGGTCGCCATGGCGGCGTCCGCGCTCCTGGCATTTCCGCTGGGTCCGCTGCCCGGTCTCGGCCAGGACTTCTTTCCGACCGTGGATGCGGGCCAGCTCAAGCTGCATTTTCGGGCAAGCACCGGAACACGCATCGAGGCCACGGCGGTGCTTTGCGACCAGGTGGAAAGGCTCATCCGCGAGACCGTGAAGCCCGGCGAGATCACCTCCATCGTGGATACGCTCGGCTTGCCGTACAGCGGCATCAATCTGGCCTACAGCACCTCGGCGCCGGTGGGACCGGGCGATGCCGACGTATTCATCAACCTCACCAAGAAGCACCATTCTCTGGACGATTACCAGCGCGAGCTGCGCAACCGGCTGGCGGCCTCGTTTCCCTCGACGCAATTCCAATTCCTGCCGGCCGACATCGTCAGCCAGATCTTGAATTTCGGCCTTCCCTCGCCCTTGGACGTGCAGGTGGTCGGGCCGAATGTCGAGGCCAATCGCGAGTTCACGAAGTCCCTGTTGCGAAAGCTCACCGGCATCGCGGGCGCCGTGGACTTGCACATTCAACAGCCGTACGACTACCCTCAGATCAATGTCGACGTCGACCGCACGAAGGCCGAGTTCCTCGGCCTCACCCAGCAGAACGTCGCGTCCAATATGCTGATTTCGCTCTCGGGAAGCTTTCAGACCACCCCGTCCTTCTGGATCGACCCGAAGACGGGCACCCAGTACAACGTGGTCGCCCAAACGCCGCAATATCGTCTGACCTCGCTGAACGATCTCGGCAATACGCCGCTCAGCCAGACCACGGGCAGCGTTCCGGCCGCCGACGGCACCTCGCAGATTCTCTCGAACGTGGCGGCCATGCACCACAGCGTGGCCCCCGCCGTCGTCAGCCACTACAACGCCCAGGTCGCCTTCGACATCTACGGCGACGTGCAGGGCACCGACCTGGGATTCGTGGCCGCGCAGTTCGACAAGGTCATCGATGAGGCCAGGAAGGATTTGCCCAAGGGGTCGACCATCCACCTCAAGGGCCAGGTCGAGACCATGCAACAGTCGTTCCGCGGCCTGCTTCTCGGCCTGATCGGCGCCATCATCCTGGTCTACATGCTCATCGTCGTGAATTTCCAATCGATGCTGGACCCGTTGATCATCATCACCGCCCTGCCCGCCGCCTTGGCGGGCATCGTGTGGATGCTGTTTTTGACCCATACCACGGTCAGCGTCCCGGCCCTCACCGGGGCCATCATGTGCATGGGAGTCGCCACGGCGAACAGCGTCCTCGTGATCAGCTTCGCCCGGGAACAGATGACGGAGGGGAAGAGCGCAAGGGAAGCCGCGCTGGAGGCAGGCTTCACGCGCCTGCGACCGGTCATCATGACGGCCACGGCCATGATCATCGGCATGATTCCCATGGCTTTGGGACTGGGCGAGAGCGGGGAACAGAATGCCCCTCTCGGGCGCGCCGTCATCGGAGGACTGATCTTCGCCACGATCGCGACATTATTCTTCGTGCCGACGGTGTTCACCCTGATACATGGCCGCAAGTCGCGCGGCATCGAAAATTCGGAGAGCGTTCATGGCTGATCGGGATGACCCTTCACGGGGATCGGACGGCGAACCGGCCCATCGCGACCGGCGCAGCCCGCATCCACCCATGGATCCCGGCCGGCGCGAGGAGCTCGGACGCAGAATACGCCGCTACGCCCTCATCGTCGGCATCATTGCCGCGGCTCTCGCCGTGTGGGGCATCGTCAGCCGCCTCGAGACGCGCTCCGAACTGCGCAAGTCGTCTCTGCAAGACGCCGTCACGACCGTCGTCACGGCGAAACCGCAGCTGAGCGGAGCCGGAGACGAACTGGTCCTGCCCGGCATCGTGCAGGCCTACATCGAATCGCCGATCTACGCGAGAACCAGCGGCTACCTCAAGAGCTGGCGCACCGACATCGGCGCCCGGGTCCACAAGGGCGATCTCCTGGCGGAAATCGAGACCCCGGAGGTCGACAAGGAGCTGGCGCAGGCGCGCGCGGATCTGGCGACGGCACAGGCAAACCTCGCGATATCCGTCATCACCAACCAGCGCTGGCAGGGTTTGCTCAAGACCCAGGCGGTCTCCAAACAGGACGCGGACAATCGCGCGGCCGACGCCGCCGCCAAGAGGACCACGGTGGATTCGGCCGAGCAGAACGTCGCCCGGCTCAAGGACCTCGAGTCCTTCAAACGGGTGGTCGCCCCGTTCGACGGCGTCATCACGGCCCGCAACACCGACGTAGGCTATCTCATCAACGCCGGACAGGCGGCGGGAACCGAATTGTTCCGTTTGGCCGACATCCACCGGTTGCGCATTTACGCGCAGGTGCCGGAAGCGTACGCGGCGGCCACCGCGACCGGACTCAAGGCGGAATTGCACTTTGCGGAACGCCCGGGCGTCACCTATGCCGCCGATACCATCCGTACGTCCAACGCGCTCGATCCCACGGCACGAACCCTGCAGGTGGAATTGCAGCTGGACAATCGCGAGGCGCAGCTCTTCCCCGGATCCTATACCGAGATTCATTTCAAGCTCCCGTCCAGCATGGAGACGCTGCGGCTGCCTTCCAACACCGTGCTGTTTCGCGGCAAGAATCTCGAGGTCGCCGTCGTCGACCGCGACCACAAGATCAAGCTCAAGGACATCGATCAGGGCCGGGACTTCGGCAAGACCATCGAGGTACTGCACGGACTCGATCCGGACGATGCCGTCGTGGTCAACCCGCCGGACTCCATCGAGGAGGGCATGCAGGTGCGCATCGCATCGCCTCCCTCCGGCCAGAGCGGCGCCCGTCCCGCCTCATGAGACGCGCGTTCCTAGGAGTTGCGACCATTGCCTGCGCCGCGGCCGCGGGATGCTCCTTCGCACCTCCCTACAAGGTCCCGGACACGGCCAAAGCTCCCGAGCAGTACAAGGAAGCGGGCGATTGGAAGATCGCGCAGCCTCAGGACGCCGCGCCGCGAGGCGCCTGGTGGACGGTATATGAGGACGCCGAGCTGAGCGTGCTCGAGGACAGGATCGGCGATTCCAATCTGACTTTGAAGGCCGCATTTGCGCGGCTCCAGCAGGCCCGCGCGCAATATCGTATTGCCCGGGCCGACTTATTTCCGTCGCTGACCGCCGATCCCTATGCCACCCGCGAACGCTTCTCGGAGAACGCGCCGAAGTCGCTACCCGGCTATCCAGCGACGGTCAACGACTTTTTGGTCGGGGCGGATTTTTCGTATGAAATCGATCTGTGGGGCCGCGTACGCAACGAGGTCGCGGCCGCCCGTGCCAACCGCCAGGCGAGTGCCGCCGACCTGGCCTCGATCGAGCTCTCGCTCCGGGCGCAGCTGGCGGAGGACTACTTCAACATGCGGGCCGACGACGCCGAGGTCAAATTGCTCGATCAAACCGTGGAGGACTACAAGAAATCTCTCGGCCTGGTCACCCACCTCTTCGAGGGCGGTGCGGCGGCGCTGGCCGACGTGGCCCAGGCCCAGGCGCAGCTGGACAACGCCCTGACGCAGGCTGCCGATGTCCGCTTGCAGCGCGCGCAAGCCGAGCACGCCATCGCCGTGCTGGTCGGCGAGAGCCCGTCGACGTTCAGCTTGAGCGTCAACGCCCTGCCGAGCGAAGTGGGGCCGCCGCCGATAGATCCCGGGCTGCCCTCGACGCTGCTCGAACGCAGGCCGGACATCGCCGAGGCCGAACGCCGCGTGGCCGCCGCGAACGCGCAGATCGGAGTCGCGCGGGCCGCGTATTTCCCGCAGTTCACTCTGGGCGCCACCGGCGGATTCGAAAGCACGCGAACGTCCAATCTGCTCGACATGCCGAGCCGATTCTGGTCGGTGGGTCCGCAAGTGTCGCTGCCGATCTTCGAGGGCGGCCGTCTCGTCGCGCAGACGGCCCAGGCGCAGGCAGCCTATGAGGAGCAGGTGGCGGACTATCGCAATGCCGTGATTACCGCCTATCAGGACGTCGAGGACAATCTGGCCGCGCTCCGCCAGCTGCAATCGGAGAGCGACACCGATGCGGCCGCCGTTCAGGCCACGAGAACGGCGTTGCAGCAGGCGCAGGATCGCTACGACGCGGGAATCGTCACGTTCCTCGAGGTGGCGACCGCCGAGACGGCGGCACTGCAGGCACAGATCTCCGCCGTCAACATCCAAGCACGCCGCATGAGCGCGAGCGTTCTGCTGATCAAGGCGCTCGGGGGCGGCTGGCGATCGCCGCAGGCGCAGCTCTCGAAGGATTAGTCGGGGTTACTTGCTGAAGAGCATTTCGATGATTGGTGGCGGGCGCTTGGCAACCAACCTCGGTCGGCTGTGAATAATTGCCGCCGAACAATTCGCGGGAACGTATTGTGCTGTGGAGGGTGATCCTCCGGCCTGTATTCTCGTAGATGAAATATTCGCGGCAATCGGGGCGAAAACAATTGCGCTGCTATTGCTTGGCGAGAAGCGGGCGGGCAAAGTGCCAGATGTCCTTCGGGCTATCCATCAAATATCTCTAAATATCCACAATCGGTATAATTATACCAAACCGCGATAATCAAGGATAGTCGCGATCCAAAACGAGCGCGAACCCGATTGCGCGAGCCTGTCACCATTATCCACCCCAAACGGATCACAGAAAGCGCACGTTTTCACGGCGCACCCGCAAGTCAGGCTAGTGCGGCTCTCTATGGGTTGACGCAGGGCGCGTGTCTATCCGCTCTCGGCGTGATCGGCCTCGACCTTGACCACCGCGGGCCTCATCGACACCTTCGCCGCGTGAGCTCCGAGCGCGGGTTCCCGCGCGAACAGGCTCTCCTTCTCCGGAAACCAGGAAGCGAGCATGTATAGATAGACATCCGCGACCGAGTAATCGGCTCCCAGCACGTACGGATCGAGCGCACGCCCGATGAGCGTCAGATACGAGGCGTAGTCGCTCGCAGCCTGTTCGCGTATCGCGGCCGCGTCCGCCTCTCCGCGCACCGAGTAACGCGGCGAATAGAAGTAGCGCAGCGCCGCCTCGTAGACGTTCGCCGACATGAAGCTCATCCATTGCAAGAAGATCGCGTGGCGGGGTGTACCGGGTGGGGGCCCGAGCTTTGCCTGATCGTTCTCGAGCGCCAGGTGGATGAGCATCGCCGCGGATTCGAACATGATGGTTCCCTCCGGCAATTCGAGCGCAGGTACCTTGCCGGTGGGATTGATCTTGCGGAAGCGCTCCACATCCGCCGCTTCGCGCCCCACCCACACGCGTTCGTAGGGAACCGCCGACTCCTCCAGCGCGACTTGAACGGCGAGCGAACCTGAGCCGGGCCGGCCATACAACGTAAAGGATTTTTTCATGCGCGCAATCTCCCCGATGCCCGGTTCTTGTGAAAGGATTGTCACCGAGTTCTCCGGCGCGTGCAATCGTGCACTAAGATGCCTGAATGCGAATCAGCGCCGCGCGCGCGGCCGGAACGTGGCAGCGGGCGATCATCCGGGAGAACATCGATGCTTGACATATCGCAATATGGATCGCCTAGCCCGCCAGCGCTTCTCGAAATCATCGATCGGATAATTCGGGCCGACACCCGGCAGCATGGATGTGAACGTCAGGGTGTCGCTTCGAAAAGTCGCGCGCAATGATGCGCGCGCATCTGTCGCGAATTGCGGCTTCGCTGGGCGCTTTGGCGCTCGCGGCCGCGGCGGCCGCCTGGTTCACGCTGCGCGCCAGTGTCCCCGTCATCGATGGCCGGGCGGAACTTCCGGGACTCACCGCCTCCGTGACCATCGAGCGCGACGCGGCCGGTGTTCCGACCCTCACGGGACGCAGTCGCGCGGACCTCGCGCGGGCCGTCGGTTATCTGCACGGTCAGGATCGGTTCTTCCAGATGGATCTGATGCGCCGCGCCGCCGCGGGCGAACTGTCCGCGCTTCTCGGTCCTTCGCTTCTGCCGGAGGACCGGAAGATGCGAGTGCATCGATTTCGCGATGTCGCCGCCCGGGTCATCTCCGGGACCGACGCGTCCAGCCTTGCCTTGCTCCGGGCGTACACCGACGGCGTGAACGCCGGACTCGAGTCGCTGCGGAGCCGCCCGTTCGAATATTGGCTGCTCGGCAGGCGGCCCGAGCCGTGGCGCGACGAGGACACGATCCTGTGCGTGCATGCCATGTTCCTGCAGCTTCAAGATTATTCCGGTCACGGCCAGTTGCAGCGCGGACTGCTGCGGTCGGCGCTTCCGGAAGGCCTGTGGCGATTCCTGGAAGCGGGCGCGACCGACTGGGAGGCGGCGGTCGACGGAAGCCACGCCGCGGCACCGGTAGTTCCCCAGGCGGCGGAGGTCGATTTGCGCAAACTCACGGGCTTGCCCGTGCAGCCGCCCGAGCGGGTGTTGCGCCAGCTCGCCTTGGGCAGCAACAACTGGGCAGTCGCGGGATCGCGGACTGCGAACGGCGCTGCCATCGTCGCCAACGACATGCATCTGGACTTCCGAGTGCCCATCATCTGGTATCGGGTCAGGTTGCGGCAGATGGGCGACGGCGCTTTCGACGCCGTCGGGGTCACCCTGCCCGGAGCGCCGACCATCGTCGCGGGAAGCAACGGGCACATCGCCTGGGGCTTCACCAACAGCTACGGACAATTTTCCCGAATCATCCGGCTGGTGCCGGTGGCGAACGACCGCGATGCCTATGCGACAGCCGGCGGCCCTCACAAGCTGCGATACGTCGATGAGGCGATCGCGGTCAAGGGCGCCGCGACCGAGCATCTTCGGGTGGCCGTGAGCGAATGGGGCCCTGTGCTGGGCAAGGACTGGCAGGGCCGGCCCTACGCGTTCGAATGGACCGCGCAGGACCCCGCCGCGATCAATCTCGACATCATGGCTCTGGAGCGCATTCGTTCCGCGGCCGAGGCCGTACGGGCCGCGGCGCGATTTGGGATCCCCGGACAGAATCTCATGGTCGCCGACAGCGAGGGCCACATCGGCTGGGCGCTCGCCGGTCGCCTGCCGCGGCGCGCGGCGCCGGATCTGGATCTGCCGTGGGCCTCGACCGATGCGGGCGTCGGATTCGACGGATGGATCGACGCGGCGGATCAGCCGCATGTGCTCGATCCGCCGGACGGCCTGCTCTGGTCCGCGAACGCGCGGGTGGTCGGCGGCAACGACGGCGCGCTGATCGGCGATGACGGCATGGACCGTGGCGCGCGCGCCGCGCAAATCAAGGCTGATCTCTACGATGCCCGTCCCCCGTTCACCCCGCTCTCGAGCCTGTCGATCCAATTGGACGATCGTGCCGTGTTTCTCGAGCGCTGGCGCGCGTTGATGAGCGTGGCGATCGAGCAGGCACGCACGCGGGGCGATCCCGGCGCGGGCGCCGCGCACGATGTGCTGGCGCGCTGGAGCGGGCACGCCTTGCCGGGCGATTCGGCCTATCGTCTGGTGAACGCCTTTCGGCTCCAGGTCGAGGCGCGGGCGTTTTACATGCTCATCGCCCCCGCTCGACGGCTTGCGCCCGATTTCGAATTCGAGATCCCCGATTCCTTCGAAGGACCGCTGTGGCGATTGATGCAGGAGCGGCCGGCGAATCTCCTCTCGTCCGACTACGCGGATTGGGACGCCTTCCTGCGGGATGCATTGACGGCGAGCGAACGATTGCCCGCCGGTTGCGCGGATCTCGCCTCCTGCACCTGGGGAACCGTCAACGCGCTCCACGTCGCGCATCCGCTCTCCTCGGCGCTGCCGTTTCTCGCCCGATTTCTGGACATGCCGACGGTCTCGCTGCCCGGGGGCCGGCACGACATGCCGCGGATCCAGGGACCCGGCTATGGGGCTTCGGAGCGCTTCAGCGTCGCTCCGGGACACGAACAGGACGGTTACTTCCACATGCCGGGTGGCCAGAGCGGCAATCCCCTCTCGCCGTTCTATCGCGCGGGTTTCAGCGACTGGGCCCAAGGGCGGCCGACATCCCTGCTGCCCGGCCCGATCGCTCACTCGATGCTGTTGACCGGCGCGAATTGACCGCGGGCGCCGACCGCCCGACGGACGCTATTTGGAGGATGCAGGCGGTTTCGATATTCCCGCCCCGACGCAACCCCGGCCCTCCGCGCAGATCTGGTTCACCGGACACACCTTCGGACTGCCGGCGACGCAGCCGCGGGCATCGGCACCCGGCGAGTGAGGCGCGCAGCGTTCCAGTCCGTTGCAGGCCTTTTGATCGTCGCAATCCGCATCGCTCATGCAGGTCATGGTGCCCGCGTCGCGATCGAGCGTCGCGAGCTCGCCTTGCCGCGCAATCTCTCCCGACAACGTGGTGTCGAGCAGCAGTTGCTGCGGCTCATGTCCCGCCGACAGGTCGACGTCCGCCGCGACGACTTCCCAGGGCGGCGACAAGGGGTTCGCAGCGCGGTAGTACAAGCTGAAGCGCTGCACGTTGCGAGGATCGATGGCCTCGTTCAGGGTCAGCGGAATGATCCGGGTCGAGTCGCGCGGCCAAGCCTCGCCATGAGTCAGCGCCACACGCTTGACGGTCTTGCCGACCTCGTAGATGCGAAGCTCCAAATAGCTGCCCGCCGCGAGGTCCGCCACACCGGTGACGATGCGGACTTGGATGCGCGACACGGGCACCGCGTACGATGCGGTGGAACACAACGCGAGCATCAAAAAGGCGGCCCACTCTTCGATCGACGGCAGGCGTAATTTCACGTGCAACTCCCAGCGCGAATCCGGTTTTCGATGATGATCGATCATAGCCCATCCCGCCCTGCTTGCCGCAAGCAGCGGTGAGCCCCTCGAGTTAACTTATCGTG
>DASYAC010000281.1:0-9510 GCA_036501585.1 Steroidobacteraceae bacterium
CGGAAAATTCGCGGGGATTCCCGTCGCGGTCGAATAGGGCGCGGCGCGTCGACGTGGGGAGCGAGCGGCGGGGAGCGGGGCGGGGCGTGGGGAGCGAGGCGGGGAGCGAGGAGCGAGGCGGGGAGCGAGGAGCGAGGCGGGGCGCGAGGAGCGAAGCGGGGCGCGAGCGGCCCCCGCCGGCTCACTGGTACTTGACGCTGCAGCCGTAGGGCCGGGTGACGGGGTGAGCGACCGGCTTGTCGTCGACCACCGCCAGCAGCGCCTCTTTCAAGTAGGGCTCGGCACGCGGGATGTCGGCCACGTCCGGGGTGGCGAGGCTGTCGATGCCTCCCATGTACTTGAGCTCGCCTCGAGCATCGATGACGAACAGGTGCGGGGTGGTCTTCGCGTGATAGAGGCGCCCGAGATCACCCGACGGATCGAGCAGCACCGCGGTGGGCACGGCGTGGCGGGAACGGCTCAAGGCGTCCGCCTCGGGCCCGCTCACGTAGCCCTGCTTCCCGGGCGCGGAGGAAATCACCGACAGCCAGATCACGCCGCGCTGCCGGGCGAGCTCCTGCAGATTCTGCATATTGCCGCTGGAATAGTGCTTGCGCGTATAGGGGCAATCCGCGTTGGTCCACTCCAGCACCACCGTCTTGCCGCGAAAATCGGCCAACCGGCGGACTTTGCCATCGCTGTCCGTCGCGCTGAAATCGGGGGCCGGCCGCCCGATCTGGGGTTCATCGTCCGCGGCCGCCGCCGCCCCTGATACCGGCAGAAGCAGGGTGCAGGCGGACCCTATCGCAAAGGCCAGCAAGATGGAAGCCAGGGGGGCTCGCAGGGACATGCGCTATTAGTGCGGGGCCGGCCGCGGTTGGTTCCCCGGCTTTTCCGGCAAGCGCTTTGGTGGATTGCCGCCGGCCGGTTTAAACTGTGAGGCTGTTCGGCGAGCTTGCAGTCTCGGGAGATTCCGGTTCAGGGCCATGCGTTTCGCATCTCACTATGACGTGATCGTGATCGGCGGCGGCCATGCCGGGACCGAGGCCGCGCTCGCGGCCGCCCGCATGGGGCGGCGCACGCTCCTCATCACCCACAACATCGAGACCTTGGGGCAAATGAGCTGCAATCCCGCCATCGGGGGGATCGGCAAGGGGCATCTGGTCAAGGAGATCGATGCGCTCGGCGGTGCCATGGCGCTCGCGGCCGACCAGGCCGGCATTCAGTTTCGCACCCTGAACGCGAGCAAGGGTCCGGCGGTACGCGCGACTCGGGCACAAGCCGATCGTCAGCTCTACAAGCGTGCCATCCGGCGGATGCTCGAGACTCAGCCTGACCTTTCGATCTTCCAGCAAGAGGTGGCGGACCTCATCGTGCACGGCGAGCGCGCGGCGGGTTGCCTCACTGCGAGCGGCGTCGAGTTCCGCTCCTCGAGCGTGGTTCTGACGGTCGGCACGTTCCTCGGCGGCCGGATTCACGTGGGCCTCGAAAGCCACGCGGGCGGACGCGCCGGCGACCCGCCCTCCAATGCGCTCGCGGAACGCTTGCGCGAACTGCCGTTGCAAGTGGGGCGGTTGAAGACCGGAACCCCGCCGCGGATCGATGGCCGCAGCATCGATTTTGCGGGCCTCAGGGAACAGCATAGCGATGATCCGCGTCCGGTGTTCTCGTACCTCTCCACGCGCGCCGCGCATCCGCGGCAGATCCCCTGCCACATCACCGCGACCAACGAGCGCACGCACGACATCATCCGCGGTGCGAGCGCCCGCTCACCGATGTTCACCGGTCTCATCGAGGGCACCGGGCCCCGCTACTGTCCGTCGGTCGAAGACAAGGTGATGCGTTTCGCGGATCGAACGTCGCATCAGATCTTCATCGAGCCGGAGGGCCTCGACACGCACGAGATCTATCCCAACGGCATCTCGACCAGCTTGCCGTTCGATGTGCAGTATGAATTCGTGCGCTCCATTCGCGGCTTCGAGCGCGCACACATCACGCGGCCGGGATATGCCATCGAATACGACTTCTTCGATCCTCGCGGACTCAAATCCAGCTTGGAGAGCAAGCTCATCGGCGGCTTGTTTCTCGCGGGGCAGATCAACGGCACCACGGGCTATGAAGAAGCCGCGGCTCAGGGGCTCTTGGCGGGAGCAAACGCCGCGCTGGCGGCCGCCGGGCGCGATCCCTGGTGCCCGAAACGGAGCGAGGCCTATCTGGGCGTGCTGGTCGACGACCTCATCACCCGCGGTGCGCCCGAGCCCTATCGCATGTTCACCAGCCGCGCCGAGTATCGGCTCTCGCTGCGCGAGGACAACGCGGATCTGCGCCTCACCGCGCGCGGCCGCGAGCTCGGATTGGTGGACGAGGCACGCTGGGAGTTTTTCGTTCGAAAGCGCGGCGCCGTCGAAGCCGAGATCGATCGCTTGTCCGCCGCGCTGGTGCGGCCGGACCGGGTGGACGCCGCCCTGCTCGCGAAGCTCGAGCAGCCCTTGCAACGCGAGGTCCGCGCGTTCGAGCTTCTGCGCCGCCCCGAGCTTTCCTATGACGACTTGGGAGAGGCCGTGCCCGCGCCCGCGGCTGCCGAACGAGGAGACGCCGCGGATTGGCGAAGCGATGAACGCCTGGCCGAGCAGATCAAGCAGCAGGTGGACGTGCAGGCAAAATATTCCGGCTATCTCAAGCGGCAGAGCCAGGAAATCGACCGGCAGCAGCGCCACGAGGACATGCGGCTCCCTGACGATATCGACTATGCCAAGGTGGGCGGATTGTCGAACGAGGCGCGCCAGTCGCTCCACTCCGTGCGGCCGCAGACCTTGGGCCAGGCGGCGCGCATTCCCGGGTTGACGCCGGCCGCGCTGTCGCTCTTGCTGGTGTATCTCAAGAAGCACGATCGCGCGGCTTGAGCCGGGACGCATCGGGCCGACGGTGCAAATCACTGCATTTCGACGCACGAGTGGCATTTTCGCCGCTCACTCTTTAACATCAGCGGTCTTGTTTGGACCCCGGGGCTCGGAGAATTACATGTTCTGGCGATTGAACGGCGTGGCGTGGCTTGCAGGCGCGATCCTTTTGAGCTCGAGTGTATCGCTGTCCGCCCAGGCGCAAAGCGGCACGTCGACACCCGATCCTGTGAAGGGAAAGGAGCTTTTCTACACCTGCTACGGCTGCCACGGGATCGACAACTACAGGAACGCCTATCCCGATTACAGCGTGCCGGAGCTGCGCCATCAGCATGCGGCATACATCGTCGCGGCGCTCCACGAATACAAGGACGGCGATCGGCCGCATGCGACCATGCACGCCCAGGCCTCATCGCTGTCCGATCAGGATATCGTGGACATTGCGGCGTATCTGCAGGGTGAGCCCACGAAGCCGTCCGACAAAGTCGTCGGCACCGTGCCGAAGCAGGCAGCTGCCTGCGGAGCGTGCCACGGCGTGAACGGCTTGGGCGTCGCCTCGCCGCTCGATCCCAAGCCGCCGGTGCTCGCCGGCCAGCACGCCGACTATCTGGAACAGGCGTTGACCGCCTATAAAAACGGCCGGCGGAAGAACGTGGTCATGGACAGCATGGCCCGGCTTCTCGCCACCGACGAGGACATCGAGGCGGTCGCGGAGTATTTCGCGAGCCAGCCCTCGCCGCTCGAGACGGCGACTCCGGAAAGCAAGTAGGCCGCTGGCACGCGCCACTACTAGCGCAGGCTTCCCAGAAACTCGGTGAAGGTTTGATAGTAGGCGTCGAGGTTCTGCCGCTTGCCGAACGCATGGCCTTCGTCCGCGGCCCTGAGAAACCACACCGTTCCTCCGCGGCTTCGCAGCCGGTTCGCGAGCTCGTCGGATTGCGACATCGGCACGCGCGGGTCGTTCTTGCCGTGCACCTCGAGCAAGGGGCGCGAGATCCGGTCCGCGCCCGTGAGCGGTGAAATGCGCCGCAGATAGGCGCGCGTGTCCACGTCGCGCTCGTCGCCGAAGTCCGCGCGCTCCTGACTCTGGAGGTAGGGCGCCGTCGTGCTCATGTAGCCGACGAAGTCGGTGATGCCCGCGAAGTCGACCGCGCCGCGCAACCGGTCTCCGTAGTTCACGAGCGCGGCGAGCGCCAGGTAGCCCCCCGATACCACGATGTGCTTCGCGTCGAATTTGGGATCGAGGCCGAGCCACACCATGAGTGCGCCCACGTCCTTGACCGCGTCCTCGCGCAACATGCCTTTGTCCAGCGCGAAGAAGCTCTTCCCGTAACCGGAGGAGCCGCGGACGTTCGGTGCGACCACCGCGTAACCCAGCTCGTTCACGACGTACTCGATCCAGGGATCGAACGCCGGGCGAAACTCCGAGACCGGCGCAGCGTGCAACAGCAGCAGCACCGGGTGCGGTCCGGGCCTCGCCGGTTCGTAGACGTACATCGGTATCTCGCGGGACTTGCCGTCGGCGCGGTCGAACGTGGGAAATTGCGACAGGTGCGGCACGACGAATTTGGTTTTGTCCAACGAGCCCGCCTCACTTGCCGTCCACGCCTCGACACGATTGGTCTCGATGTCGAGGACATACGCATCGCGCGGCTGATTGGCCGCCGACAAGCCGAACACCAACCGCTTGCCTTCCCGGTCGAAGCCGAGCGGCCCGATGACGCCCAGGAACGGCAGCCTCGGCGGCGTGAGATCCTGGTGCGTTCTCAGGTCGATGAGGTCGAGCTTTCCGAGACCTCCCTCGTTGGTCACGTAGGCGAGGTAATGTCCGTCGTTGGAGAGCGCGAACGACTCGACATCCCACGGGCTGCGGGCTGCAATATCGGTCTTTTCGCCGGTGAAGATATTGACGTAACGTAGCTTCGCGTTGTCGGAGTCGCGATCCGACAGGATGTACACCCCGGTACCGTCGCGCGAGAACCTGGCTCCGGAGATCGCGACCTTGGACGGCGAAGAATCCACCTCGCGCCGCTGGCCGGTCGCGAGGTCGACGATGTACAAGTAGTCTTCCTGCGAGGACACGTGTTTCTCGATCAGAAGCTTTCGGTCGTCGGCCGACCAATCGAGCGGATACCAGGCCGCCGCGTCTCCGGTGACTGCAAGATGCGGCAGCGCCCCGGATTCCGGATCGACGATGTCGATATCGTAGGACATGCCGTCGCGGGCCGTCGTGAAGAACGCGATCTCCCGTCCGGAATTGGACCAGATCGCTCCCCCGTTCATCGACTTGCCGTCGGTCAGGCGCCGAGCCGCGGCATCTGCGGCGCGCCGATAATAAATTTGGGTGTTGCCGCTTCCCCCGGAGTCGCGCTCGTAGAGAAAGGCCTCGCGGCTCAAGTCGGGCGAGAATGCGGCCTGCGTGATAGGCTCGCGCTGGAAGGTGATCTGGCGTCTCTCGCCCAGCGGACGATCGACGAGGTGAAGCTGATCGGTCTCGCCGAAACGCGTGACGATGAGCAGCTGCCCTTTCGGCGTAAATTCCAGGGGAGTCGCCTTACGCGCGCTCAAATAGGCGTCCAGCGTTTCGGCGGCATCCGGCGCACGATCCGGAATTCCTTCGTAGACCAGATTGCTTCTCGTCGTGGGCGGCGCCGCGTCGGCGGTGCAAGCGAGCAGCAGCGAGACCCCCAGGAGCGGCGACAGAAAGATGCGAGTCATTGTTCCTATGTTCCCAAACCCCGAGGATAATGGGCCGTGAGGATAATGGATACGATGACCGGCTTCGAGCACCTATTACAATCTTGCGACGTGGGCGACATGCTCGACGCCATTGCGAGCGCCGATCCGCCGGCTTACCTGCGCCGTTGCTTCGCGGAAGGGTGCTCGTCGCCGACCTTGTCCTGGCCCCGCATTCAGGAGCTCGCGCTCTGCGCCATGGTGCTCGACTCCATCCTGAACAACCGCGACTACGAGGGACTGGAGCCCGAATTGATCTCCGACTGGCGCGTGCATTTCGCGCACGCCTGTTCGCAAATGCGAACCCTCGCTCTGGAAGCGCTGCGCCGCGCGGGCGACATGCCGGCGGTTCCCGCCGATGCCGCCCCCGAAATCGCCCAGCTCGAGCATCGGCTGGCTGCGGCCTAGTCGGCCGGGGTTGGATGCATGGCCCACGCGTATCGCGGCGTAGCGTCGAGACTTTCCGCGTTCGCGGCGGTGGCCGGCGCGGCTGCGCTCGCCGCATGCGCGGCATCGAACCCGCCGTCGAGCGGCAAGGTCCCCGTGCAAGTCACGCCCCGACCCATGCCGCCTCCCGGCCAGGATTGGCATGCGCTGGTGATCGTGCCGTTCGGCACGCTCCTCAAGGACGTACCGTATCGGTTGAGCGAGGTCGTGGTCTTCCACGATGCCGCGAGTGCCGGCGCCGGTCACGAGGATCGGGATTGCTACAGCGTAGAGGGAACCGCTCCCCCGCGACTCTTCGGGCGGCCGGCCGGGGAGTACTCGCTGTGCTTCTCGAGCGATCGGCTGAATCGCATCGAGGCCTCGATGAGCCTGCCGGCGGAGTCGGCTTCCGCGCAGTTCGCAGCGGCCTGCGCCGAATGGCAGAGCAAGGGCACCCCGGGCGCTTCCACACCCGATCGCTGCGAGGACCGCGACGGCAGCACCGAGATCGACGCCCGCCTGACAACGTCTGCGGCGTCCGCGGAGCCTGCCGTCTCCATAGTCCTGGTCGACGCGGCTCCGATCCGCGACGCCGGCCCGTGAACCGGCATGAAGAACTCGCGTTATTGAGCGACGGTGCGCGCAGTTTCGATTTGATTCTCGAGACGGGCCAAGCCGACGTCCTGCTGAAGCTCATCGACGAGCTGGAGCGCGCCAATGCCGAATTCAACCTGACCGCGATCCGCGACCGGCCCGGGATGCTCTTGAAGCACGTGCTCGACAGCTTGAGTGTGCAGCCCTATCTGCACGGAGCGCGCATCGCCGATGTCGGCACCGGCGCGGGATTTCCCGGGCTGCCGCTCGCCATCGTGAATCCTGAGCGCCGCTTCACCCTGATCGAGGCCACGGGGAAGAAGGCGCGGTACGTGCGTCAAACGGCAGAGCGGCTGGGGCTCGCCAACGTCGAGGTGGAGAACTCCCGGGCGGAACTCTATCGGCCGCGCGCGCCATTCGATTCGGTGGCGGCGCGCGCGCTCTCGTCGTTGGCCGATTTCGTCCGGTTTGCGGGACATCTATGTGCGCGGGATGGGCGGCTCCTGGCAATGAAAGGCAGGCGCCCCGACCCGGAAATCGCCGCGCTGCCGAAGTCGTTCCGCCTGGTAGCCGTGCATAGGATCTCGTTGCCGGGGCTGGACGACGAGCGGCATCTTGTGGAACTCTCACCTGCCGGCCCAGCTTCACCGGCCAGGCCGAAACCGAACACCACATGAAACGGGTCATCGCAGTTGCAAACCAGAAGGGCGGTGTCGGCAAGACCACCACCGCCGTGAATCTCGCCGCGTCGCTCACCGCGACCAAACGGCGCGTGCTGCTGATCGATCTGGATCCGCAGGGCAATGCCACCATGGGCTGCGGCATCGACAAGAACGCCCAGACCAGAACCAGCTGCGACGTGCTCCTGGGCGACTGCACCGCTGCCGAGGCGCTGGTACTCGTGGAGTACGGCGGCTTCAAGCTCATGCCGGCGAACCAGGAGCTGACCGCGGCGGAAGTGCGGCTGCTCACCATGATGGCCGGCCGGGAATTCAAATTGCGCAACGCCCTGAAGGCGGTGCGCGACGAATTCGACGTGATCCTGATCGATTGCCCGCCCTCGCTCAACATGCTCACGCTGAACGCGCTGGTGGCGGCCGATTCGGTGATGGTGCCCATGCAGTGCGAGTACTACGCGCTCGAGGGCTTGAGCGCGCTGGTACAGACCATCGAGCAGATCAAGAGCTCCATCAATCCTGACCTGGAAATCGAGGGTTTGCTGCGCACCATGTTCGATCCGCGCAACAACCTGGCGAACGCCGTGTCGGCGCAGCTCATCGAGCATTTCGGCGACAAGGTGTTTCGCACCCTGATCCCCCGCAACATTCGCCTGGCCGAGGCGCCGAGCTTCGGGAAACCCGCCCTGTTTCACGACAAAGAGTCGCGCGGCGCGCTGGCCTACCTGGCGCTCGCGGGCGAGATGATCCGCCGCGATGATCTTCCGGGCGCGCCCGGCGCACCCCCCCCGCCCGAGATACCGGGGGAGGATGCCTCGACGCCGGCGCCGGACCCGGCGCCGGATTCCTCGTTGAGCGAGGCGCCTCCATTGCCCGCGGCACCCGTATAATCGCCGTCCTGCTCGCGCGGATCGGCCACCGGGTTTCGAGGATTTCAGCATGACGGCTAAAAAACCGGCCTTGGGTCGAGGACTCGCGGAGCTTTCTCCCTTGTTCGCGCGTCGCGCGGGACTTCCCGAGACGGCCGAAGCT
The DNA here is from genome assembly GCA_036501585.1 of Steroidobacteraceae bacterium. Taxonomy (GTDB): domain Bacteria; phylum Pseudomonadota; class Gammaproteobacteria; order Steroidobacterales; family Steroidobacteraceae; genus Bog-1198. The sequence continues at coordinate 8,345 of DASYAC010000281.1, forward strand.
GCAGTGCCGCAACCGGTCGGCGACCGGATCGCGAGCCTGCCGCTGGACCTTTTGCAACGGGGCAAATACCAGCCGCGCACCGACATGCGGCCCGAATCGCTGCAAGAACTGGCCGATTCGATCAAGGCGCGGGGGCTGGTGCAGCCCATTCTGGTGCGGCCGCTGCCGGGCCGTGGTCCCGGTGAATCGCAGCGCTACGAGATCATCGCCGGGGAGCGCCGCTGGCGCGCCGCGCAAATGGCGGGTCTGGCCGACATTTCGGTGGTGATTCGCGACGTACCCGACGAGGCGACGCTCGCGATGGCGCTGATCGAGAACATCCAGCGCGAGGATCTGAATCCGCTCGAGGAGGCGCGTGCGCTGTCGCGGCTCATCGAGGAGTTCGGGCTCACCCATCAGGCGGCGGCCGAGGCGGTGGGCCGTTCTCGAGCCGCCGTGAGCAATTTGCTGCGCCTCAATGAGCTTGCCGACGAGGTCAAGGAGCTGCTGGAGCAGCGCCGCATCGAGATGGGGCATGCCCGGGCCCTGCTTTCATTGACCGCCCGGCGGCAGCAAATCGAGGTCGCGGGCCTGGTGGCCAAGAAGTCGCTGTCGGTCCGGGACACCGAATCGCTCGTGCGCCGGCTGATTTCACCCACGAAGGCCGGCCATGCGGCCGAACCTTCCGCCGATCCCGACATCCGCCGTCTGGAGCTCGAGCTTGCGGACAAACTGGGTGCCAGGGTGGCCTTCCAACATACCGCGACCGGAAAGGGCAAATTGGTCGTGAGCTACAACAGTTTGGATGAACTCGAAGGGATCCTCGCCCACATCCAATAACTTGAAGCACTGCAAAAGGGTCCCTATAATGCCGCGGTTTATTTGGGCCACGGCCGCCGGGCCTCGCGCGCGGATCATTTTGGGGAAGTTACCTGGGTAATTTTACTTGGTGATTTTCCTGGGGTGGCCCCGGGCGATATGGCAAATTAAAAGCGAAGCGCTCGCGTCCCGGAAGACGGACCCCGGAATGCAGGCGTCGCTCCAAGAGCGGGATTTAACGTGATTGCGATCGACTTAGCCCTGGCACGGCGGCTGGCTCTCAGCGTCGTACTGGGACAGGCGGCCGTGACCGTGATCTGCGCGCTCGCGGCGTGGCTGATTGCGGATTCTCATGCCGCGCTGTCCGC
>DASYAC010000282.1:0-5683 GCA_036501585.1 Steroidobacteraceae bacterium
CGATCGCTCGCCGACCTCGAGGCCGAGAGGTTCGCGAACGCGCGTTCGCTCAAGGACGCGAAGCGCGTGCTGCGGGCAGCCCTCGACGCCTGCCTCGATGGACGGGCGTTGAAATCCCGCGAGGTGATGCTCGCCATGCGGCGGCGAGCTCCATGAAGGCGCGCTCCATGACGGCCTCACCGACCGGGGCCTCCGCGGCCGTCGCCGGCGGCATCGCCCTGGGGGTCAACATCGATCACGTCGCGACGCTCCGCCAGGCGCGGCGAATCGATTATCCCGACCCCATCCACGCCGCACTGTTGGCGGAGCAATCGGGCGCCGACAGCATCACGCTGCATCTGCGGGAAGATCGGCGCCACATTCAGGACCGCGATGTGACGCTCATGCGGCAGCTGCTCAAAACCCGGATGAATCTCGAAATGGCGGTGACCGAGGAGATGATCCGTATCGCCTCGGGCGTCAAGCCTCAGGACTGCTGCCTGGTGCCCGAGTCGCGCCAGGAAGTCACCACCGAGGGAGGGCTCGAGGTTGCCGGCCAGATCGCACGCGTCGGCTCGGCGTGCGAGGCCTTGGCCGCATCGGGGATCCGGGTGTCCCTCTTCATCGATCCGGAGCCCTCCCAGGTCGAAGCCGCGGTACGCGCGGGCGCCCCGGTCATCGAGCTGCATACCGGAACGTACGCCAATGCGTCGGGCGCGGCGCTGGCGATGGAGCTCGAACGGGTCCGCTCGGCCGCGAAGCTCGCCGCCTCGCTCGGGCTCACCGTGAACGCGGGCCACGGACTCAACTACCACAATGTCGAGCCGATTGCGGCGATCGGCGAAATCGTCGAGCTCAACATCGGCCATTCGATCATCGCGCGCGCTCTGTTCGACGGCCTGCCCAAGGCGGTGCGCGACATGAAAGCGTTGATGCGCGCAGCGCGATGATCTTCGGCATCGGCATCGATGTGCTCAGGGTGGATCGCATCGAGCGGGTGTTCCAGAAGCACGGAGAACGGTTCGTCTCGCATCTGTTGATGCCGGAGGAGCGCGCGCAGCTCGAGCGCACCGCGCGCCCGGTGCGCTTTTTGGCGATGCGCTTCGCCGCCAAGGAAGCCATCGTCAAGGGCATGGGCACCGGGTTCGCGCACGGTGTCTGGATCCGCGACGTGGGCATCGTGCAGAACTCCTGGGGCAGGCCGGAAGTCGTGTACTCGGCGCGCGGAGCCCGGGTGCGGGACGGTCTGGGCATCGGCGAGGGCCACGTCACGCTCACCGACGAGGCGGGGCTCGTGGTGGCCGTCGCGATCCTCATGCGCCGCGCCGCGCCCGTCTAGGATCCGGCCATGAACACGCTGATTTTCGACATCGAAACCGTTCCGGACACGGCGCTCGGGCGCCGGCTCTACGGACTCGAGAATCTGACCGACGAGCAGGTCGGCAGGATCATGTTCACCAAGCGCCGCCAGGAAGTCGGCAGCGAATTTCTCTCCCACGAGCAGCATCGTGTGGTCGCGATCTCCGTGGTGATGCGCTCGCGCGATACGCTGAAGGTCTGGAGCCTCGGCGACGAGGGCTCCTCGGAAAAGGACCTGATCGAGCGCTTCTTCGACGGCCTGGACCGGTACACGCCCGATCTCGTCTCCTGGAACGGCGCCGGCTTCGATCTGCCGGTGCTTCACTACCGAAGTCTCCTGCACGGCATCACGGCGGCGCGCTACTGGGAGACCGGCAGCTCGGACGCGAGCTTCAGATACAGCAATTATCTCAGCCGATTTCACTGGCGGCACATGGACCTCATGGACATCCTGTCCGGCTTTCAGGGCCGCGGGCGCGCCAGCCTGCAGGATGTGGCCTGTCTTCTGGGATTGCCGGGAAAGCTGGGGATGCACGGCTCGGAGGTGTGGGAAGTCTTCCTGAAGGGGGGGCTCGAGCGCATCCGCGACTATTGCGAGACCGACGTGCTCAACACCTATCTGATCTATCTGCGCTTCGAGCTGCTGCGCGGCAATTTGAACGCGGTGGAACACGCCAACGAGATCGCTCGGGTCCGGCAGATGCTGGCGGAGTCGGGTGCCGCCCATCATCGAGAGTTCTCGGACGCGTGGCTTCCGAGCTGAGGTCCGGCGAGGCGCGAGAGGCGGACGTCGTGGATCTGGCTCACGACGGGCGGGGTATTGCGCGAATCGACGGGAAGACCGTCTTCGTCGACGGCGCATTACCCGGCGAGCGCGTGCGCCTGTCGGTATTCAGGCGCCGGCGGACCTTCGACGAGGCTTCGCTGGTGGAGGTTCTGACCGCATCGCCGGATCGGGTGACGCCGGCATGCGCGCATTTCGGCGTCTGCGGAGGCTGTTCGTTGCAGCACCTGTCGTCCGCCGCGCAAGTGGATGCGAAACAGCGGCAGCTGCTCGATAACCTGGAACGCATCGGCCGCGTGAAGCCGCGCCAGGTGCTCGAGCCGATCCGTGGGCCGGCCTTCGGGTATCGCCGCCGCGCGCGCCTGGGCGTGAAATACGTGCACAAGAAGGGCAGGGTGCTCGCGGGATTTCGCGAGCGGGAGAAGCCTTACATCGCGGAGCTTCGCCGCTGCGAGACCCTCATCGAGCGGTTCGCAACCCTGCCCGAGGATCTCGCCGCCCTGGTCGAGGGGCTCAGCATCCGCGACAAGGTACCCCAGGTGGAGGTCGCGGCCGGGGATGGGACGGCAGCCTTGGTGTTTCGCGTCATGGGACCGCCGGCCCCGGAGGATCTCGAGCGGCTCGAGGGATTCGGAAGGAATCAGCGCGTCGCGATCTACCTGCAGTCCGGGGGATTGGACACCATCAGGCCGCTGGGCGACGCCGCACCCCTGACTTACACGGTGGACGGCGGACGGGTGACCATCGAGTTCGGGCCCGCCGATTTCGTCCAGGTGAATCGCGACATCAATATCGCCATGATCGGGGCGGCGATGAAATTGCTCGAGCCCTCGGCGGCCGATCGGGTGCTCGACCTGTTCTGCGGACTGGGCAATTTCACGCTACCGATCGCGCTGCGGTCGGCCGCCGCGGTGGGGGTGGAAGGAGACCGCACGCTGGTGGCCAAGGCCCGGGCCAACGCCGCCCTGAACGGCGTCGAAAACGCCCAGTTTCACGTGGATAATCTGTTCGAGCCGGCAGAGTTCGGACCCTGGGCGGCCGATCCCTACGACCTGGTGCTGCTCGATCCCCCGCGGGCCGGCGCCGTTGCAATCATGGAACGTATGGCACAGTGGGGCCCCAAGAGGGTCGTGTATATTTCCTGTCATCCGGGGAGTTTGGCGCGGGATGCAGGAATCTTGGTCGAATTCCAGGGATTTCAGCTCGTCGGCGCAGGGGTGATGGATATGTTTCCGCATACAACGCACGTCGAATCGGTCGCCGTATTCGAGCGCCGCGCATGAGCTTGGGCCCGCTCATGGTCGATGTCGCCGGGACCGAATTGACCTCGGAAGACCTCGAGATCCTCGAGCACCCGCTGGTCGGAAGCGTCATTCTCTTCACCCGTAACTATCGGGATCCACAGCAAATTTCGGCTCTTTGCGGTGCGATACGCGAGCTCCGCAATCCGCACCTTCTGATCGCGGTCGACCACGAGGGCGGGCGCGTACAGCGCTTTCGCGAGGGGTTTACGCGACTGCCGCCGGTACGGGTGCTTGGACGGCGCTACGACGAGGATCGGCGCGACGCCTTGGGCAAGGCCCACCTCCTCGGTTGGCTGATGGCAGCCGAACTGCGCGCCGTCGGCGTCGACTTCAGCTTCGCTCCCTGCGTCGACCTGGATTATGGGTTGAGCGAGATCATCGGCGACCGAGCCTTTCACCGCGACCCCCAGGCTGTGGCGGCCCTGGCGACAGCGTATATGGCGGGAATGCGCGAAGCGGGGATGGCGGCCGTCGCCAAGCACTTCCCCGGTCATGGTGCCGTGCGGGCGGATTCGCACCTGGCGCTTCCCGTGGATCGGCGGCCGCTCCCCGACATGGAGCGCGATCTTTCCCCGTACCGGCTGCTCATCGAGAACCAGCTGCCCGGCATCATGGCGGCGCACGTCGAATATTCGGCGGCCGACCCCAAGCCGGCGAGCCTCTCGCGCCGCTGGATCACCGACATCTTGCGGGGCACACTCGGCTTTCACGGCTGCGTATTCGCCGACGATCTCAGCATGGCGGGAGCGGCGGCGTTCGGCGATATCGTCGAGCGCGCGCGGCTCGCGCTGGCCGCGGGATGCGACGTACTGCCGATTTGCAATGACCGCGATGCCGTGCGCACGGCCCTTCGGAATCTCGACGCTGAGGCGTTCACGCCGGCTGCACAGGCGCGTCTGGTGCGCATGCGTGCCCGAGGCGAGGCGCCTTCCGGGCTGCGCACCGGCAGCCCCTGGCGCGAGGCGGCCGCAGCGGTCGCCGAGCTTTCCGCGGCGCCGCCGCTGATCCTGACCGAAGGGCAGTCATGATGAGCTTCGATGCGGATCTGTACCGCCGTTTGCTCGAGTCCTCCCCCGAAGGCGTTGCGATGGTCGATGCATTGGCCGAGGGCCAGCCGGTGGTGTTCGTCAACCCCGCCTTCGAATCGTTGACGGGATATGCCGCCGCCGATTTGCTCGGCAAGAATCTTCGCCTGCTGCAGGGAGATGACCGCGAGCAGGATGGCCGGCATCGGCTGCGTGAGGCAATGAAGCAGGGGGAGACCTGCCGCGTGCTGCTGCGCAACTATCGCAAGGACGGCTCGCTCTTCTGGAACGAGCTCACGGTGTTGCCGCTGCGCGATCCGGAGGGGAGAATCACTCATTTCGCGGGCCATCACCGGGATGCCGGCGATCGGCTGCGCATCGATCCGAAACTCTCGCGCGATTCGCTCTCCGGCGCGCATCAGCCCACCGGCGTGGCGGTCCGCGACGACCGGCTGACAGGGCTGTTCACGCTGCCTTATCTGCAGGAGCTCCTGAAGCGGGATTGGGCCATCGCCCAGCGCGAGAAGCGCAGCATCGCCGTGTTTGCCATCGACATCGACTCACTCGATTTGTACAACGCGACATTCGGGCGCGCCGCGGGCGACTCGGCGATCCGGCGCGTCTCGCACTGCGTGTCGGGGTGCCTCAGGCGCTCGAGCGACGTGACCGCGCGCATCGACGGCGGGAGTCTCATGGCCTTCGCTCCGGGCCTTACGCTGGAACAGGCGCTCACTCTGGGTCACATCATGGCCGAGCGCGTACGTGAGCTGCGCATCCATCATCCGCGTTCCGGTGTGCTGCGCTACGTCAGCGTGAGCGTCGGGGTCTGCGCCGCCGTACCGGAGGCCGACGAGAGTCCTACCACGCTGGTCGATAGGTCTCAGCTTCAGTTGAAGCTCGCCAAGAAGGCAGGCCGTAACCGCGCCGCCTGAGCTCGAGGCCGCGCCCGCTCGCGTGGCGGCCTGGCCGCCGCGGGCCCGCCGCACCGAGAGTGGCCGGCGATATGCCCGGGCGCGGCCCGCGATCTGCCCGGCGCGGGGCGGAGGGGCGCCAAGAAAGGCGTCGATCGCGTCAAAATCCTACAGGGAGCGCCCACCTCTCGTGCTGTAATAAGCAAATGAATGGGGACGCGTGGCAAGTGTGTTCTGAGAGCACCGGGGGGGCTGGGTGAGCTCCGCCGAATTCCCGGTCGTCGGGATCGGGGCCTCCGCGGGGGGGCTCGACGCGTTCCA
>DASYAC010000283.1:0-3582 GCA_036501585.1 Steroidobacteraceae bacterium
CTCCGACGACACCCGCACGCCCATCAAGCACCTGGTCGTGATCATCGGCGAGAACCGCACCTTCGACCATGTGTTCGCCACCTACCGGCCCGCACCGGGCGAAAGCGTCTGGAATCTCCTGTCCCAGGGCATCGTGACCGACGACGGCGCTCCGGGGCCGAACTTCGCCAAGGCGGAGCAGCAAACCGCTCCGGATCCGTCCGCGGATGCGTTCCTGCTCGGTCCTGCGAAGAAGCCCTTTCCCGACCACCGGCTTCCGCCCCCGCTGGTGGGCGGCCCCAAGGAGTCGTACATCGCGGGCAACAATCTGCAGCTCGCCAAGGATTCCGAGAACGGACTCCCGGACGACTACTATCGATACCTCGTGTCCGGCGGTACCGGCCTTGCGCCAAAGACGGCCGACATCCGCATCGATCACGCGCAATCCCTGCCGGCCGGCCCGTTCCAGCTGACCAACGGCAAGACTCTCACCTATGACGACTACGCGGCGAGCCCCGCCCATCGCTTCTATCAGATGTGGCAGCAGCTCGATTGCAATGTCGACCATGCGACCGCCGAACGGCCTTCGGGCTGCGACGCGCAGCTCGTCGCCTGGGTCGCGGTCACCGTGGGCCACGGCTCCAACGGCCGGCAGCCGGCGGCGAACTTCAGCACGAACTATGCGCCGGACGTGACGACCACCGGCGAAGGCTCCGAAGCCCTCGGCTTTTACAACGTCCAACACGGCGATGCACCGTATTTCAAGGGCCTCGCCGATCAGTTCGCGATGAGCGACAACTATCACCAGGCCGTCAACGGCGGCACGGGCGTGAATCACATCGTACTCGGCCACGGCGACCTCCTCTGGTTCAGCGACGGCGCGGGCCACCCGCTCGCGCCTCCTCACAACGTGAAAGTGGCGGCCGGCACCCGTAACGAGGGTACGGTCGATGAGATCGAGAACCCGAATCCTGAACCGGGAACGGACAACTGGTACGTCGAGGATGGCTTCGGCGGCGGCTCCGCCGGCAAGCCGTCATTCGGCGGGGGCTCGTACACCCAGTGCGCCGATCCGGCCCAGCCGGGCGTCTCCGCGATCGTGAAGTACCTCAAGTCGCTGCCGCGTCCCATCGACCCGCACTGCGAGGCGGGGCATTACTACCTGCTCAACAATTACAATCCAGGCTATTTCGGCGACGGCAGCAATGCCTTCACGGACACCAATCCCCACAACACGGTGTTCACCATCCCGCCGACCTCGACCCGCAGCATCGGCGATGCACTGATCGAGAAGCGCGTCTCCTGGAAGTACTACGGCGATCAGTGGAACAATTATCTTTCCGATCCATACCAGCTCGATTACAAACCCATCGGCGCCAAGACCGACGAGTACTGCACCATCTGCAATCCGTTTCAGTACGACACCTCGATCATGACGCACCCGGCGATTCGCAAGGCGCATCTCGAGGACACCGTCGATCTGTACGAGGATATCGCCAGGGGCACGCTCCCGGCTGTGTCATTCGTCAAGCCGAGCGGGTTGGTCGACGGCCACCCTGCCGACTCGAAACTGGATCTGTTCGAAGGCTTCTCCAAGAAAATCGTGGCTGCCATCCGGGCGAACTCCAAGCTCTGGAAGAACACCGCGATCCTGATCACCTTCGACGAAGGCGGCGGCTACTACGACTCGGGCTACATTCAGCCCCTGGATTTTTTTGGCGACGGGCCGCGCGTCCCGCTCATCGCGGTATCGCCGTTCACCAAGCCCGGACACATCTCGCACGAGTACACGGATCACGTGTCGATTCTGAAGTTCATCGAGAGGAACTGGGGATTGGCCCCGGTGACGCACCGGAGCCGGGACAACCTCCCGAACCCGGTCCCCGAAGCGTCCAACCCCTATGTCCCCGTGAACACCCCGGCGATCGGCGATCTGTTCGACCTGTTCAGCTTCCAGAAACCGTAGCCGAAGGTCAGCCCTGTTCGCGCGAGCGCCCCGGCAGTCCCGGTCACTGCGTCAAGGTCCGCCGCAACGCAATCTGCCATCCCTCGATGGCCTCCGTGCGGCGCGCCGCGGTCATCTTGGGCGCGAATCCGGCGCCTGGCGCCCAGGTCGCAGCCACCGCGTCCAGGTCCTTCCAGACCCCGGTCGCAAGGCCCGCCAGAAAAGCCGCGCCGAGCGCGGTGGTCTCGAGCTCGGTCGGGCGCTCGACGTTCGCGTTCAGCACATCGGCGAGGAACTGGCAGAACCAATCATTCGCGGCCATGCCGCCGTCCACCCGGATGGTGGCCGCACGCACGGCGCCGTCTCTCGCCATGGCGGAGGCGAGATCCAGCGTCTGATACGCCACCGACTCGAGCGCCGCCCGGGCGAGATGCGCGCCCGATGAATCCAGCGTGAGCCCGCAGATCAATCCACGCGCATTGGGATCCCAGTGAGGAGCACCCAATCCGACGAATGCGGGCACGAGATACACGCCGTGATTCTCGGGCACCTGCGCCGCGAGCGCTGCGGTGTCCGAGGCCTTGCCGACGAGGTGCAGGCCGTCGCGGAGCCACTTGATGGCGGCGCCGGCCACGAAGATCGAACCCTCCATCGCATAGGTGGTACGGCCCTTGATGCGATAGGCCGGCGTGGTCAGCATCCGGTTGCGCGACCCCACCGGGGAACCTCCGGTGTTGAGCAGCATGAAACAGCCGGTGCCATAGGTCGATTTGACCATCCCGGGCTCGAAGCAGGCTTGGCCCACGAGCGCGGCCTGCTGATCGCCGGCGATTCCCGCAATCGGGATGGGCTGCTCGAACAGACCCTCTACCGTCTCGCCGTAGATCTCGCTCGAATCCCTGACCTCGGGGAGCATCGCGCGCGGCACGCGAATCAGCCGCAGGAGCTCGTCGTCCCATTGCTGGCGGTGAATATCGAACAAAAGCGTCCGGGACGCGTTGGTCACATCGGTCGCGTGAATCTTCCCGCCGGTCAAGCGCCACAGCAGGAAACAGTCGATCGTGCCGAAAGCGAGGTCCCCGCGCTCCGCGCGGCCGCGGGCGCCCGACACGTTGTCGAGGAGCCAGGCGACTTTCGTGCCTGAAAAATAAGGGTCGATCAGCAACCCGGTCTTGCGCCGCACCAGATCCTCGGCACCGTCGCGCTTCAAGTTCGCGCACACATCCGCGGTGCGCCGGTCCTGCCAGACGATGGCCCGGTGAATGGGAACGCCGGTGCTGCGATCCCAGACCACCGCGGTCTCGCGCTGGTTGGTGATGCCGATGGCGGCGATGCCGGCGGCGCCGACGCCGGATCGAGCGAGCGCATCGCGCGCCGTCGCGAGCGTGTCTCGCCAGATATCCTCCGCGTCGTGCTCCACCCAGCCGGCCGCCGGATAGTGCTGCTGGAACTCACGCTGTGAGACGGCAACCTTCTTGGCTGCGTCGTTGAACACGATGCTGCGCGTCGAGGTCGTGCCCTGATCGATGGCGAGTACGTGGCGAGCTCGGTTCATGATGTGATTCCCTCGCTTCCCAAACGCGCTTTGCGGCGCGCGGGCAAAAACGGCCGGATCCCGGCCTGGTAGAGACCTCCGCCGGCGATCCCGCCGAGCAGCG
>DASYAC010000284.1:0-6441 GCA_036501585.1 Steroidobacteraceae bacterium
TCCTCTGGGATGCGCGTCGCCGCGCAGCTCAAGCGACCTACCCGGAAGCCCATGTGGGCCACATGTAGCGGCCGAGAGCACCGCTCGCTTCCCTATTTGGTCTTGCTCCAGGTGGGGTTTGCCGTGCCGCTGATGTTGCCACCAGCGCGGTGCGCTCTTACCGCACCATTTCACCCTTGCCGGCGCCGCTTGCGCGGCGCTTAGGCGGTATCTTTCTGTTGCACTTTCCGTGGACTCGCGTCCCCCAGGCGTTACCTGGCACCTTGCCCGTCGGAGCCCGGACTTTCCTCCACCCGCGCCGGCCGAAACCGGCGAGAGCAGCGGCTGCCTGGCCGACTCTTAGCGCGCACCATACGCCTGTTTGAGCGCCAGCGCGCGCTTATAAGCCTCGTTGTCGCGAACGGACGCGATGCGCGCGGCCAGATGCGCCGCCTGCTTCAGCGGCAGCTCCTCGAGAAGCGGTGCGAGCACGCGGTCGAGCGCGCCGCCGTGGCCGTCCGCTCCCGTTTCGGCGACGGCTGCCGCGGACGCGCCGGCGATCACCAGCACGATCTCGCCGCGCACGAAATCGGACTCCGCCGCGGCGCGCGACGCCAGCACCGACAGCGGACCGCGATAGAGCGTCTCGTGGAGCTTCGTGAGCTCGCGCGCAACGGCGGCCGGCCGCTCGGCGCCGAAGCTTTGCGCGCAATCCTCGAGCGCCTCGCGCACCCGATGCGGCGACTCGTAGAAAACCAGCGTACGCGTTTCGAGCGCGAGCGATGCGAGGTGCGCACGCCGCGCGGCCTGTCGCGCCGGCAGGAAGCCCTCGAAGCAGAATCGATCGGTCGGCAGTCCCGCAATCGAGAGCGCGGCGATCAACGCACAGGGGCCCGGTATCGAGATCACTTCGATGCCCGCCGATACGCACGCGCGCACCAGATCGAAGCCGGGATCGTTGATGCCGGGAGTGCCGGCGTCGCTCACGAGCGCGATGCTGAGGCCTCCCCTCATTTTATCGAGGAGCTCCGCGGCACGCTGACCCTCGTTGTGCTCGTGCAGGGAGAGCATCGGCTTCGAGAGGCCGAAGGCCTTGAGGAGCATCCCCGTGCGTCGCGTGTCTTCGGCCGCGATGAGGCCGCACGAGCCGAGCGTCTCGCGGGCGCGCACGGAGAGATCGCCCAAGTTGCCGATCGGCGTCGCCACGACGTAGAGACGACCCGAAGCTGGGTTTGTCACTATACTTCCTGCTCGATCCTTGAAACGGGGAATGCAGGGTATGGCAGCGCTCTCTGAACGTCCACGCCTGGGTGCGGCGATCCTGGCCGCGGTGCTGATCGCGGCCGGCTGCAGCCTGATCAAGCCCCAGGAACCCGCCGGCGTCTCGGGCCAGCAGCGCATGCAGCGCCTGGCGGCGGACGGCAAGCATGCCGATGCGGCCAGGGGCTATGCGGATCTCGCCGCTCAAAATCCGTCGGATCGCGACAACTACGAGCTCTTGAGCGCCGAGCAATGGGTGCTCGCGGGGGACATCGCTTCGGCAAAACAGGCGTATGCCGCGGTCTCTCCCCAGGCGCGCACGACACTCCCCGCTTCCCGGGCGTTGGTGGCCGCCGAGATCGACGTGGCAGAGCGCAACGGCGCCGGCGCGATCCGCGAGCTGGATTCCATCCCGGTGCCGACCGCGGCGGATCTTGCCCAGAATTACTGGTGGTTGCGCGGCAGGGCGGCATTTTTGTCCGGACATCCGGTGGAGGGCACACGCGCCTTCGTCGAGCGTGAGCGCTACCTCCCGGATCCCGGGGCCTTGCGCTCGAGCCGCGAGGAACTGTTCGGTCTGATTCGCGATGCCGCCGAGCGGGGCGTCTCGCTCAAAGCCCCGCCCAAGACCGACCCCATCGTCGCCGGCTGGCTGGCGCTCGGACCGGTGGCGATCGACATGGCCCGCAACCCCATGCGGGCGGGAGCGGCCCTGGCGGACTGGAAGCGCGCCTTCCCGCAACATCCCGCCAACGACAGCGTGCTCGTGCTCGCGCAGAATCAAATCGCGGTCGCCACCGGCTTTCCCGACCAGATCGCGCTTCTCCTGCCGCTGTCCGGGCGCGCCGAGCCGGTGGGAGTCGCCGTGCGGGACGGATTCATCGCGGCGTATCTCGAGCAGGATCCCGCCGTCCGGCCGCATTTGAGAATCTACGATGTCGCCGCCGAGACCGTGGCGGGCGCCTATCGTCATGCGGTGGACGACGGAGCGGCGTTCGTCGTCGGCCCGCTCACCAAGGAGGACGTGTCCGCGGTGGTGCCGCTGAACGGCGGCAAGACGCCGGAGCTCGCGCTCAATTTCCTCGCCGACTCGGTGAACGCCGGACGCAATTTCTATCAATTCGCGCTGCTGCCCGAGGACGAGGCGCGCATGGTCGCGCGCCGGCTGATCGCCGACGGGAAGCTCAAGGGAGTGACCATCGTCGCCGACGGCGAGCTCGGAACCCGGGTGCTGGCTGCGTTCTCGCAGGAGTTGTCGCAGCACGGCGGCACGGTGCTCGACGGCGGGCGCTACGAATCCTCGCGCGCGGACTTCGCGGACATCATCAAGCAGATTCTCCAGGTGCACGCCGTCAAGGGCGAGCCGTCGAGCCATCGCGACGTCGATTTCGTGTTCATCGAGGGTAGTCCGGGGGCGGCGCGGCTGATCGTTCCACAGCTCAAATTCAATTTCGCGGGCGATGTGCCGGTCTATTCCATCTCGGACAGCTTCGAGGCCAATCCGAGCGCGAATACCGATCTGGACGGTCTCAATTTTCCGGACATGCCCTGGATGGTGTCCGCCGACCCCGTGACCACGCAGATCAGAGACAGCGTGCACTCGGCGTGGCCCACGCGCACGACGCGGCTCGACCGTCTCTACGCCTTCGGTTTCGATGCCTACCGCCTGGTGCCGGCGCTGCGCTCCAAATCCATCGGTGAAACCACCAGTATCTCGGGAGTCAGCGGCAAGCTCTCGCTCGACGAGCACAACCGGATCCGCCGCGAGCTCGATTGGGCGCAGATCAGGAACGGAGTGCCTATCGAGCTGTAGTTCGGCGGGGGCCGCGAGTTTCGCCGGGGGCGGCGCCGAATCTCGGCAGACAGGCCGCTTTTCCATATCGACCGCCGTCACGGGCGCCGTGCATTCTCCGGGGGTGACCGCCCGAGCATCCCCGTCCGTCTCCTCGAGCCTCAGGCGTCGGCGTGGCGAGGCGGCCGAGGAGCTCGCCGCAGGCTATCTCACCACCCGCGGCATTCCCATCCTGGCCCGCAACGTTCGCTGCAAGGGAGGCGAGATCGACATCCTGTGCCTCGACGGCACGCTCCTGACCGTCATCGAGGTGCGCCAGAGAGCGCGCGGCCGATTCGGCGGAGCGCTCGCGTCCGTGACGCCGGCGAAGCAGCGCAAGATCATCCGGGCGGCCCGCTACGTGCTGCAGACGTCGGCGCAGTGGCGGGATCGGCTCATGCGGTTCGACGTGATCGGCATAGAGGGTGTCCCGGAAGGCGCCCACGAGATCTCCTGGATCAAGGATGCCTTCCGCGCCCGCTGAGGGGCGCCTGCTCACGGCTACTTGACGACCTGCAGCTTCGGCCGCTTGGCCGCCGGCGCGGCGCTGCTGGACTTGGGCGTGGCCGGGGGCGTGTCGGTCGGATCCGGATCCGCATCCCCTTCGGGAAAGATCATCCCCTGCCCGGTCTCGCGCGCATAGATGCCGAGGACCGCGCGCACCGGCACGTGGACCGCAAATGACGCTCCGCTGAAGCGCGCCTCGAAGCTCACCGCATCGTTGCCGAGCTTCAAGGCCTGCGTGGCCGAGAAGCTGACGTTGAGCACGATCTTGCCGTCTTTGACATATTGCCGGGGAACCACCACTCCTTCGGCCGCCGCATCCACGACGATGTGCGGGGTTTCTCCGGAGTCGCTGATCCACTCGTGAAGCGCCCGCAAGAGATAGGGTCGCCGCGGCTTCAATGGCGCATATCCCGCTCCGCGACGCTCAAGCAGGTGCGGAAAGTCGAGCGCGCGAAAATCGAGTTCATGTACTTGACGATGGGCTGCGCCTGCGGGGGCAGCTCGATGCCATAGAACGGCAGCCGCCACAGGATGGGCGCGATGCTGGCATCGACCAGCGAGAACTCATCGCTCAAAAAGAACGGCTTCGCCTTGAAGACCTCGGCGCTGGCGCAGATCGCCTCGCTGAGCACTTTGCGGCTGTGCGCGGCCGTCTTGCTCTCCCGGTCGAGCTCGATATCGTGCGCCAATCCATACCAGTCCCGCTCCACGCGGTATAGCGCCACCCGGAACTGGGCCCGGGTCACGGGGTCGATGGGCATCAAGGGGGGATGCGGGAAGCGCTCGTCCAGGTACTCCATGATGACGCGGGAATCGTATAGAACGAGATCCCGGTCGACCAGGGTCGGCACGCTGTGATAGGGGTTCAGATCGAGCAGATCTTCGGGCAACTTGTCGAGGTCGCAGTTGACCAATTCGATGGCGATCCCTTTCTCGGCGAGCACGAGGCGGGTCCGATGACTCAAGGGGTCAGTCGGCGCAGAGAACAAGGTCATCACCGAGCGACGTGCCACGAACGCGATCTCCTTGCAGAAACCAAGGACAAACCGGAGGTCCGCTGCAGGGTCAGTGTACGTCCTTCCAGTATTCTTTTTTCAGAAAGTAGGCAAACACGAACCCGACCAGCAGAAACAGCGTGACGAACACGCCGAGCGACTGACGCTTCGCCTTGACCGGCTCGCCCGCGTAATCCAGAAAGTTGGCGATGTCCCGGGCGAAGCCATCATACTCCTCGGGGGACAATCTGCCCTTGGTCAATGCATCGACCCCTTGAAGCACCATGTGGTCGCTCCCACCGGCATCCTTTTCGCTCTTGAACACCGGCTTTTGCAGACCCTGAACGCTCGCCACCACGTCCGGCATGGCCGCGCCTGGCAGGTACACGTTGTTCACGCCCCAGGGGCGGGTGCTGTCGACATAGAACCCCTTCAAGAAAGAGTAGATGTAATCGACACCCTTCTCGCGGGCCATCAACGACAGATCGGGCGGCTGCTTGCCGAACCATTCCTTCGCTGCATCCGCCGGCATCGCGCTCTCGATGCCGTCGAAGGGCTTTTGCGATGTGAACATCAGGTTGTCGGTAAGTTCCTTGTCGGGAATCTTCAGATCCTCCGCCATGCGGTTGTAGCGCAGATAGGCGATCGAATGGCAGCCCGAGCAATAGTTCATGAAATCGCGCGCTCCGCGCTGAAGCGATTCCAGGTCGGTGATGTCCGCATGGGCGTTCTGCACCTCGATTTCACCCCCCTCCTGGGCCAGCGCGGCGCCCCAGGGAAGCGACAAGGGGAGCCATGCGATGGCGATCAATACGCGGCGCTTAATCATGTCCCGTGACCCTCTCCGGCACCGGCTTCACTCGGTCGATCCTCGTGTACCAGGGCATCAGCAAAAAGAATGCGAAATACAGAATGGTGCAGATCCTCGCCAGGATGGGATAGATCCCCGCCGGCGGCTTCATGCCGCAAACCGCCAATGTCACGAACGACACCACCAAAATGGCCAGCGCGATCTTGTAGATCGGTCCGCGGTAGCGGATCGAGTTGACCGGAGACCGGTCGAGCCAGGGCACGAAGAACAGCACCACGATGGAGGCACCCATGACCAGCACGCCCCAGACTTGCGTGCCGGCGAACGAGGGAACCGCGCGGAGCATCGCGTAGAAAGGGGTGAAGTACCAGACCGGCGTGATATCCGGCGGCGTCTGCAGCGGATTCGCCGGAGAGAAATTCGGCGATTCCAGGAACAACCCGCCGAACGTGGGAGCGAAGAAGATCACCCCGGCGAATATCACCAGAAATCCCATCACCCCGACCAGATCCTTCACCGTGTAGTAGGGATGGAACGGAATGCCGTCGAGCGGATGGCCGTTCGAATCCTTGTGCTCATGGATGTCGATGCCGTCGGGATTGTTCGAGCCGACTTCGTGCAGCGCCATGAGATGCGCGACCACCAGGAAAATCAGCGCAATCGGGATCGCCGCGACGTGAAGCGCGAAGAATCGATTCAAGGTCGCGTCGCCGATGACGAAGTCGCCCCGGATCCATTCCATCAGGCTTCCCCCGACCACAGGCAGGCTCCCGAAGAGCGAGGTGATCACCTGCGCTCCCCAGAAGCTCATGTTGCCCCAGGGCAGCACGTAGCCCATGAAGCCTTCCGCCATCAGCGTGAGGAAGATCAGGCAACCGAATATCCAGAGCAGCTCCCGCGGTTTGCGGTGCGAGCCGTAGAGCAGCGCGCGGAACATGTGCAGGTAGACGACGATGAAGAACGCCGACGCGCCGGTCGTGTGCATGTAGCGGATGAGCCAGCCCCAGTTCACGTCGCGCATGATGTATTCGACCGACGCGAACGCCTCGGTGGACGAG
>DASYAC010000285.1:0-5598 GCA_036501585.1 Steroidobacteraceae bacterium
TGCCGGGCGGAAGCGTCACGCAGGCGCTCGACATGCAGGCGGCGGCGATGACCAGCGTCATGCGTATCGATCGTGTTTTCGTCATGTTTCTTTTCCGTCTCCCTCGAGATGTTGAGCGTCTGCCGTCCATCGGACCGGCGGCCGGGGCGTCCCGGGCCGCGCGGCGGGTCGGGAGCGCGTAGCTAATGGCGACCGTTGCCGGAGTCGTTGTCGTCGGCGACCGTATTCTTACGGTTTTTCGGCATCGCCGCACGCACTTCCTCGAGCAAAGCGCTGATGCGGCCCCGCTGGATCGCGTTCAGGTTCGGAAGGCTCAGCGCGAGCGCCAGCTGGTTCGATGCGGTGGAGAGGTCGCCGTTCATCAGATAATAATCCGCCATGTAATAGTAGGAGTCGGCGATGTTGCCCGCGGCGCTCGCGGCTTTGGCGATCAGACGGGCCTGATTGGGCGTCGGCTCCACCTGGTTGAACAGATCGTCGAGGATCAACTGGGCCCGCTGGTTGTCCCCCGCGTGCATCAGCGTTTCGGCGAGCCGGATGGTCACCGGCGCATTGCGCGGAAAGAGCGCCAGGCCCTTTTCCAGAATCGCCTGCGATTCCTTGGTCTGGCCGTTGGCCAGATACGCCTGGCCCAACGCACCGTAGAACTGGGTGACCAGGGGATATTCGGCGAGCAGAGCCTTCAAGTCGGGTATGGCCGCGGCGGGTGCGCGGGCATTGATGTCGGCGACCGCTTTCCCGTAGCGCTCCTCGACGGTGAGACCGGCGCCGTTCTTGACCAGATTGGCGTAATACTCGCGGACGGTTTGCGGGTTGCCGACGAGCGAGCGCAGGCGCTCGCGCATGAGCAGATAGCCGAGCGAATCCTCGTGATGAATGCGGCCGATCAATTCCGCTCGGTTGCGCGCCTCCGCGACACGCTCCGCCGACAGCGGGTGATCGATCAGAAACTCCACCGCCTTGACCCGGTCCGGGCTCGGCGAGTTGCGGTCCAGCTGCTCGAACATGCTCGCCATGCCGAGAGGATCGTAGCCGGCGGCGGCCATGGTGCCGATGCCTATCCGGTCGGCCTCGAATTCCTGCGATCGCGTGTAGTTGATCTGGTGCTGGATGGCGGCGCTTTGCGCGCCGAGGATGGCCCCTTCCATGACGGACGGGTCGCCGCGCCCCGCGGTCGCGCCCAGGATGATGGCCGCCAGCATGGCCGCCGTGGAGAGCAGCCCCGAGTGCGATTGGTCGATCATTCCGCGCACCAGATGCCGCTGGGTGACGTGCGCGGTTTCGTGCGCCATGACGCCGGCGAGCTCGTTCTCGTTGCGGGTGGCGAGAAACAAGCCGGCGTTGATCGCGATGAAGCCGCCGGGCATGGCTTCGGCGTTGATGACCGGAGTGCGTAGCACGAAGTAATTGAACTGGTGCTGGCCTTCCTCGGCGTGGCTCGAGAGCGAATGGCCGATGGTCTGAATGTAGTCGCTGACCTCCGGGTCCTCGAGCACCAGGCCCTGGGCGCGCATCTGCCGAGTCCAGGCTTGCCCCACCTGGTACTCTTCCTCGAGCGAAACCGCCGCGGTCGCGGGGCTGCCCAAATCGGGCAGTTCCTGTTCCTGCTCGGTCGGCGACTCGGCGGGCGGGAGACCGGCTGCCCACGCCACACTGACGCTTGCGCCCACGGCCAGCGCCGCGGCGAAAACCGTCAATGATTTCAATAGCCTCATCCGACCTCCATAACCACCCTTGGAGTGCGCGGAGCGCCCCAAAGTTCTAATTGCCGGGGGAGGGGCCCGCCGCGGCCCTCAGAGGACTTCGGACGCATAGTCTGCCAGCCGCGAGCGCTCGCCGCGTACCAGGGTGATATGCCCCGAATACGTCCAACCGCGGAAACGGTTGACGACATAAGTCAGTCCGGTGGTCGTTTCGGTGAGATAGGGGGTATCGATCTGGGCGATGTTGCCGAGGCACACCATCTTCGTGCCGGGGCCGGCACGGGTCACCAGGGCCTTCATCTGCTTGGGCGTCAAATTCTGTGCCTCGTCGATGATGATGAACCGGTTCAGGAAAGTGCGTCCGCGCATGAAATTCAACGACCTGATCTTGATCCGATGGCGCAGAAGATCGGTGGTGGCGCCGCGCCCCCAGGCGCCCCCGGCCTGGCTCTGGGTCAGCACCTCGAGATTGTCCATGAGCGCCCCCATCCAGGGCTCCATTTTCTCCTCTTCGGTGCCGGGCAGAAATCCGATGTCCTCGCCCAGGGGGATCGTGACCCGCGTCATGATGATCTCGCTGTAGCGATTGTGATCCAGAGTCTGCGCGAGGCCCGCGGCCAGCGTGAGCAGCGTCTTGCCGGTGCCTGCGGGTCCCAACACCGTCACGAAATCGATCTCCGGATCCATCAATAAATTGAGGGCGAAGTTCTGCTCCCGGTTGCGCGAGCTCACTCCCCAGACGTTGTTGCGCTCCGTGCGGTAGTCCACGGTCAGCTCCAGCACCGCGGAGTCGCCCTCGAGCTTGCGCACCACGGCCTCGACGCCGCTCTCGCCGGGATCGTAGACGAACTGATTGGTCTGCCACTCGCGTACCAGCGGACCGCGGATCCGGTAGAAGGTGTGACTGTGCTGCTGCCAGGACTCCATCCCCTTGCCGTGCTTGTCCCAGAAATTCGCCGGGAGCTTCTGCACGCCGCTCTCGAGCAGGTCGGCATCCTCGATGGTCTTGTCGCTCGAATAATCCTCGGCCTGCACCCCGACGATGGCCGCCTTGATTCTGAGATTGATGTCCTTGGAGACCAGCGTGACCCGGGCCTCCGGGAACTTTCTCTGCAGCGCGAGCGTGTTGGCGAGAATCGCGTTGTCGGCGCCCTGACCGGGCAAGCCGTCCGGCAGCGAGGAATCGAGGAGCTGCGTCTGGAAGAACAGCCGCCCCGCGGGGGGGCGTTTGCCGTGATTGACCTGAACTCCGGCCGGCAGCGCGAGGCCGCGATCGATCTCCTTCTTGGTGGCGTCGCGCATCAGCTCGTCGAGAAAGCGGCTGACCTGGCGGACGTTGCGGGCCGCCTCCGACACGCCCTTCTTGCCGGCATCGAGCTCCTCGAGCACCGTCATCGGAATGTAGACGTCGTGCTCTTCGAAGCGGAATATGGAAGTCGGGTCGTGCATGAGGACATTGGTGTCCAGCACGAAGACGCGCCGCTGGGGTTTCGACTTGGCAGCTTTCGCGGCCCCGGCCGACACCGGCCGCAAAGGGGAGGTCACAGCGCGGGACGTCACAGTGTCGTCACCGCCTCGAGAACCGCCTCGGCGTGGCCGTTCACCCGCACCTTGCGCCACTCGTGCCGCAGCACGCCCTTGGCGTCCACGAGGAACGTGCTGCGCTCCACGCCCATATACTTCTTGCCGTACATGCTCTTCTCCTGAATCACATCGTACAGCTTGCACG
Source organism: Steroidobacteraceae bacterium (assembly GCA_036501585.1). Taxonomy (GTDB): domain Bacteria; phylum Pseudomonadota; class Gammaproteobacteria; order Steroidobacterales; family Steroidobacteraceae; genus Bog-1198. The sequence goes on from DASYAC010000285.1 coordinate 3,433, forward strand.
CGGAACGTTCCGGATCGCTCAAGAGCTCGAACGGAAAGCCCATCTTCTCCTTGAACTTCAGGTGCGAGGCGACGGTATCGGGGGATATCCCGACGATCGAGGTCTTCGCCTTCTTGAACTCTCCATGAAGGGCGGCGAACGCTTCGCCCTCCTGGGTGCAGCCCGGCGTGTTGTCGCGCGGATAGAAGTAAATGACCAACGGCCCGCCGGCGGCATCGGCGAGGCGCCACTTGCCGGCCGTGCCGTCGAGAGTGAAGGCAGGCGCCTTCTTGCCGATCTCAATCTTGCTCATGGTTGTGCTCGCGGGGTTTCAGTTCTTGACGGGCTCGAGAATGGCGTCGAGATTCAGGTGATCGCAGAAATCCATGAATTCCTCGCGCAACACCCCGATGTGCAGGCGGCTCGGCACGTTGACGATCATCTGCACGGAAAACATCGGCGCCCCGGTATGGGCGGCGGCGTAGGAACGCGTCGACAGCTCGGCGATGTCCACGCCGCGCTGCGAGAAGAAGCCGGACAATCCCGCGACGATGCCGGTCTGATCGAGGCATACCACGTCGATGGAGTAGGGCAGCATGTCGTTGCGGGCCGCCCGCTCTTCGGTACGGCGCAGCTGAATGTTCATGCCGGTGGCATCGGCCAGCTTCTTGAACTCGCCTTCGAGTTTCGCGAGGGTGTGCCAATTGCCGTTCACGAGGAGGAGCATCGCGAACTCGTTGCCGAGTGAGGTCATGCGGCTTTCGCTGATGCTGCCGCCGCAATCCGCCACTGCCTTGGACAGCTCGTGCACCATGCCGACGCGGTCTCCGCCGACCGCGCTTATCACGATATGTTGTTTCATCGGGTCAAATTCTACCGGATGGGCGCTTGCCACGGTGCAAGTCGACAATTAAGGTAGCGGCTGATTCCCCGGAGGAGCTACTTGAATGTTGCGCGGAAGCCTGGTTGCCATCGTCACGCCGATGACCGCCGATGGGGGCCTCGACTGGGCGGCGTGGGGTCGGTTGCTCGATTTTCACGTGCGCGAAGGCACCGACGGCATCGTCATCGCCGGCACGACCGGCGAGTCGCCGGCCCTGTCGCTCGAGGAAACCGAGGAGCTGACGCGCCGCGCGGTGGAGCGCTGCGGGGGCAAAGTCAAATTGATCGTCGGCGCCGCCACGAACGCGACCGCGAGCACCGTGGCCCGGACGCGGATGCTGTCCCGGCTGGGCGTGGACGGCATCATGCTCGTGACGCCCTACTACAACAAACCGCCGCAAGAGGGTCTTTTCAGGCATTTCAGCGCGGCCGCGGACGCCTCCGAGGTGCCGGTCGTGCTGTACAACGTGCCCAATCGAACCGCCGTGGATTTACAGCCCGCGACTGTCGCGCGCCTCGCGCGGCATCCGCGGATCGTCGCGCTCAAGGACGCGAGCGCGAGCCTCGGGCGCCTGCGCGAGCTGCTGCAATGCTGCCCGGCCGATTTCTCGGTATTGTCGGGCGACGATGCCACCGCCGTCGAATGGATGTGCGCGGGCGCGCATGGCGTGATTTCGGTCACCGCCAACGCGGCGCCGAGGCGCATGCGCGAGGCGTGCGCGGCCGCGCTGGCGGGGGACACGGCGGCGGCGCGCGCCATCGATGCCGACCTGCAGCCCTTGCACAAGAATTTATTCCTCGAAGCGAACCCGATCCCGGTAAAATGGGCGGTCGCCCGTATGGGACTCATCGGCAGCGCCCTCAGGCTGCCATTGGTCGAGCTGCCGCTTGCCCAGCACGACGCCGTGCTCGGGGCCCTGCGGGCGGCGGGCATCAGACTCGAGGATCAGGCAGCGTGAGACCAATTCGACCGGCCGCATTCGTCGCCGCGGCTGTGCTTTTGAACGGCTGCCGCCTGATTCACGGCTTTCAACCGGACTGTCACAAGCCCCAGGAATACCAGCATGCCGTGCAGCGGGCGCCCCTCAAAGTGCCCGAAGGGCTGGATTCGCCCAACACCCAGGGGGCGCTGGTCATCCCGACGGTGGATCTCGCGGCGCCTCCCCCGGGTCGTCACGAGGCGTGCCTGGATATGCCCCCGCGCTACAAACCCGCGCCCACCAACAAGGCGGGGACCCCGAGCAGCTAGGGGCCTGCCGGCGGATTTGCTCGCCTCGGCCGGCTCCGGTACCCTTGCGAGCCCGC
>DASYAC010000286.1:0-3709 GCA_036501585.1 Steroidobacteraceae bacterium
ATGCATGTAGTCGAGGCTCCCGGTCTCGGTGCCGATGGCGATGAGCGGCGCCGCCTCGAGCTTGGCGATCCAAGCTTCCAGTGAGGCTTCCGAGACCACCGCCTCGTAGCTCCGTGCCGTGGCGCTGCGCGTGTCGATCGCGGACGCCGCAGTCGAAGCCGTCGCCGCCGCAGCCGTCGCAGCGCCCGCCACCGCAGTCGCACCCGCCGCACCCGCCGCACCCGGCGCACCCGGCGCCGTCGCATCCAGGGATTTGGTGAGCGCCCGCAGCTCGAGCCGCCCGTACAGGTCCCGAAGCCGCGCAAGATCCGGCGTACCCGGGAGGAGATCCTCCGGAGCCACCTCGAGCGCCACCGTCGCGTCGATGGTCGCGAGCTTGCGCGACAGCTCGAGCGCCGGCAGCTCGCCGCGCAGATTCTCTCCGACCTTGCCCGGGATCTCCGCCGCGTGCGCGATCAAGGAATCCAGCGTGCCATACTGGCTGAGCCATTTGGCCGCCGTCTTCGGACCCACGCCGGTGATCCCGGGAATGTTGTCGGAGCTGTCGCCGACCAGCGCCAGGTAATCGACGATCTGTTCCGGGAATACGTCGAACTTCGCTTTCACGCCGTCGCGGTCGAGACGCGTGTTGCTCATGGTATTGACCAGAGAAATGCGCGGGTCCACGAGCTGCGCCATGTCCTTGTCGCCGGTCGAGATCAGCACGTCGAATCCCGCCGCCGCCGCCTGTACCGCGAGCGTCCCGATCACATCGTCCGCCTCGACCCCGGCCACGCGCAGCAGCGGCAGCCCGAGCGCGGTCACCGCCTCCAGCAGGGGTTGCAATTGCGAGCGCAGATCGTCCGGCATGGGCGTGCGATGCGCTTTGTACTGATCGAACAAATCGTCGCGAAACGTGCGCCCCGGCGCATCGAACACGATCGCCACCCGCTGCGGCGATTCCTCTTTCATCAGCTTGTTCAGCATGTTGAGCACGCCGAGAACCGCTCCGGTGGGCTCGCCCTTGGAACTGGTGAGCGGCGGGAGCGCATGGAAAGCGCGGTAAAGATAGGACGAGCCGTCCACCAGGAGTAGTTTTCGAGCGGGCATGAATCGAGTGCCGGTGGGACCGGGCGCCTAGCTCTGCGGGACGGCGTCGGGCGGCGCCGCGTTGGGGGCCGGATCCCCGGGAGCATCGGGTGCGCTCCCAGGCGCGGCAGGCTTGGCGGGCGTGGCAGGCGTCGCAGGATTCGCCGGGGTGGCGGGCGTGCCCAGTTTCGGCGCCGCCGGGAACTTCAGCTTCTTGCGCGGGTGCTGGGCGTCGGGCAGCACCAAGGGACCTTTCTGTCCGCAGCCCGCTGCCAACCACGCAACCGCGATGAGGATCAATACGGGCGCCGCTTTCATCCGTCGATTATACCCGCGGGGGCCGTACGCTATGGCCCGGAACTTCCGGCGCGGGCCGCCTGTCCGAGGGTTCAGTGCCAAAAATGGAGAATTCGATGAATCGACTGACCGGGGCCTTGTTGGCCGCTGCTGCGCTGGGCGCCGTCGGCGTCTCGACGCAGGCCTTCGCGGACAATCCGCTCGGCGCCTATGTCGGCGTCGGCGTCGGCCAGTCGAATGTCGGAAACAGCGACTCCTACGACTATGGATATTACGGCGGTTACCACGATCACGATGCCGCGTGGAAGGTCATTGCCGGCATCCGCCCCATTCCCGTCGTCGGAGCCGAGGTCGAATACATCGATTTCGGCAGCGGCAACGGCGACAATGGCTACTACGCCAACAACTATTTCTACGCCAACGCGAGCTCCCACCCCAAGGCGACGGTGCTGTACGGCCTCGGATATCTCCCGCTGCCGTTGCCGTTCCTGGACGTGTACGGCAAGCTGGGCGTCGCGCGTCTGCAGAGCAATATCACCACCTACGCTTACCCCGCCGGATATTGCGCGCCGCCTTACAGCGCTTGCCTGGCCCCAACGGCCTATCGCACCGACCAGACGGATACCAAATTCGCCTACGGCGCGGGCGTGCAGGCGAGGTGGCAGGATTTCGCGTTCCGCGCGGAATACGAGCGCATCAACTCGCAGTTCGGCGACCCGGCGGCATTCACCGTCAGCGCGACCTGGACGTTCTGAGCGCGACCCGGACCTGATCCCGTCGCATCGCGCCGTGTAATCGCACGATATAATCGCGCGATGCCCCACCGCCAGCTCTCGAAAGCCCTCGCGATCCTTGCGGTCGCGGGCCTTAGCGCATGCACCACCCGCGCGGTGGACCCCGCCTCGAATGCCGCAAGGATCTCGCAGGCGCTCAAGGCGAAGGTCTCGACCATCGTGGTGATCTACGCCGAGAACCGGGCCTTCGACAACTTGTACGGCAATTTCCCCGGCGCGGAGGGTCTCGCCGCGGTGGTCGACCGCGAAGGCCGGCCGCTGCCCGCGTACGTTCCGCAGCGCGACCGCGACGGCACGGTGCTGCCGACCTTGCCGCAGACCTGGGGCGGCGTGACCGCGCCGGGCTATGTACCCGTGGTAACCCAGGCCGAAAGCGCTGGGTTGCCGAACGCGCCGTTCGCGGTAGAGCACGCCTTCACCGGGCAGTCCGGCGTGACGCTGACGACCTCCGTGGTGACCCGCGACCTGTGGCACCGGTTCTTCGAGCACCAGATGCAAATCGACGGCGGCAAGAATGATGGCTACGTCGCCTGGGCCGATTCGGGCGGGCTCACCATGGGGCATTACGACTACAGCGGTTCGGCCCTGTTCGCGCTCGCGCGCCGATACGTGCTGGCGGATCACTTCTTCCAAGGGGCGTTCGGCGGCTCGTTCCTGAATCACCAGTATTTGATCTGCGCATGCGCACCGGAGTATCCGAACGCGGACACCGCGCCCGCCGCCCCTTCGATCGCGATTCTGGTCACCGACGCCGCCGGTCATTACCTGCCGCGGCTCAAGCTTGCCGCGGGATCTCCCGCCTCGGCGCTGGACGGACCGCCGAAGTTCGCGAAGAGCGGCAACATCGCTCCGGCCGGGTACTTCGGCGACGGCAAGTTCCACGCGGTGAATACCATGCAGCCGCCCTATCAGCCGAGCGGCAATCCGCCCGCGTCGGGCGATGCCGCCGGGCTCTATGCGGACCCCGCCAAGCACACCACCTTGCCGCCGCAGACGGCACCCACCATCGGCGACCGCTTGAACGAGGGACATGTCACCTGGGCGTGGTATGCCGGCGCCTGGAACGCCGCGCTCGCCGACGGCCGCGAGCCGGCCGGCATGGAACGCCGCGTCATCTACGCGCCCGAGACGCCGCGCGGGAGCCCCGATTTCCAGCCGCATCACCAGCCCTTCAACTACTACGCGGACTTCGATCCGGCGACCCGGAGCGCCGAGCGCGCCGCGCACCTGAAGGACTATGCGCAGTTGATCGCCGATATCGCGGCGGGCCGTTTGCCCTCCGTCGCGTTCTACAAGCCGCAGGGCAACTTCAATCAGCATCCGGGCTACGCGTCCATTGCCGAAGGGGATGCGCACATCGCGGATCTGGTGGCGAAGCTCGAGGCCGGCCCACAGTGGAAGAACATGGTGATCGTCATCACCTACGATGAGTTCGGCGGAGCGTGGGATCACGTCGCTCCGCCCACCGGGGATTCATTGGGTCCGGGTGCCCGCATACCGGCGCTGATCATTTCGCCGTTCGCCAGGAAATCGACGGTGGATCATACCCC
>DASYAC010000287.1:0-4230 GCA_036501585.1 Steroidobacteraceae bacterium
CGAGGAGATCGCCAGGCTCACGCCGCACCGGATGCATGAGGGCAACCGGCCGAGCTCGCTTCTGATGTATCCGCAAACGGACGCCCGGACTCTGGGGGGGATCCTCGCGCTCTACGAACACAGCGTATTCGTGCAGGGCACGCTCTGGGGGATCAACTCCTTCGACCAATTCGGTGTGGAGCTCGGAAAGAAGATGGCGGCGGGCATATCGCTCAAGGGGGACAAGGCGGTGGCGGGGCCTGGGGGGGCGGGGATCGGGGCCTTGATCGACTATGTGAGGGAGCACCGGCGCTGACATAATGCCCTGCCGGCCCGCCCGCGCCTGCCGGATCGAGACGAGCCGCAGAGCTGAGACGAGGCGCAGAGCCGAGACGAGCCGCGGGCCGAGACGAGCCGCAGGGCCGAGACGAGCCGCAGGGCCGCCTGGGGCTTGTCCCAAGGCCAAAAAGGCGGTCTGAGATTACCGGCGATACCCTATAATCGCGCCTCCCAAAGGCGAGGCACCAATCGATTGTCAAAGGCACGCAAAGGAATCATCCTGGCCGGGGGCGCCGGGACCCGGCTTCACCCGATCACACTGTGCCAGAGCAAGCAGCTCTTGCCGGTGTACGACAAGCCGATGATCTATTACCCGCTGGCGGCGCTGATGTCGGCCAATATCCGGGAGTTCCTGATCATCACGACGCCCCGGGATCAGGTCCCGTTCCGCGACCTCCTGGGCGACGGCGGACAGTGGGGGGTGAAGTTCGAGTACGCCGTTCAGGCCCAGCCCAACGGCATCGCGCAGGCATTGATCATCGCCGAGCCGTTTCTCGAGGGGGCGCCCTCGGCGCTCATTCTCGGCGACAACATCTTCTATGGCGCGAATCTCTCCGAGCTTCTCCTGTCCGCCGCGAAGCATACCGAGGGGGCCACGGTCTTCGGCTACTACGTGCAGGATCCCGAACGCTACGGAGTGGTCGAGTTCGACGCACAAGGCAAGGTGACCGACCTTCTCGAGAAGCCCGAGCGGCCTCCTTCGAATTACGCGGTCACCGGAATCTATTTCTACGACGCGCGCGCATCCTCGCTCGCAAGATCGCTGAAGCCCTCCGCGCGCGGCGAGCTCGAGATCACGGATCTGAACCGCGCCTACCTCAAGGAAGGCGCTCTTCGGGTGGAGAGGCTGGGACGAGGCACCGCGTGGCTCGACACGGGCACCCATAATTCGCTGCTCGACGCCGGTGTGTTCGTGCGCATCATCGAGGAGCGTCAGGGTCTCAAGGTTGCATGCGTCGAGGAAATCGCCTGGCGTCAGGGCTTCATCGACGCCGAGCAGTTGCTGAGGCTCGCGAAACCGTTGGCGAAGAGCGGCTACGGCGAGTATCTGATCCGCATCGTCAAAGAGCGCACGCAACCTTGAAGCGCCGTCCATGAAATTCATCGGGACCCCCATTCACGGCGTGTCGCTCATCGAGCCGCAGGTGTTCGGCGACGCGCGCGGATTCTTCATGGAGAGCTGGCGGGCGGACAAGTTCGCGAAGGCCGGGATCGAGGCTGAGTTCGTTCAGGACAATCATTCGCGTTCCAAGCAGTGGACGCTCCGGGGCCTTCACTTGCAGGTCGCGCATACCCAGGGAAAGCTGGTGCGCGTGTCGAGCGGCAGCGTCTTCGACGTGGTGGTCGATCTGCGCCGCAGCTCGCCGTCTTTCGGCGCCTGGTGGGGAGTGGAGCTGTCCGCCGAGAACTATCGGATGCTGTGGGTTCCGCCCGGGCTCGCGCACGGCATCCTCGTGACCTCGCCGAGTGCGGACTTCCTCTACAAGTGCACCGACGTCTACAGCCCCGCGGACGAGCGCACCCTGGCCTGGGACGACCCGACGGTCGGAATTCGCTGGCCGCTGCCTCCGGGAGCGGAGCCGGAGCTCTCGGCCAAGGACGCGCGCGGCAAGAGCTTTGCCGATATCGAGAAGTTCGAATGAGAATTCTGGTGCTCGGCGCCGGCGGCCAGGTCGGTCGGGCGGTCGTCAGGACCGCCCCGACGGGCCACGAGGTCCTCGCCAAGACGCGCGCGGACGTGGATATCGCCGACGCCTCCGCGGTCGGCCGAGCTCTGGCCGAGGCGAAGCCGGACTGGGTGGTGAATGCGGGCGCCTACACGGCCGTGGATCTCGCCGAGGACGAACCCGCGAAAGCGGCCGCGGTCAACGACATGGCGGTTGGCCTGCTCGCGGAGGCAGCCGGGCGTGCCGGCAGCCGGCTCGTGCATCTGTCGACGGATTTCGTGTTCGACGGCAGCTCGAGCCGCGCCTACCTGCCGAGCGATGCGCCGAACCCGTTGAGCGTGTATGGAGCCACCAAGCTCGGCGGCGAGAGGCGGGTGCTCGGCAGCGATTGCGCCGGGATCGTACTGCGCACCGCCTGGATATACGCCGCGACAGGGCGGAATTTCGTGCTCACCATGCTGCGATTGATGCGCGAGCGGGAACAAGTGAGGGTGGTCAGCGATCAGATCGGTGCGCCTACGTGGGCTTCGGGCCTCGCGCGGGCGGTGTGGGGCTTGATCGATGCGGATGCGGCCGCCGGAATCCAGCATTGGACCGATCTCGGCGTGGCGAGCTGGTATGACTTCGCGGTCGCCATCCAGGAGGAGGCGCTCGTGCGCGGCTTGCTGAAGCGAGCGGTTGCGATCGTTCCGATCGCGACCGCGGAATACCCGACGCGCGCCCGGCGGCCCGCGTTCAGCGTTCTGGACACCTCCGGGACGAGAGCGCTGGCGACGACCGTGCCGGCGGTTCATTGGCGTAGCAACTTGAGGGCGATGTTGGATGAGCTTCGAGCCGCATAATGTCTGCATCACCGGGGGAGCCGGCTTCATCGGGGCGAACTTCGTCCGGCACTGGCTGAATCGCAGCCGCGAGGGGCGGGTGGTGGTGTTCGACGCGCTCACCTACGCGGGAAATCCCGACAATCTCGCGGGGCTCGATCGCGACCCGCGCTACGTGTTCGTGCGCGGCGACATCTGCGACGAGGATGCGGTGCGGGAGCTCCTCGAGCGCCATGCCATCGACACCATCGTGCACTTTGCCGCGGAATCGCACGTCGATCGCTCCATCCTCGGACCGGATGATTTCATCCGCACCAATATCGTCGGCACCCACGCGCTGCTGAAGGCCGCCAGGGCGTTGTGGCTCGACAAGAAAATCGTGGCGGGTCATCGATTCCACCATGTTTCGACCGACGAAGTTTACGGGTCGCTCGGCCCGAACGACGCGCCATTCAACGAGTCGACTCCCTACGCCCCGAATTCACCCTATTCCGCCAGCAAGGCGGCCTCCGATCATCTGGTGCGCGCCTATCACGAGACATATGGACTCGATACCACCGTCACCAACTGCTCCAACAACTACGGCCCGTATCAGTTTCCGGAAAAACTCATTCCGCTCACGCTCATCAACATTCTCTTGGGCAAACCCCTGCCGGTGTACGGCGACGGGCTGCAGGTGCGCGATTGGCTGCATGTGGCCGATCATTGCGAGGCGATCGTACGGGCGCTCACCCGCGGGCGGCCGGGCGAGGTATACAACATCGGCGGCAATGCCGAAACGGCCAACATTCAAGTCGTGCGAGCTTTGTGCGCGCTGACGGACGAAGTGCTGTCGGAAAGCGCCGACCTCCGGGCCGCCTTCGCGGCCTCTCCATCGAGCCGGGGCGGCCGGTCGGTCGATCTGATCACATACGTCCGCGACAGGCCGGGGCACGACCGCCGATATGCCATCGATTACCGCAAGGCCGGACTGGAACTCGAGTATTCGCCGACGCGCAATCTTCAAACGGGTTTGCGCGAGACGATGGAGTGGTATCTGTCGAATCGCACCTGGTGGGAAGCGCTTTTGGGGCGGGACTACGCAGCCTGGATGCGGAAGAATTACGAGCACACTGCGTCACCGTGAGGGTCCTGCAATCCTCGATGGCTGGGAACGGCGGAATGGCTGGGAACCGTGTATTCATTTGCGCTCTGCGCCGCAGAGGATATGATGCGTGGTTAGACCGACGGATGGTATCGACACATGATTGCGCGGGGCTACAGACTTCGATGACCGACATCACGCTGCCGTTTTCCGGATCGAATGATGCGAATTAGATTTCTTTTGGCCACCTTGCTCATTGCGCTATCAGCGGGGCTCGCGGCATCCGCGCAGACCCAGGATCCGCTTCAGGTCCTGAAGGACACATTGTCGGGGGCTGGTC
>DASYAC010000288.1:0-6122 GCA_036501585.1 Steroidobacteraceae bacterium
ACCGCCCAGGGAGACGCACGCCATCAGCAGAACGACGTGACTCTGATCGAAACCGATCTGCACGCCGAACAGGGGCCCCACGGTGAAGAAACCGGTGAGAATGAGTCCGTTCAGGAGACACGCCATGACGCTCGCCGGCGAGTTGCGCAGCGCTTTCAGGATCTCGAGCTTGATCTTGTGCGGCAGCACCGGTGCACGCACCTCGATGCCCACCATCGGGATCAACGCGAGCGTGGTCGAGATGCTCGCAATGATCAGGAATTCCGGCCCGCTCACGTTCATGTTCTGTCCGACGAGCTGCCCGGCGCCGTAGAACAGTCCGTATACCAGCACGTAAATGGTGAGCACGCGGCCGCGCTGCTCGTTCGGCACCAGCGCGTTCAGCCAGCTCTCGACGACGATGGCGAGACCCGCGGCATTCAAGCCGATGACGAACCGAAAGAAAGCGAGCACCGGGACGCTTTCCGCGAAGTACAGGCTCGAGATTGCAACCGCCTTCATGCCGGCGAAGGCCCCGTAGGCTCGCTCGAGCCCCACGGGCGAGATGATCCGATGCGCATGCAGACATCCCACCAGAAATCCGAGCGCCTCGGCGGTGGCGATGAGGCCGATGACGCCGGGCGAAAGACCCATCGCGGAAAAGCGCAACGGCAGAAGCGAGGAAAGCATGCCCGCGCCCACCATGATGAGCGCGGTGCTGACCAGCGGCGGGACGACCCGCCAGGGGATGCCGGGGGGCGGCACGACGGGGGCGGGCGGTGCCGCGCCGGCCTGTTCCGGGACGGGCGTTACCGTGGCGGGCGTTACCGTGGCGGGTGTAGTCACGTCGCGCCCTCTGCGCTGTATCGGGCGAGGAGGCCCGTGCGGACGGCGCGCCGATACACGCGTCCATAGACATAGGCCGCGATCAGCAACTCGAGCGCAGCGACGCCCGTTCCGCGCAGGAGCAGTCCCGACGGGAATCCGCCGCCGCCCAGGAGGCTTCGCATGCCCTCGAACACGTAGGACGGCGGCAGCGCACGCGCGATCCACTGCATCCACGCGGGCAGCACCGACACCGGATAGAACACCGCCGCGAACGGCGACAGGAGCGCCGCCAGCGGCCACATCAGCCATTCCGAGGCCGGCCCGAATCGAAGCACCATGGCGGTGGCGGCGATCCCGAGCGTGATCCCGAACACGAACAAGAGCAGAACGAAGGCCGCGAGCGGCAAGCCTTGGGAGAAGAGCTGCAGATGAAAGACGCCGAGGGCCACGATCAGCATCATGAGAAGCCCCAGGCTGGAGGTCATGATGCTGGTCAGCACGAGCCCCGTCACATACTCCGAGATCGACAGCGGCGAGGAAAAGAGATTGAGGAGATTGCGCGACCAGACATCTTCCAGGAAGGCCGTGCCCACGCCCTGCATGACGCGCTCGCAAAAGTCCCAGAGAAGCACCGCACCCAACAGCGTCGGGACGAAGTTGACGCCGCTCCCGCTCACCGTATTGAGATAGCGGGTGATGAAGCCCCACAAGACGATGTCGATGGTCACCCAGACCACCACGCCGAAGAGCCGGACAGGACTTCCGCGAAGCAGGAAGAACTGCCGGAGCGCGATGGCGGCGATCGGGCGGGCGTTCATCGTGCGCCATCCGCGGCGACGGCCATCAGCTCGTCGCCGGCGAGCGGCTCACGCGCCACCCGGATGAACAGCTCTTCCAGGCTTGCCGCGCCGTACGCCTGGGGAAGCGATCGCGGATCGCCCTCGAGCAGCACCTTGCCGCGGGACAAGAACAAGACCCGGTCGCAGACCGACTGAACTTCGAGCATGTTGTGCGAGGTCCAGAGAATGCCGCAGCCGTCGCGAGACGCCAGCTGCCGGATGCGTTCCCGGATGGTCTGCGCGGCTGACGGATCCAAGGACGCGGTGGGCTCGTCGAGCAGCAGCAAAGTCGGTCTGTTCAAAAGCGCTTTCGCGAGCGCGGCACGAGTCTGCTCACCCGAGGAGAGGAGCCCGCATCTGGTGTTCCGCAGGCGCACGAGATCGAATTCCCCGAGAAGCTCATCGACGCGCGCCCGAAGCGATTCGATGCCGTAGAGAAGTCCGAAGAACTTCAAGTTCTCGCTCACCGTCAAATTGCCGGGAAGCGAGGCATAGACCGCCGCGAAATTGGTCCGCTTGAGCGCCCGCGCGCGATCCTTGGCGATATCGATGTCATCGATCGTGACGCTCCCGCCCGTGGGCTCGAGTACGCCCAGGATCATGTTGATGGTCGTGGTCTTGCCGGCGCCGTTCGGGCCGAGGAGACCGACGATCTCTCCGCGTCCGACCGTGAAGGAGACGTCATCGAGCGCGGTGATGCTCGCGTATTTCTTGCGGAGCTTCGCGACCACCAGCGCGGGCCGATCGTTGCGCGAGGCGCCCCGAGCGGAGATTTCGGTCAAGGATTTCATCGCGCGATTATGCATAGTTTTTGCACGAATGACTCGTCGCGGTCTTTCTCCGCGTTCAGATCACTTTATTTGGTTCCCCGCGCGGGCTCGATTCAACAGACTGCACCACGCGGCGGTCTCATCGATCGCCGCGCATCAAACAATCAAAGGAGATCTTCATGTACAGCTTCAACGTCAACGCCGTCGGCAATCTCGCGAAAAACCCGGAGCTCAACGTCAAAGGGGAAACGACGTTCACCCGCTTCTGCCTGGTCGGCAACGATTACGCTGGCAAGGACGAGGAGGGTAATGCCAAGGAGGTGGTCACCAGCCTCTACTTCGTGGCCTTCGGTGGATTGGGCGAAGCCATTGCCAGGAACGCCCGCAAAGGCGACCAGCTGATCGTTCAGGCGCACATCCGAGCGGACAACTGGACTGACAAGGAAGGCGAAATGCAATACGACCATTCCTTCGTGGCGGACACCTTCCGTTTCGGCGCGCCCGGCAAGGTCAAGCGAGAGGAGCTCGCCCGGCGGGAAGAGCATGCCGTCGGCGCGTTCGAATCGGAAACCTGACCCGATTTTCTTCGCTCTCCGCTCCCCATCAAAGGAATTCGGCCATGCACCACCCCCGCATCGAGCGATCGCTCTGGACACGCGTCACGCTCCCCGCCGTGCTGCTTCTGTTCGCGGCGTGCGCGCCCGAGCTATCCTGGGCGCAAACCTCGCCCTTCATGACGGGCGCCACGGCCCTACAGACCAACATTCTCGCGTGGTTAACCCCCGTCGCGGTCATCCTGATCATGGTCCTGGGAGGCATGGCAATGGCAAACCGCATGTCATGGGGGTGGTGCATCGGCGCGATTTTGGGGATAGCGATCGCCTTCGGCGCGCCGCAAATCGTCACCTGGGTACGCGGGATGTTCGGAGTCTAGGAGGGCGCCATGGACGAACTCGATCCAGGACTCGCACGGGATCCCTTGTTCGTCGGCGCGACGCGGCCGCCGATGCGCTGGGGCGTCACCTATTCGGCGCTCCTCTTCAACATGGTATTCACCATGGAAGCGTTCCTCTTGACGAAGAACCTGCTGACGCTGCTTCTCGCGGCGCCGATTCACGGGATCTGCGCGCTGCTCTGTGCCCGCGACGCCCGATTCTTCGATTTGGTGCTGCTATGCGCCCGTACGCGGTTGCCCGCGGCGTTCGCCAATCTGCGCCAGTGGAAGGCGAGCAGCTATTCACCGCTGGAGATCGATCTCGCGAATCGCGGCCGCCGCCGACGGCTCGAGTCAATCGATGTGGTGTGTGTTCACCGCGGCGCGGAGCCGCGATGATGCCTGCCCTGAAACACGCCGCTGCGCTGCGCCGAGAATTCACCGCGGCTCAACGCATCCCGTATCGGGCGCACGTGGCGCCCGGCGTGGTCCGCACCGAATCCGGAGATTACCTGCAGGCCTTTCGTCTGGGCGGCGCCAGCTTCGAGACCAGCGATGACGCCCAGCTCAATAACTGGCACGAGCGGCTCAACGTCTTGTGGAGGAACATCGCGACTCCCGGCGTCGTGCTCTGGACCCATGTGATTCGGCGCCGCGCCTCAGTCGGAGAGACGAGTTCCGGACGAGGTGCGGCCGATCGGGGTGCCGCCGATCGAGACGCCGTCGATCGAGACGCCGGCCGTTTTGCCGCGCAGCTGCATCGCCGATATTGGTTGCGGCTGGGTGATGAGGTGCTCATGCACAATGAGCTCTATCTCGCCGTACTCTACCGGCCGGTCGCCGGCAGGGCGACCGGCCTCTTGTCGCGCGCGATCGCGAAGACGCAGCGAGACGCGCTGCGCGCGGAACTTGCCGATGCGCTCGACGCCTGCGAGAAGCTGGCACAAACGCTCGCGGCCTCATTGGCGCGCTACGAGCCGGAGCCGTTGGGGTGTTACCGGGACGGCCGGCTGTGGTGCTCCTCGCTGCTCGAGTATCTCGCTCTGCTGATCAATGGCGAACGCTGCCGTATGCCTCTGCCCCGCGGACCGCTTCACCGGTGCCTGGCGAATGCCCGGCTCTTCTTCGGGACCGAGGCTGTCGAGTACCGATCGGCGCACGAAACCCGCGTGGCGGCCATCCTGGGCATCAAGGAATATCCGACTCCGACGGTCGCCGGAATGTACGATCGGCTGCTGTCGTCGCCGATGTCGTTCGTGCTTACCCAGTCGTTCTCCTTCCTGAGCAAGGCCAGCGGCCAGGCGCTGCTGCAGCGGCAATTCAACCGCATGGCCAACGCCGGCGACTTCGCGGTGTCCCAGGCCGCGGAGCTGAAAGACGCCCTCGATGCGCTGACGAGCAACGAATTCGTCATGGGCGATCATCACTTCTCGCTACAAATCATGGTGGACGTTCCGGATCCGGCGCAACCGTCCTGCCGGACGGCACGCCTGAAGATGCTCAACGACCATGTCGCGCTGGCGCGAAGTTTCCTCGCCGATACGGGTATGCTGGTCGCCCGCGAGGATTTGGCGCTCGAGGCTGCCTTCTGGGCTCAGCTTCCCGGCAACTTCCCGCTCAGGCCGCGAAGGGCGCCCGTCACTTCGCGGAACCTGGCCGCAATGGCCCCCTTTCACAATTACCCGCTCGGCCGGGCGGACGGCAATCACTGGGGCGAGGCCCTGACGCTTCTGATCACGAGTGCCCGATCGCCGTATCACTTCTCGCTCCATGCCAGCGATCCAACCGACCCGGACGGCGGCAGCCGCAAGGACACCGGTCACACGTTGATCTGCGGCCCCACAGGCTCCGGCAAGACCGTCTTCATCGGATTTTTGATCACGACGCTCGCCCGCCGGGATACGACGCAAGTGATTTTCGACAAGGACAGAGGACTCGAGATCCTGGTACGCGCGCTGGGAGGAGAGTATTTCCCGTTGCGGAACGGCATCCCCACCGGGTTCAATCCCCTCCAACTCCCGGTCACGCCCGCGAACGTGGAGTTTCTCAAGGTGTGGCTCCACGAAATCGCCGGGTTCGCCGCAGCGCCTCGCAGCCGCCGGACGCGGGAATTGGCGGATCTCGACCAGGCGCTCCGGGGCACTCTCGCGCTCGACTGTTCGGCGCGCCGCCTGTCGCGTCTGGTCGAGTTTCTGGATCCCACCGATCCCGAGGGGCTCCATGCGCGGCTCGCCCGCTGGTGCGAGGTGTGCCGCGGCGATTACGCCTGGGCGTTCGACAATCCCACGGATACTCTCACGGCGCGCCTCACGGGGCGTTCGGTCATCGGCTTCGATGTCACGGAGTTCCTGGACCATGCCCAGACACGTTCCGCGATCACGCTCTATCTTTTTCACCAGGTCCGGCAGCTCCTCGACGGACGCCGCCTGGTCTGCTGGATGGATGAATTTTGGCGCCTCCTGTCCGATGCCGCCTTCGAAAGCTTTGCGAAAGACGGACCCAAGACCTGGCGTAAATTGAACGCCGTCATGTGCCTCGCGACCCAGAGTCCGAGCGATGTGCTGCAAAGCCCCATCAGCCGGACGCTGGTCGAGCAGACGCCGACCAAGGTGTTCTTCCCGAACTCGGACGCGAACCATGCGGAGTACACCGAGGGGTTCGGACTCACCGAGCGCGAGTTCCGCCTCATCAAGGAGGAGCTCGAGCCCGGATCACGGATGTTTCTCGTCAAACAGTCGCACCACAGCGTGGTGTGCCGGCTGGATCTCAAAG
>DASYAC010000289.1:0-10073 GCA_036501585.1 Steroidobacteraceae bacterium
TCCGGAGCCGGCGTAGCAGCAGGCGGAGGAGTCGTGTCGGTGGTCGGAGCAGGAGCCTCGGTCTTGCTGCCGCAGGCACTCAGCACCAATGCAGCGACAAAAGCGCTTAATGCAAGTTTGGTCTTCATCTATCGATACCCCAGAAATTTAATGATAACGTTTTAGGCAAGCGTGTTGTCTTGGGCTTCCACCCAAATGTCCGGGCCGATTTTAGAGTGTTTCGGCTCAATTTCATATCTCTTTCGCGAATGTGTAGCGCCTTTAACGTCGCCTTGACCTTTGCAAAGAATTCAATTTCGGGAGTGCAGTGTGCGCAATACGAGTCTGGATACGCTCTATCGGGACCATTTGCAGACCGTCATGCGGCGCACGGACGGTGCGCTGTCGGCGGCCGGTTTTGACGCCCTGGTCATCCATGCGGGTGTCCCACCGATCCAGTTCCTGGATGACCAAACGTACCCTTACAAGGTAAATCCGCATTTCAAGGCATGGGTTCCGATCCTCGACAACCCTCAGTGCGTGCTGATCTACGTCCCGGGGTCGAGTCCCAGGGTGCTGTTTCATCAACCGAACGATTACTGGCACAAGCCCGCGAGCCTGCCGCGCGAACCCTGGACGGAGGCCATCGAGCTGATTCCGACGCCTGACCCCGCCTCTGCCCTCGGCCAATGGGCCAAACTCGGCCGCGTGGCCTTCGTGGGCCCAAGGGACTCGTTTGCGGGAGATGCGGCGGCGACGCTCAATGACCCGGACCTGCTCGCCCGGCTGCACTTCGACCGGGCGGTCAAGACCCCCTACGAGCTCGAATGCCTGCGCCGGGCGAGCGATCTGGGAGCGCACGGCCATCTCGCCGCCCTCGCGGCGTTCCGCCGCGGAGCGTCCGAATACGAGGCCCACATGCGGTATCTCGAGGCCTGCGCGCAGCGCGAGGAAGAGATGCCCTATAACAATATCGTGGCCTACAACGAGCACGCGGCGGTACTCCATTATCAGCACCTCGAGCGCCGCCCGCCGGAGCGCCTGCGCTCCTTCCTGATCGATGCCGGAGCCCAGTATCGGGGGTACGCCTCGGATATCACACGCACCTACGCGGGAGCGCCGGGGCGCTTTTCAGACCTGATCGCCGCTCTCGATACGGCTCAACAACAGCTATGCGCCGAAATCGTCCCAGGCAAGGATTACCGCGAGGTCCACCTATCGGCGCATCGCATCCTGGGCGACGTGCTGCAGGCCATCGGCCTGACCAAGCTGCCGGGCCAGGCCGCGCTCGAGGAGGGCGTGACCGGCGTTTTCTTCCCGCATGGCATCGGACACCTGCTCGGATTGCAGGTGCACGATGTGGGCGGAGTCATGGGCGATTCGACGGGCGGGGAGCGCAAGCGTCCGGAAGGACATCCGTACCTCCGTCTGACCCGCATGCTCGAGCCCGGCGTGGTCGTGACGGTAGAGCCCGGTATCTACCTGATCGATTCACTGCTCGAGGGAGCCCGAGCGGACAAGCGCGGCGCGCACATCGATTGGAACGTAGTCGAGGAACTCCGGCCGTTCGGCGGAATCCGGATCGAGGACAACGTGGTGGCGGCGCACGGCGCTCCGGAGAACCTCACCCGGAACGCGTTCGCGCGGCTGGCGGCTTAGCCGCGGCAGTCATGGGTCCGCGGGCGGCGTTCGTTCAGGCTGCCGCAGCCTTGCGCCGCTTGGCGGCCTTTTCCGGCGCGGCGGCCTCAGGCGCATCGCCCTTCTTGGCCTTCTTCGCGGCTTTCGCCTTGCCTTTTCCGGCGTCGGCGGACTTCTCGGCCTTGGCCGTTTCCTCGACCAGCTGCATGAGCGCCATGTCGGCCGAATCGCCCGGACGGGGTTCCATCTTGAGGATCCGGGTGTAGCCGCCCGCACGCGATTTGAAACGCGGACCGATGTCGCCGAACAATTTCTCCACCACGCCCACATCGCGCAAACGCGAATAGGCCTGGCGGCGCTTGGCCTCGGAATCGACCTTCGCGAGCGTGATCAACGGCTCGACTACGCGGCGCAATTCCTTGGCCTTGGGCACGGTGGTGCGAATGGTCTCGTGACGCAGAAGCGAGGTCGCCATGTTGCGCAGGAGCGCATGGCGGTGAGAGGAGTTTCGCGAAAGCTGACGCCCGCTGTTTCTGTGACGCATAACCTGAAGACCCTGTTGTCGATGATCCGCTCGCCGGCCCCGCCCGCGCGGGGAGCGGCGATGGAAATTAAATGCTGTCGCGCTCGTCGTCGCGCTTCAATCCCGGCGGCGGCCAGTTGTCGATCCGCATGCCGAGCGTCAAGCCGTGGCTCTCGAGCACTTCCTTGATCTCGGTGAGCGACTTCTTGCCGAGATTCGGCGTGCGCAGGAGCTCGACCTCGGTGCGCTGCACGAGATCGCCGATGTAGTGAATGTTCTCGGCCTTCAGGCAGTTCGCGCTTCGCACGGTGAGCTCGAGCTCGTCCACGGGGCGCAGCAGGATCGGGTCGAACTGGGTCTCGGTCGCCTTCGTGGTCGACTCGTCCTGGCCTTGAAGGTCGACGAACACCGACAGCTGATCCTTCAGGATTCCGCCGGCGCGCCGAATCGCCTCCTCGGGATCGATGGTGCCGTTGGTCTCGATGTCGAGGATGAGCTTGTCCAGGTCGGTGCGCTGCTCGACGCGGGCGCTCTCGACGTTGTACGTCACCTTGCGCACCGGGCTGAACGAGGCGTCGAGCTGCAGCCGGCCGATGGCGCGGGTCTGCTCCTCGAACGCCATGCGCTGGGCGGCCGGACGATAGCCGCGGCCGCGCTCCACCTTGAGAGACATGGACAGCTCGCCCGCCTTGGTCAGATTGGCGATGACGAGCTCCGGGTTCAGGATCTCGATGTCGTGGTCGCCCGCGATGTCGCCGGCCGTGACCGGACCCGGACCCTTCTTGTGCAGGCGCACTTCCGCCACGTCGCGCGTGTGCATGCGAATCGCCACGGCCTTCAGGTTGAGCAGGATGTCGACCACGTCCTCCTGCACGCCTTCGATGGCGGTGTATTCGTGCAATACGCCTTCGATCTCGATCTCGGTGATGGCCGCACCGGGCAAGGAGGACAGCAGCACCCGGCGCAAGGCGTTGCCCAGCGTGTGGCCGAAACCGCGCTCGAACGGTTCGATCACGATGCGCGCATGGCGCGTCGACACGGGCTGCACCTTGACGACTCGGGGCTTCAAGAACTCATTGATCGATCCCTGCATGGAATACCCTCGCTAAAACGCTCGCCAAAACCCAGACGGCCTCGCAGCGCCCGCTGCGACGCTCAATTACTTGGAATACAACTCGACGACCAGGCTCTCGTTGATGTCCGGCAGGATCTCCTGACGATCCGGAACCGACTTCAGGATTCCGGAGAACTTCTTGTCGTCCACCTCGACCCAATCGGGAAAGCCGACCTGCGCCGCGATGGCCAGAGCCGACGCGACTCGAGTCTGCTTCTTCGCCCTCTCGCGCAGATTGATGACATCGCCCGCCTTGCACTGGTAGGAGGCGATGTTGACCAGCTTGTCGTTCACCGACACGCCCTTGTGGCTCACGAGCTGGCGCGCTTCCGCGCGCGTCGCCGCGAAGCCCATGCGATAGACCACGTTGTCGAGCCGGGACTCGAGAAACTGCAGCAGCGTCTCGCCGGTGGCGCCCGGGCGTCCGGCCGCCTTCTGATAGTAGTTGCGGAACTGGCGCTCGAGCACGCCGTACATCCGGCGCAGCTTCTGCTTCTCGCGCAGCTGCAATCCGTACTCGGACAAGCGCTGCTTGCGCTCGCTCTTCACGCCGCCCGGGGGCACCTCGAGCTTGCACTTCGACTCGAGCGGCTTCACGCCGCTTTTCAGGAACAGATCGGTTCCTTCGCGACGGGAGAGCTTGCACTTGGGACCTAGGTACTTAGCCATTGAGAGACCCTTGACGTTGAAGTGGAGGCGTAACGGTGAACGGGGCGGAATAGCGCTAGACGCGGCGCTTCTTCGGCGGACGGCAGCCGTTGTGCGGAATCGGTGTCACGTCCTCGATGTTGGTGATCTTGAGTCCGCAACCGTTCAGGGCACGCACCGCGGATTCCCGTCCGGGCCCCGGGCCCATGACGCGGACTTCGACGTTCTTGACGCCGTGTTCCTGCGCCGCGGTGCCGGCACGCTCGGCCGCCACCTGCGCCGCGAACGGGGTGGACTTGCGCGAGCCGCGGAAGCCGCATCCGCCCGAGGTCGCCCAGGAGAGCGTGTTGCCCTGACGATCGGTGATGGTGATGATGGTGTTGTTGAAAGACGCGTGCACGTGCGCGATCGCATCGAGCACGTTCTTGCGGGCCTTCTTTCGCGCCGGCTTCGCGCCCTGACCGGCGGCGGGAGCGGCGTTTTGCTTTTGATCTGCCATGTTTGAATGAAGTTCCTGGCGTCTATCGACAATACTTGAGCCAATTTTCGATGGAGCCGACCGCGAGGCGGCCCCACCCGTTCATGCGCCCGTCGGGCGCGCTTAGACCTTGCCCGGCGGCGCGTTCATCTTCACCGCCTGCTTGCGCGGACCCTTGCGGGTACGGGCATTGGTGCGGGTGCGCTGACCGCGCAACGGCAAGCCCTTGCGGTGCCGTATGCCCCGGTAACACCCCAGGTCCATGAGACGCTTGATGTTCATGGACACCTCGCGCCGCAGATCGCCCTCGACCGCGAACTTCGCGACCTGGGAGCGGAGCGAGGCGACTTCCGCGTCCGTCAAATCCTTCACCTTGACGGCGTACTTCACGCCGGCCGCATCGCAGATGCGCACCGCACGGCTCTTGCCGACGCCAAAAATGTGGGTTAGGCCGATGACAACATGCTTGTTCATCGGTATGTTGATGCCGGCAATACGCGCCATCTATTTCACCCCTACGCGGACAACAATAGCGCACGCGAAAAAGCGCGCTAGTATAGAAGAAAAACCCCTAAACATCAATTCGATGGCTTCCTCGCTCTTAACCATCGTCCTCAGCCTTGGCGCTGCTTGTGGCGCGCATCGGATGAACAGATGATGTACACGATGCCGCGCCGCCGCACGATTTTGCAGTTCTTGCAGATCTTCTTGACCGAAGGACGAACTTTCATTTCTTACTCCCAATGCCTCGAAGGCTCGACTTCTTCATGAGCCCTTCGTATTGATGCGACATGATGTGCGAGCGCGCCTGCGCCACGAAGTCCATGACGCCGACCACGATGATCAGGAGCGACGTGCCGCCGAACTGAAACGGAATGCTCGGGTTCAGCATGCGGGCGATCTCCGGCAACAGGCACACCGCCATGATGTACAAGCCGCCCCACAGCGTCAGGCGCGTCAGCACCTTGTCCAGATAATCTCCGGTCTGCTGGCCGGGACGTATGCCCGGTATGAAGGCTCCCGCCTTCTTGAGGTTATCGGCCGTGTCGCGGGCGTCGTATACCAGCGCCACGTAGAAGAACGCAAATCCGATGATCAGCAGGGCGAACAGCACCACGTGCAGCGGCTGTCCATAACTGAGGGCGGCGGCGATCCTTTGCAAGGCCCGCTGGATGAAATTGGGATTCGGATTGGAGCCGAAGAACTGCGCGATGGTCGCCGGGAAGACCAGGAGGCTCGAGGCGAAAATCGGGGGAATCACGCCCGCCATGTTGAGCTTGAAGGGCAGATGCGTGCTCTGGCCCTGCATCATGCGCCGGCCGACCTGGCGTTTGGCGTAGTTCACCTGGATCTTGCGCTGCGCGGTCTCGATGAACACGCAGAACAGCGTCACCAGCACCACGATGACCAGGATCAGGAGCACGATGATGGGGTTCATCTCCCCGCTCCGCACCATGTCGAGCGTCGAGCCGATGGCTCGGGGGAGCTGGGCGACGATGCCCGCCACGATGATCATGGTGATGCCGTTGCCGATGCCGCGCTCGGTGATCTGCTCGCCCAGCCACATGACGAACATCGTGCCGGTGGTGATGGACACGGTGGCGACGAACATGAACTGGGGGCCCGGATTCAGGACCAGATTATTGCCCGCGTTCTGGATGGCAAGAGCCGCGCCGAAGCCTTGAAATAACGCAAGTCCGACGGTGCCGTAACGGGTGTACTGCATGAGCTTGCGCCGCCCCGACTCGCCGTCCTTTCGTATCTGGTTCCACGGCGGATACACCATGGAGGCCATCTGCACGATGATCGAGGCGGTGATGTACGGCATCACATTCAGCGCGAAGATGCTGAAGCGCTGCAGCGCGCCGCCCGAGAACATGTTGAACATGCCGAGAAGCGTGCCCTGCTGGCCCGAGAAGAAGGTCGCGAAACGCGCCGCGTCGATCCCAGGGACGGGAATGAACGTTCCGATCCGGTAGACCACCAGCGCACCCAGGAGGAACCAGAGACGCCTGCGCATCTCCTGGAAGCGCGTCATGTCTCCTAGTGCGCTTGCGGCGCTGGCGCTGGATGTGGCCACGGGGAGTCTCTCAGACCTCGAAACGGCCGCCGGCGGACTCGACCGCGCTCTTGGCGCCCTTGGTCGCAGTGATGGCCTTGTCCTTGACCACATAGGCCTTGGAGACCTTGCCCGACAGGATGATCTTCACCCGCTCGGTGTACTCGGGCACCAGGCTCGCCCCGATGAGCGCAGCCAGCGTCAGGTCGCCGCCCTCGACCCGCATCAGATCGTCGAGCGTCAACTCGGCGCGCGACGCCTTGATGGCCGACCTGAAGCCAGTCTTGGGCAGGCGCCGCTGCAGCGGCATCTGGCCGCCCTCGAAGCCCACCTTGTGGTAGCCGCCCTTGCGGGCGCGCTGACCCTTGACGCCGCGGCCGCAGGTCTTGCCCTGACCGGCGGAGGCGCCGCGACCGACGCGCAGATGCGCACGCTTGGCGCCCGCAGCCGGCTTGATGGTGTTCAAACGCATAATCATTCTCTCTCTGGGACTCTACTGCTTCGAGGCCGAAGCCGCCCCCGGCCCAAGTGCCGGCTCGACCTTCAGCATGTGGCTCGCCGTATTCAACATGCCGCGGTTGGAGGGAGTGTCCGCCACCACGACGCTGTGCCCGATCCTGCGCAGCCCCAGGCCCCGGGCGGAGTTGCGGATATTGGCGAGCTGGCCCGCCAGGCTCTTGACCAAGGTAACTTTCAGGGAGTCGGCCATGATCAACCCACGAGCTCTTCGACGCTCTTGCCCCGCTTGGCGGCGATGTCGTCCGGAGTGCGGAGCTTGCCGAGCGCATCCATGGTGGCGCGCACCACGTTGATGGGGTTGCGCGATCCGTAGCTCTTGGCAAGCACGTTGCGTACGCCCGCGCACTCGAACACCGCGCGCATTCCGCCGCCGGCGATCACGCCGGTACCGTCCGCTGCCGGCTGCATGTACACCCGCGTGGTTCCATGCCGTCCTTTGACAGCGTAGAACAAGGTATCGTTCTTCAAGGACACGTTCACCAGGCTCTTTCTGGCCTGCATCATCGCCTTGGAGATCGCGACCGGCACTTCACGCGCCTTGCCGTAGCCGAATCCGACCCGGCCCGCGCCGTCGCCGACGACGGTGAGCGCGGTGAAACCGAACTGCTTGCCGCCCTTGACGACCTTCGCGACGCGATTCACGGCGACCAGCTTCTCGAGCAGGTCGTCGCCGGACATGGGTTTTTCTGTTCTCGCCATAGTTCCTCTGGGACTTCCGTTAAAACTCGAGGCCCGCTTCGCGCGCTGCATCCGCCAGCGCCTTGATGCGGCCGTGATACATGAAACCGGACCGGTCGAACGCGACCTTGCCGATACCCTTGGCCTTGGCCCGCTCCGCGATCGCGCGGCCCACGGCCTTCGCGGCCTCGATGTTGCCCGTGGTCTTCAAATCGCCGCGCACCTCTTTCTGCAGCGTGGAGGCGGTCACCAGCACCTTGTCGCCCGCGCCCCCGTGCTGGCTCTCGTCCTGGGGCTCGAAGATCTGGGCGTAGATGTGGCGCGGTGTGCGGTGCACCGAGAGTCTCAGTGCGCCCAGCTCCTTGATCTTGACGCGTCCGCGCAACGCGCGGCGAAGCCGGGTGTCTCGTTTGTCTAGCTTCATGGGCCTACTTCTTTTTCGCTTCTTTCAGCGAAATCTTCTCGTCCGAATACTTCACGCCCTTGCCCTTGTAGGGCTCCGGCGGCCGGAAGCCGCGGATCTCGGCGGCGGTCTGGCCGACCCGCTGGCGGTCGATGCCCTTGACCAGGATTTCGGTCTGGCTCGGCGTCTCGATGGTGACACCCTCGGGAATCACGTAATTGATCAAGTGCGAATAGCCCAGCGTCAGCGTCAGGCTCTTCGCCTGCACCGCAGCACGGTAGCCCACGCCGACGAGCTCGAGCTTCTTCTCGTAGCCCTTGGTCACCCCGGTGACCATGTTGGCGAGATGGGCGCGGATGGCTCCCGCGATGGCATTCAGGCCCTCGCCCGTCGAATCCGCCTCCACGGCGAGGTGTTTGTCCTGCTGGACGACCTTGATGCCGCTCGTCAGCGCCAGCGTGAGTGAGCCCTTGGCGCCCTTGACCGTGACCGAGCCCGCGCCGATGGTGGCGCTGACGCCCTGGGGGAGGTCGACCGGCTTTTTTGCAACTCGAGACATGGTGTCTACCTTACGAATCCAATGGAACGACTATTGGACGACGAAGAGCACTTCGCCGCCGGTGCCCGCCGCCCGGGCCTGCCGGTCGGACATGATGCCCTTCGGCGTCGAGACCACGGCGACGCCCAGCCCCCCGAGCACCTTGGGCAGTTCGTCCTTGCCGCGATAGATGCGAAGTCCCGGACGGCTGATGCGCTCGATGCGGTCGATGACCGGCCGGCCGTCGTGGTACTTGAGCTCGATGGACAGCGTCTTCCCGGCGCTTGCCGCATCCATGCCGTAATCGCCGATGTAGCCCTCATCCTTCAATACCTTGAGGATGGCGAGCTTCAGCTTCGAGGCGCCCACACCCACCGTGGCCTTGCCGGCAGATTGCGCATTGCGGATGCGGGTCAAGAGGTCGGCGATCGGATCAGTCATGCTCATAGTGCGCGCCTCACCAGCTCGCCTTGGAAAGGCCCGGGATCTCGCCGCGGCTCGCGGCCTCGCGCAGCTTCGTGCGCGCCAGGCCGAATTTGCGGTACACCCCGCGCGAGCGCCCGGTGATCGAGCACCGATTGCGCTGCCGCATGGCGCTCGCATCGCGAGGCTGCTTCTGGAGCTCGGTCTGCGCGGCCACGCGCTCTTCCGCCCCGGTCTTCGGGTCGCGGATCAGCTCCTTGAGTTCAGCGCGTCGGGCGGCGTATTTCTTCGCCACCTTCAAGCGTCGTTTCTCGCGCATGAGCATGTTCGTTTTCGCCATATGGGCTTTACCCTACTTACGGAACGGAAAGTTGAAGGCTTCGAGCAGCGCGCGTCCATGCTTGTCGTCCGCGGCTGAGGTCGAGATGGTGATGTCCATCCCGCGAATCTGGTCGATCTGGTCGTACTGGATTTCCGGAAAAATGATCTGCTCCTTCACGCCCAGGCTGTAGTTGCCGCGGCCGTCGAAGGACCGGGCGCTGATGCCGCGGAAGTCGCGGATGCGCGGAATCGCGATATTCACCAGGCGGTCCAGAAACTCGTACATGCGCGCGCCGCGCAGCGTCACCTTGCAGCCGATCGCCTGCCCGTCGCGCACCTTGAAGGTCGCCACCGACTTCTTGGCCTTGGTCACGGCGGGCTTCTGCCCGGTGATCTTCCCAAGATCCGCGGTGGCGGCATCCATGACCTTCTTGTCGGCCACGGCTTCGCCCACGCCCATGTTCACGGTGATCTTGAGGATTTTCGGGACCTGCATCGTGTTCTTGAGCGCCAGGCTCTTCCTGAGCGCCGGCACGATCTTGTCGCGATATATTTCTTGCAATCTTGCTGCCATGTGACTCTCGCTACTTCGCGTCGACCATTTCTTTGTTCGACTTGAAAATGCGCACCTTGCGGCCGTCCGCGAGCGCCTTGAACCCGATCCGATCGCCCTTCTGGGTGGCGGGATTGACCACCGCCACGTTCGAGACGTGGAGCGGCGCTTCGCGCTCGATGATGCCGCCCTGAACGCC
>DASYAC010000290.1:0-5629 GCA_036501585.1 Steroidobacteraceae bacterium
CCGTGGTAATTGCCCAGGTGCAGCATGCCGGTCGGCCGCATACCGGAAAGCACGCGCCGATTCTGGATGGGCCCGCTCATGCGTGGGCGCTCAACAGCACGTTGATGATCCGCCCGACCAGCCGGAAAGCCGGCTCGAACAGCCATCCGAGCATCCCGAGCACGGACAGGCCCAGCACGACGAACAACCCGACGGGCTCGATCTTTTCCATCCGCGCCCCCCACCGCGGCGGCAACAGCGCCACCAGCACGCGTCCTCCATCGAGCGGTGGAACGGGCAAGAGGTTGAACACGCCCAGGAGCACGTTGGTGAGAATGCCCGCCTGGGCCATCAGCACCATCCAACCGTCGAGCGTCTCGTTGGCGCGCAGATGCAGCACCGTCGCCAGAATCATCGCCCAGACGAACGCCATCACGAAATTGGCGGTCGGGCCGGCAAGCGCCACGACCACGGTGGCGAAGCGCGGTTTACGTAGCGCCTGAGTCGCCACCGGGACGGGCTTCGCCCACCCGAACATCAGCCCTCCCATCGCCAGGAGGATGCTCGGCACCAAGACCGTGCCGACCGGGTCGATATGCCGGAGGGGATTCAAGCTCAGGCGTCCCAGCAGCTCGGCGGTGCGATCGCCGAAGTACCGGGCAGTCCAGCCGTGGGCCACTTCATGCAGAGTGATCGCGAAAAGCACTGGGATTGCATAGATCGAAATGTTGCGAAGAAAATCAGATAAATCCAACGGTTGCACTCGTTACTTATAGAGCAACACGAGCACACTCGCCCGCATCGCAGGGCATTATACGGGGACCGCGCCGCCAAATGGGCTCACGTCGCCGCGTCCGATCCGCACCACCTCGGCGCCGTCGCCCGACAGATCGACCACCGAGGTGGGGACCAGGCCGCAGTTGCCGCCGTCGAGCACCATGTCGACCCGCCGTTCGAGATGCTCGTAGATTTCCCGGGCATCGGTGCGGGGCAGATCCTCTCCCGGCAGCAGCAAGGTCGAGCTCATCACGGGTTCCCCCAACTCGGACAGCAGCATCTGGGAAACGGGGTGATCCGGAACCCGCAATCCGATGGTGCCGCGCCGTTCGTGCTTCAGCCGGCGCGGCGTCTCGCGGGAGGCCTTGAGCAGAAAGGTATACGGACCCGGCGTATGGGCGCGCAGCAGCCGATACTGCCAATTTTCCACCACTGCATATTTCCCCACGTCCGCGAGATCCCGGCATACCAGGGTGAAATGATGATGCCGGTCGGTCTCACGGATGGCTCGGATGCGCTCGAGCGCCGCCTTGTCGCCGATGTGACAGCCGAGCGCGTAGCAGGAGTCCGTCGGATAGACGACCACGCCGCCGCCGCGCAGGCACTCGGCTGCCTGGCGAACGTAGCGCTGTTGCGGAGACACCGGATGAAGTTGCAGGTAGATGCTCATGAGTCAAAGGTATGATACCCGCATGAACCAAGTCCTCGAATGGTCGCCTCTGATCGTTTTCTTCGTGGTTTTCCAGCTCTTCGGCATTTACTGGGCCACGGCGGCTCTGATGCTGGTCTGCACCGTGGTCATGTTCGCGCATCGGATGCGCGCCGGTCAGTTCAAACCCATGCACGTGATTACGGTTGCCGTCGTGCTGGTGCTGGGCACCGCCACGTTGCTGCTGCATGACAGGCGCTTCATCCAATGGAAGCCCACCGTGCTGCTCGCGCTGACGGCCGCCGCCTTTCTCGGCAGCTCGTTCATCGGCCGCCGGCCCTTGGCCCGGCGCATGCTCGAGGGAGTGTTCAACGAATCCTTGGGAGTCGCGCCGAGGACTTGGCTCGTCATCAATCTGGCGTGGGTCGCCTGGTTCTCGGCGCTCGCTGCGGCGAATATTTATGTCGCCCAGAACTATCCGGAAGGCGTGTGGGTGAAATTCAAGGTGTTCGGCATCACCGCAGCCATGCTGGTGTTCATGATTCCCCAGGTGATCTGGCTGAGCGGCAAGGTGAAGACCGCGCAATCGGATGCGGCTCCGCCATGAGCCGCGCCACCCGCGAGGAGCGGCTGCGCCGGCGGCTGATCGAGGAGTTTCGGCCGATCGAGCTCCATGTCGACGATGAGAGCCATCTGCACGCCGGCCACGCCGGGGCAGCCGGCGGCGCAAGCCACTTTCGCATCCGCATCGTCTCGGAGGCTTTCCGCGGCAAGCTCCCCGTAGCCCGTCACCGGATGATCTACGCCGCGCTGGGCGACCTCATGAAAAGCGAGATCCACGCCCTGGCCATCGACGCTTCCCCACCCCCGGTATTACGTCCAAACGCCTGAAAGAACGCTCATTTTTTAGCCAACGGCGGAGAATTATCTTAAACTGCCGCCCCCGGGCGCGTCGGCCATGTCGGCCAAGTCGCTTTTTGCGTAAAGGACCCAAATGAGAGCATTTCTTCGAACGCCGGCGATCGCGGTATCGGCCTTGATCGCCCTCGCTTCGCTGGCCGCGTGCAACAAGTCGCAACAGGCGGCAGCGCCTCAATCGGCGGCAGCGTCCCCGCCGGTCGCCACCGTCAACGGATCCCCCATCTCGCGGTCCGAATACGACTTGTTCGTCAAGGACGTCCTGCAAGGCAAGAAACAGGAATTGACGGCCGATCAGAAGGGCCAGGTGCTCGACGATCTGATCAATATGCAGCTGCTCGCCGACCAGGCCGAGAAGGACGGCCTGCAAAATGATCCGGACACCGTGGCGCAGCTGCATCTGCTGCACATGCGGGTGCTGGCGGATGCGGAGTCGCAGAAGTACATCAAGGCGCTCCAGCCCTCCGATGCCGATCTCAAGGCCGAGTACGAGACTGCCGTCGCGGCCATGGATAAGACCGAATACAAGGCACGCCACATCCTGGTGGCGAGCAAAGAGGATGGCGAGTCGATCATCAAGAAATTGAAGGGCGGGGCCAAATTCGAGGATCTGGCGAAGTCGCAATCGACCGACACGGGCTCGAAGAACAACGGCGGGGACCTCGGCTGGTTCACGACATCGCGCATGGTCAAGCCGTTCGCGGATGCCGTCGTCTCCCTGAAGAAGGGCGAGATCACTCAGGAACCGGTCCAGACCCAGTTCGGATGGCACGTGATCCAGCTCGAAGATACGCGCGACAAGGCGCCGCCGCCGTTCGACCAGGTCAAGCCGCAACTCACCAACCAGGTGATCCGCAAGAAGCTGCAAGCGTACGTCGCGGACCTCAAGAAGAACGCGAAGATCGAGAAGACGCTCTAAGTTCATCGACGGCGTTGCGGCACGAGCCGGCGGCGTTGCGGTAATCGATACGAGCGGGCCCACGGGCCCGCCTTTTTTTTGGCCGCGCCGGCCGGCCGCGGCGCCCGGCACAGCGGCCGGCCTATTCCTTCAAGAGATCGACGAGCGCCGTCTCGTCGAGCACGGCTATGCCGAGATCGCGCGCCTTGGCGAGCTTGGAGCCGGGATCGGCACCGGCGACCAGATAATCGGTCTTTTTCGACACGCTGCCGCTGACCTTGCCGCCGCGCTGCACGATCGCATCGCGCGCCGCCTCGCGCGTCATCCCGGCCAGCGTGCCGGTCAACACGAAGCTCTTGCCGGCCACGCGACCGACGGACACCGGGCGCTCGACGGCGGCCCAGTGGATGCCGCTGGCCAGCAGGCGCTCGAGGAGCGTTCGATTCTCCGAGCTCTCGAAATACGCCCGGATGTTGCGGGCGACGACCGGACCTACGTCGGCCACTTGCTGGATTTCTTCTTCCGACGCGTCGCGCAGCGCTTCGGCGCCGCCGAAATGCCTGGCGAGCGCGAGCGCCGTCGCCTCACCCACGTCGCGGATGCCCAAGGCATAGAGAAAACGCGGGAGCGTGGTGCTCTTGGCTGCGCCGATCGCCGCGTGCAAATTCTGCGCGGATTTCTCGCCCATTCGCTCCAGCGTCTCGATCTGGCCGGCCTCGAGGCCGAAGAGGTCGGCCGGCGTCTTCACCCAGTCGCGCTCCACCAGCTGATCGACGAGCTTGTCGCCAAGCCCCTGGATATCGAGCGCGCGGCGCGACGCGAAATGCCTGATCTCCTCCTTGCGTTGTGCCGGACAGCTTCGGCCGCCGGTGCAGCGTGCGACGGATTGATCGGCTTCGCGCACCACCGGCGAGCCGCAGACCGGACAGCGCTCCGGCAGCTTCACGAGGCGGGCACCCGCGACCCGGCGCTCCGGCAGCGCACGGACCACCTCGGGAATCACGTCCCCAGCACGGCGGATCACCACCGTATCTCCGGGCCGCACGTCCT
Source organism: Steroidobacteraceae bacterium (assembly GCA_036501585.1). Classification (GTDB taxonomy): domain Bacteria; phylum Pseudomonadota; class Gammaproteobacteria; order Steroidobacterales; family Steroidobacteraceae; genus Bog-1198. The sequence continues at coordinate 4,272 of DASYAC010000290.1, forward strand.
TGCGCTCCATCTCGTCCATGTTGTGGAGCGTCGCGTTGCTCACGGTGACGCCGCCCACGAACACCGGCTCGAGCCGCGCCACCGGGGTCAGCGCGCCGGTGCGTCCGACTTGAAATTCGATGCCACGAACGGTGGTGAGCGCCTCCTCGGCGGGGAATTTATGCGCGATTGCCCAGCGCGGCGCGCGCGACACGAACCCCAGCCGGCGCTGCAGCTTGACGTCGTCCACTTTGTAGACGACGCCGTCGATCTGGTACTCGAGCTTCGACCGCGCGGCGCCGATCTCGCGGTAATACTCGAGACATCCCTCGATCGACTCGACGGTGCGCGACTGCGGACAGATCTTGAAGCCCCAGCGGCGCAACGCCCCGAGCACCTCGCTGTGGTATCCCGGCAGCTCCCCGCCCTCGACGTGGCCGACCCCGTAGATGAAGAGATCGAGCGGCCGTGCGGCCGTCATGCGCGGATCGAGCTGCCGCAGGCTTCCCGCGGCCGCGTTGCGCGGATTCACGAGCGCCTTCTCGCCGCGGGCCAGCGCTTCCTTGTTGAAGCGCTCGAAGCCCGCAATGGGCATGAACACCTCGCCCCGCACCTCGAGCAGACGCGGCACGTCGGAGCCCCGAAGCTTGAGCGGCAACGCCCTGATGGTGCGCAAATTCTGGGTGACGTCCTCGCCCGTCTCACCGTCGCCGCGGGTGGCGCCCTGCACGAAGGACCCCTTTTCATAGCGGGCGCTGACCGCGAGACCGTCGAGCTTCGGCTCTGCGGAATAACGGATCGATCGGGTCTCGGGCAGGCGCTCGCGAATGCGCCGGTCGAAGTCCCTTACTTCCTGCTCGCTGAAGGCATTGTCCAGCGACAGCATGGGAACCCGGTGCTTGACCGCGCCGAATGCGGCCACGGGCGCCGCCCCGACCCGCTGGGTGGGCGAGTCGGCCGTGAGCAGGTCGGGGTGCTCGGCTTCGATGGCGGAGAGCTCCACCATGAGCCGGTCATACTCGGCGTCCGGCACTTCCGGATCATCGAGCGCGTGGTAGCGGTAGCTGTATCGATCCAGAAGCTCGCGCAAGGCGGCCGCTCGCGCGGCCGCCTTGCTCTTGGACTTGCCTGCCTCCCTTGCCGAACCCATGAGCGCCGGGCAAGCCCTAGGCCGCCGGACCGCGCGACGAGGACTGAAACCGCGCCACATCCTCGCGCAGCGTCGCTATGCGCTGCGGCGAGAACGGTATGCCCTTGGCGTCCTGCACGGTCCCGGAGAGATCGCGTGCCAGCTCGCGCGCCGTCGTGAACAACGCGTCGACGGCTTGCAGCGGCTCGATGGGACCGGGCAACACCGCGAACATGCTCACGCCGCGAAA
>DASYAC010000291.1:0-15555 GCA_036501585.1 Steroidobacteraceae bacterium
AGCTGCGTGTCCTTCGGCACGCCGATGATCACGGCGTCCGCGCTGCACGTGGGGGTCGTTTCGAGTCCATCGTCGAATCCGATCCACCGATCCTCCACGAGGTCGGGCGCGATGGGATCGAAGGAGACGGGCTTGAGACTCGCCATGGTGTCGGCCCACACCGGCAGCGCACCCTGGGCGCCGGTGAGGCCGGTCTCGCGGTTGTCGTCGTAGCCGACCCAGACCACCGACAGATAATTCCCCGTGAAACCCGCGAACCAGCTGTCGCGGGTGTCGGAGGAGGTGCCGGTCTTGCCGGCGATCACCAGATCCGGCGGAAGTCTCGCCGCCGCGCCGCGCGCGGTACCGTGGGTCGGTACCAGCATGAGCATGCGGTCGAGCTGGTAAACCGCGGCCGGCGGGGCGGCCGCCTCGACCTGAACCTTGAATGTCCTGAGAGGCTTCCCGTCCTCGTCGAGCACCGCGCGCACCGCCCGCAGCCGCGTGCGAAAGCCGCCGTCCGCGAGCGTGGTGTAAACCTGCACGACCTCGAGCGGCGACATCTCCACGGTTCCGAGCAGGAGCGAGGGATTGAGCGTCGGCGATGATTCGAGCCCGAGCCGTTCGAGCGTCGCGGCGACTTTCGGCAGGCCCAGGTCCAACCCGAGGCGCACCGTCGCCAAATTCATCGATTCGGCGAGCGCACGCGCGAGCGGTACCCGGCCGTACACCTGGCGCTCGAAATTCTGCGGCGCCCAGACGCTGCCGTCGGCGAGCTTGAGCTCGATGGGCGCGTCCTCGACGAGCGTCGCCGCCGTGTAGCGGCCGGTCTCGAGCGCGGTCAGGTACACGGCCGGTTTCACCAGCGAGCCGATCGGCCGGCGCGCGTCGAGCGCGCGATCGAAGCCGCTCGTGTCGACCTCCCGCCCGCCGACCACCGCGACCACATCGCCGCTGCTCGGCTCGACGACGATCTCGGCGCCTTCCAAGTGCTCGCCGCGCGCCGGGGCCTTGCGGTCGAGCCGTTGCAGGTTCTGCGCGAGCGAGCGCTCTGCAGAGGCCTGGGCGCGCAGGTCGAGGCTGGTATAGACCGACAGGCCGGCGGCGGCGAGGTCCGCTTCGGCATAGTCGCGCTTCAAATGCCGCCGCACCAGATCGAGGTAGGCCGGCACGTAGCTGCCGCCGGGCGGGCGCAGGCCGAGCGGGCTCGCCGCCGCGCGCTTGGCCGCCGCCGCGTCGATCAGATGCGCGTCGGCGAATTCCTTGAGCACGAGATTGCGTCTCGCGAGCGCACGATCGGGGTGCCTGCGCGGATCGTAGAACGAGGGTCCCTTGACCAGCCCGATCAGCAGCGCGAGCTCCGCCGGCTCGAGCTCGCCCAGCGGCTTCGCAAAGTAATACTCGCTGCCGAGTCCGAAACCGTGGATCGCGCGCGCGCCGTCCTGCCCCAGATACACTTCGTTCAGGTACGCCACCAGGATGTCTTTCTTGGCGTAGTGCGCCTCGAGACGCATCGCCATCACGGCCTCCGTCGCCTTGCGGCCGAAGGTCTGTTCGTCGGACAGAAAATAGTTCTTCACCAGCTGCTGAGTCAGCGTGCTGCCGCCCTGCACGACGCGGCCGGCGCGGATGTTCGCCCAGCTCGCCCGCAGCACGCCGTAAAAGTCGACGCCGTGATGTTCGTCGAAGCGGCGATCCTCGATCAGCTTGATCCCGTCGCGCAGCAGCGGCGGCACGTCGGCCGGCGCGACGACGAGGCGGTCCTCGCCGTGCACGGGAAACAAGTTTCCGATCACCGGCGGGTCGAGGCGGAACACGGGGAGATCCGTGCCGTCCGCGAGCCTCATGCTCGTGATCGATGCGTTGTCCGCGTGGAGGGACACCTGCTCGGGATCGCGCAGCTCGTCGATGAAGCGCACGCGCCGCGCCGCGAGATCGAAGGCGTTGCCGGTGCGCCGGTAGATTCCGGGACCCGACGCCGGATCGCCGCGGCGGTAGTGCAGGCGGCGCAATTCCTGCTCGAGCTCGTTGGCCGAGATCGGTGCGCCGGCATACAGTTCCAGCGGTGCCGCGAAGACCCTGGCGGGTACGGACCATAGGCGTCCTTGAAACTCGCGGGTCACCACGCGGTCGAGATGCACGACCCAAATGACCGCGATCGCGGCGAGCAGGATGCCCGCCAGCCCCGATACCATGAAAAAAATGCGCCAACGGCGACGGCGGGAACGAGCCACGGTCGGCATACTATCGCATCCGGCCCGATTCTCTCTCAGCCGGTGCGGTAGGGCAGCGCAAGCTCCTCGGCCGGTATCGCCTGCGCCGGCCCGGTCTCGCCGCCGGCGGCGGCTCCCGGATCGAGACTGAGAACCGCCAGGGCCTCGAACCCGTCGCCGACGGATGCGAGCTCGGTGAGGCGCCCCGTGCGGCCGTCCGCAAGATGCAGCGGTTGACCGATCGACCATGCGCCCGGGGGCAGCCGCAACCGGGACAGGCGCCGCTTGATCCGCCCCAAATGTTGAGTGCGGGCGATGATCTCCTGGCCGGTGTAGCAGCCCTTGCTGAAACTGATGCCGCCGATCAGATCGAGGTTCAGCATTTGGGCGACGAACAATTCGGAGGTCGCGGCATACACCTGCGGCCGTCCGTCGCGGATATCGCCGAGCCGCCACTCGCGTTCCATGCGGGCCGGGTCCGGCGAGACGACGCCCCGGAGCGAGTCGGCAGCTCCGATCAGCCAGTAGCGCTCCGATTCCGGCGCCGCGTCCCGGCTCACCCGTGCGAGACCGACGCCGTCCTTCTCGACGTAGCTCTGCGGACCGGGAGCCTCCGCGATTCCCGCCGGCGCGAGCGCGCTCCGGTAAAGTCCCGCCACGACGAGCTCATCGCTCGCATCCTCGATCTTGACTTTCGTGCGCAGCACGAACTTGCGCAATCGATCCCGGGTGGAGGCCGCGACGTCACGCGGCAGGACGCCGAGGATGCCGCTCGAATGGGGCAACAAATGAAGGACCGCGAGCACTCGCCCCTGCGGGGTGGAGTACGCGGCAAGAACGGGCGCTCCCAGGGACAGCGGCGCGGTGTCGTTCGATACCTGTCCCTGCAGGAATGCGGCGGCGTCCGGACCTGTGAAGCGCAGGACGGTCATGTGCGGCAAGCGGCCCGCGCCGTCGGCGGACTGGGGCAAGATGGTCTCCTCGATCTCGGTAGGGGCTGCAATGATCATATCCCCCTTTTCCGTTTCATTTCTGGCACACTTTCATCCGTGACGCCGACCCATGAAGCCCAGATCGCTGCGCCGCCGCCCGCGCCATCGCACCCCTCGGAAGGGCAATCGCAACGCCCGAGCGGGCAACCCCAATCCCCAGTAGAGACCATCCGCTCGAGGCCTGAACTGGGCGGGCGGCAAGGCCCCGACCCGACACGCTATGGCGACTGGGAATTGCGGGGCCGCTGCATCGATTTCTGAGCAGTACGAGCATGCCCGCACGTCCTCGGCCTCTCTCGCCGCACCTGGGAATCTATCGATGGCAGATGGGCAACACCTTGTCGATTCTGCATCGGGCGACCGGTGTCGCGCTGGCATGCGGATCCCTCGCTCTCGCTTACTGGCTGGTGTCTCTCGCGGGCGGGGAGGACAGCTATCGAACGGCGTACCGGGCGTTCGCGAGCCCGGTCGGGCTCTTGCTGCTGGCCGGCTGGAGCTTCGCGTTTTTCTATCATCTCTTCAACGGAATACGCCATCTGTTCTGGGATGCGGGGTGGGGATTCGAGCGCCGCCAGCGCCACGCGAGCGGTTGGTTCGCGGTGATCGGCGCGGCTGTGGCGACGGCGGCTCTCTGGACGCTTTTGTGGCACGGCGGCCGGTTGTGAGTCTGCGCAGCCCCCTGGGACGCGTGCTCGGCAGCGGGTCGGCCAAGGATGGTACCGGGCGCTGGTGGGCGGAGCGCCTGACGTCGGTGGCGCTCGTTCCGCTGACACTCTGGTTCCTGTTCTCGTTGCTGCTCCTGCCGTCGCTCGATTTCGCCGTGATCCGCGCCTGGATGGCCGTCCCGATGAGCGGATTGTTGAGCGTGCTGCTGGTCGCCGTGCTGACCTACCACGCCTATCTCGGCACGGCCGCCGTCGTGGAGGATTACGTGCATGCACATGGACCGAAGTTGCTGTTGATGGTGTCGTTGCGGTTCCTGTACGTACTATGCGGCGGCGCGAGCATATTCGCGATTCTGCGCATCGCAGTCGGATCCTAGAAATGAGCGCATACAAGTTCATCGACCACACCTATGACGTGGTCGTGGTCGGCGCGGGCGGTGCGGGTTTGCGCGCAACGGTCGGCCTGGCCGAGGCGGGGCTTTCCACCGCATGTCTGACCAAGGTGTTTCCGACCCGCAGCCACACGGTCGCGGCCCAGGGCGGCATCTCGGCGGCCCTCGGCAACATGGGCGACGACGACTGGCGCTGGCATATGTACGACACCGTCAAGGGATCCGACTGGCTGGGCGATCAGGATGCCATCGAGTTCATGTGCAAGGTGGCGCCCGAGGCGGTCATCGAGCTCGAGCATTACGGCGTGCCGTTCTCCCGCACCGAGGAGGGCAAGATCTACCAGCGTCCTTTCGGCGGAATGACCACGCACTTCGGCAAGGGCATCGCGCAGCGTACCTGCGCGGCGGCCGATCGCACCGGACACGCCATGCTCCACACCTTGTACCAGCAATCTCTGAAGCACGACGCCACCTTCTTCGTCGAATACTTCGCGCTCGATTTGATCATGGAAAACGGCGAATGCCGCGGCGTCGTCGCTCTCGACATGGCGGAAGGAACGCTGCATCGCTTCCGCGCGCACCAGGTGATTCTCGCCACCGGTGGCTACGGCCGCGCGTGGTTCTCCTGCACCTCGGCACATACCTGCACCGGCGACGGCGGCGGCATGGTGCTGCGCGCGGGCCTGCCGCTGCAGGACATGGAATTCGTGCAATTCCACCCGACCGGCATCTACGGCGCGGGCTGCCTCATCACGGAAGGATCGAGGGGAGAGGGCGGATATCTCACGAACTCGAACGGCGAGCGCTTCATGGAGCGCTACGCGCCGAATGCCAAGGACCTGGCCTCGCGCGATGTGGTCAGCCGCTCCATGACCGTCGAGATTCGCGAGGGCCGCGGCGTGGGCAAGCTTCGCGACCACATTGATCTGCACCTCGAGCACCTGGGACCCGAGGTCATCAAGGAGCGGCTGCCGGGCATCGCCGAGACGGCGCGCATCTTCGCCAACGTGGATGTCAACAAGGAACCGATACCGGTACTGCCGACCGTTCACTACAACATGGGAGGCATCCCCTGCAACGTGCAGGGCGAAGTGGTGTACCGGCGCGATGGCCGCGATGCCGTGGTTCCCGGATTGATGGCGGTCGGCGAGGCGGCCTGCGTATCTGTCCACGGCGCGAACCGGCTGGGCTCCAATTCGCTTCTCGACCTGGTCGTGTTCGGACGCGAAGCGGCGCGGCATTGCGCCCAGGCGGTCAAGCCGGGCTCGGCGCACCGCGCCTTGAAAGCGGATTGCGCGGAAGCTGCGCTCTCGCGGCTCGATTCGTTGCGCAACGCCAACGGTTCGCGTCGCACCGCCGACATCCGCTTGGACATGCAGCGCATCATGCAAAGCGACGCCGCGGTATTCCGCACCGCCGACACCTTGAACGACGGCAAGCGCCGGCTGGGCGAGGTGTTCGCCTCGTTCCAGGATGTGAATGTGACTGATCGGTCGCTCACGTGGAACACGGATCTCATCGAGACCCTGGAGCTCGACAACCTCCTCGGCCAGGCGGTTGCGACCATTCATTCTGCCGAGAACCGCAAGGAAAGCCGCGGCGCTCAGGCGCGCGAGGACTTCCCGGACCGCGACGACCAGAACTGGATGAAACACACGCTCTGCTGGGTCGATGCCCGAGGGGCGACGTCCTTCGAGTACCGTCCGGTCCACATGAACACGCTGACCGACGACGTAGAACCCATTCCGCCCAAGGCTCGAACTTACTGACGGCGCGGTGGATTCGAGGAGCATGATCGATGGCTGAATTTTCGCTTCCCAAGAATTCCAAGGTCCGCAAGGACGGACGGGTCTTCAAGGCGGGCGCCGGCGCCAAGAGCGTACGGGTGTTCAAAATCTACCGCTACGACCCCGACTCCCCGGACAATCCGCGGCTCGATACCTACGAGGTCGACATGGACGGCTGCGGCCCCATGGTTCTCGATGCGCTCATCAAGATCAAGAACGAGATCGACCCGACGTTGAGCTTCCGGCGCTCCTGCCGCGAGGGGATCTGCGGTTCCTGCGCCATGAATATCGACGGCAAGAACGGCCTCGCCTGCATCAGCGCCTGCGCGGACGTCAAGAGCGACATCAAGATCTACCCGCTTCCGCACATGCCGGTCATCAAGGACCTCGTCCCGGATATGACCAATTTCTACGCACAGTACGCCGCCATGACGCCTTGGCTGCAGACGCGCACGCCGCCGCCGCCGGACCGCGAGCGGCTCCAATCGAAAGAGGAGCAGGAAAAAGTCGATCGCCCCTCGGCGTGCATACTGTGTGCATGCTGTTCGACCAGCTGCCCGAGCTACTGGTGGAACAGCGATCGGTATCTGGGTCCGGCGGCGCTCCTGGCGGCATACCGCTGGATCGTGGACAGCCGGGACGAGGCGGCGGGCGATCGGCTCGACCAGCTCGAGGATCCCTTCCGTCTCTACCGCTGCCACACCATCATGAATTGCACCGAAGCGTGTCCGAAGGATCTGAATCCGGCCAAGGCGATCAGCGAGATCAAACAGCGTCTGGCAAACCGGCGTCACTGAGCCCGATGCCCGCTCCGTCGATCCAGGATCTCGGCCGCCTGCGCTGGCGATGCCGGCGGGGCATGAAGGAGCTCGACGTACTGCTCGCGCGCTACGTGGAGGAGCACTACGGCGGCGCGTCCCCCGCCGCGCAACGGGCATTCCTCGAGCTGCTGGAGGCGCCGGATCCCGTGATATACGCGTATTGCATGGGACAGCTGCACCCCCCGACGCCCATACTCCGCGCCGTCATCGAGCGAATCACCTCCCCGGCCGGCAGGGCGTAGCTCACGCTCCAGGCCTCGAGGAGGACGCCTCAAAGAGAACGGCCCTCCCGACGGCGGCTGATAGAATCGAACCTGTGCTCAAAATCACGCTTGCAGTTCACACTTTACGGAAAACGTCGAACTTTTCCATGAGGAACGGGTCTATCGCGACAGGCTGGGTTGTGAGCTCGCCGGTTTGGGTCCATCCATGAGCGTCGAGGAGAGTGACCTCAAACTGGTCGAGCGAGTCCAGCGCGGTGAGCGCGCGGCGTTCGATCTACTGGTCCTGCGATACCAGCACAAGGTGCTGAAGCTGATCATGCGTTATGTGCACGATGCAACCGAGGCCGAGGACATTGCGCAAGAGGCGTTCGTGAAAGCCTACCGCGCCCTGCAATCGTTTCGCGGCGATAGCGCGTTCTACACCTGGCTGTATAGAATCGCCATCAACACCGCCAAGAACGCGCTCGTCGCCACCAAACGCCGGCCCATGGATTACGACCTCGATCTACAGGACCCCGAGCAATACGATTTGCATTCGCGCCTGTCCGAGTCCGAAACGCCGGAGGCCTTGCTCCTCACCGACGAGATTCGCGATACGGTGAATCGCGCCATCGAGAATTTGCCCGAGGACCTGCGCACCGCCATCGTGCTGCGGGAGCTCGAGGGTCTGAGTTACGAGGACATTGCGCAGACCATGGATTGCCCGGTCGGCACGGTGCGCTCGCGGATCTTCCGCGCGCGCGAGGCTATAGACAAGAAGCTGAGACCCATTTTTGACGGCGGCCTTGGTCGGCCCGAGGAACCATGAGCGAACAAATTCGTGAACAAGTCTCGGCATTCCTGGACGGTGAGCTGCCGAGCTCGGAAACGGAGCTCCTGCTGAAGCGCCTGATGCGCGACGCGGAGCTTCGGGAAAGCTTCGGCCGCTACGCGTTGATCGGCGAATCGCTGCGCGGCGTGAGCCGCGGGGCGGACCGCTCTCCTTTGAGCCGCGGCTTTGCCGCCGGCGTCAATGCCGCCATCGACGGCGGGGCGGCGCCGGCGGCTCCGCTTCCCATTCATGCCCGCCCACCGCGCTGGTGGCGGCCGGTCGCCGGAGCCGCAGTCGCGGCGGGCGTCGCCGCGGTGGCGGTGGTGGCGCTACAACAGCGTGCCGTTTCTCCCGCCTTGCTGGCGGTGGTGCCGATGACGGCGCAGACCGTGGCCAAGCCGAAGGAAGCGCTCTCCTATACGGTACCCGCGGCGGCTCCCGCGGAGGAAACGCCCCCCATGCTGCCGGCGGCGCGGCTCACCAGCTACGTGTTCGCGCACAGCCGGTATTCCTCGGTCCTGGGACAGAGCAATGTGCTGTCGGGCCTGCTGGCCGATGCCGACGAACCCGCGGACTCCGGCGCGGCCACCAATCCCAGTCAGGCCGCGGCGAGCGGCGCTGCGGTCAGCCGGCCGGCGGTGAACCGCGCCGTCGGGAACGATGCCCCGGCATCGCCGCCGCCACGGGATCCGCGCATCGCTCCATGAGGAACGCGTTGCGTTACCGCGCGGGTTGGCTGCTGCCCTATGCCGCGGCCGGGGTTTTGAGCTTCACCCTGGTGCAACGCTCGTTCGGCGCCGACGATCCGCGCGACTGGCTCGACAAGATGAACCAGGCGCTGGCCACGCGCAATTACGACGGCACGTTCTTTCATTTGAGCGAGGGCCGCGTCGAGACCATGCGCATCGTGCATCGGGTCAAGGCAGGACTCGTCACGGAGCGGCTGCAATCCCTGGACGGTTCGGGGCGGGAGTTCGTGCGCAACAATGACGAGCTCACCTGCTACCTGCCCGATCAGCATACGGTGCTGGTCGAGCCCCGCCAGGTTCACGGCCCCTTCTTGGGATCGCTCCCCCGGTTCGGCTCCGATGTGGACCAGTTCTACCTGATCGAGTCGCTTCCCGATTCTCACGTCCTCGGGCGTGCCGCGCGCGTCATTGCGGTCAATCCCAAGGACCAGTACCGGTTCGGTTACCGTCTGTGGCTCGATCAGAAGACCGCGATGCCGCTCAAAACCCAGTTGTGCGATGCGCACGGGCAGGTCATCGAGCAAATCCTGTTCGCCCGCCTCGACATGCCCGAGACCATCTCCGACGCCGATCTGACTCCCGCGGTGCGCACCGAAGGCATGCGCTGGGTGCGCCAGGGCGCTTCCGATGACAGCGCGGTACCGGCTCTGTCGGCCTATCGTGCGAGCGAACTGCCGCCGGGGTTTCATTTGACCGTATCCGGAGCGCAGACGCTGGGCGGTGCCGCGGTCCCTGCGTCCCACCTGGTCTACTCCGACGGCCTGGCGACCGTGTCGGTGTTCGTGGAGGCGCCGCCGGCGGTGAGCTCCGGTACCAACGACTCAGCCAGTCCCCCCCCGTCGCCCATGCGGGGCCTGGCCCGCGTCGGCTCGGGATTCGCATTCTCCACGGTGGTGCAGGGTCACCAAGTGACGGCGGTGGGCGAGGTTCCGGCCCAGACCGTCGAGTTCATCGCCCACTCGGTCAAATCCCTGGGCGCCGCTCCGCGCCCCTAGATCGAGCGCCGAGCCTCACCGGCGTCACCCTCCATTGGGTTTCACGCTCTACTCGAGGCCGGGATGCTGTCTGTGCGAGGAATTGCTCGCCGAGCTCAACGGGGTGCCCGGGGCGCAGGGTTATCCGATCGAGGTGCGGGACGTGGACGCCGATCCGGCGACGCGCGCCCGCTATGGGCACAAGGTGCCGGTGCTGCTTTTCGCCGGCGAATTGGTATGTCACGGGCGGCTCGACAAGGAGGAGCTCCTGAAAGCGCTAACTTACCATCGCCGACCGGTATAATCGGAGGTTTGCCCAGGCCCCACGCTCCTTAATGAAAAATATCCGCAATTTCTCCATCATCGCCCACGTCGATCACGGCAAGTCGACGCTGGCCGATCGGTTCATCCAGGAGTGCGGCGGCCTCGAGGCTCGGGAGATGCAGGCGCAGGTCCTCGATTCCATGGATCTCGAGCGCGAGCGCGGCATCACCATCAAGGCGCAGAGCGTCACGCTCGGCTTCAAGTCCCAAAGCGGCGAGCTCTATCAGCTCAATTTCATCGATACGCCGGGACACGTCGATTTCTCCTACGAGGTCTCGCGATCGCTCGCGGCTTGCGAGGGAGCGCTCCTGGTGGTGGACGCCGCGCAGGGCGTGGAGGCGCAGAGCGTCGCGAACTGCTACACCGCGCTCGAACAGGGCCTGGAGGTGCTGCCGGTCATCAACAAGATCGATCTCCCGTCCGCGGATCCCGCCAAGGTGATTCACGAGATCGAGGAGATCATCGGAATCCCCGCCGACGACGCGGCGCTGGTCAGCGCCAAGACCGGGCTCGGCGTCGCGGAGCTCCTGGAGCATCTGGTCAAGCGGATCCCGCCGCCGAAGGGAGACCCCGACGGGCCCCTGCAGGCGCTCATCATCGATTCCTGGTTCGACAATTACGTGGGCGTGGTTTCGCTGGTTCGCGTCATGAACGGCGCGCTGCAGGCCGGCGCCAAGATCCGGGTCATGTCCACGGGACGCAGCCACATCGTCGACAAGCTGGGACGATTCACGCCGAAGCCCGTGACCCGCGAGTCGCTGGATACCGGCGAGGTCGGCTTCGTCGTCGCCGGCATCAAGGAGATCGACGGGGCGCCGGTGGGCGATACCATCACCCTCGAGGCGAACCCCGCACGCGAGCCGCTCGCAGGTTTCAAGCAGGTTCAACCGCGGGTCTTCGCGGGTCTGTTCCCGGTGAGCTCGGACGACTACGAACAGTTTCGCGACGCGCTGAAGAAATTGAAGCTCAACGACTCGGCGCTGCACTTCGAGCCCGAAGTGTCGACCGCGCTCGGCTTCGGCTTTCGCTGCGGATTTCTGGGTCTTCTGCACATGGAAATCGTGCAGGAGCGGCTCGAGCGCGAATACGATCTGGCGCTCATCACCAGCGCTCCGACGGTGATTTACGAGCTCCTCCTGACGGACGGATCGATCGAGTACGTCGACAATCCCACCAAGCTTCCGCCTCAGGACCGGATCGCCGAAATGCGCGAGCCCATCATCACCGCCAACATCCTCGTGCCGCCCGACCATGTCGGCGCGGTGCTCACGCTCTGCAGCGAAAAGCGCGGCGTCCAGAGAAAGATGCTCTTCCTGGGAAGCCAGGTGTCGCTCCAGTACGAGTTGCCCATGGCGGAAGTGGTGCTCGATTTCTTCGACCGGCTGAAATCGGCGACCCGCGGATACGCTTCCTTCGACTACGAGTTTCATTCGTTTCAGGCCGCACCTCTGGCCAAACTCGACGTTCTGATCAACGGCGACCCGGTCGACGCGCTGTCGCTCATCGTGCACCGGGACCACTCCTATCAGCGCGGGCGGGAGCTGGTCGACAAGATGCAGGAGCTGATTCCGCGCCAGATGTTCGAGGTGGCCGTGCAGGCGGCGATCGGCAGCCACATCATCGCGCGGGCGACCGTGAAGGCCATGCGCAAGAACGTGCTCGCGAAATGCTACGGCGGCGACATCACCCGCAAGCGCAAGCTCCTGGAGAAACAGAAGGCGGGCAAGAAGCGCATGAAACAGGTCGGTCAGGTCGAGATACCGCAGGAGGCCTTTCTCGCGGTTCTTCAGGTGGGAAAGAAAGGCAATTGACGGCGATGATTTCAACGACAATGACGGGGGTTCTTCGTGAATGACGGCGACAGCCTTTTCGTGGCCCTGCTTTGCGCAGCGATCGTCTGCGTTCTGGTGATTCTGATCGACGGCTGGTTCCTGCGTCCGCAAAGAGACCCGGGCGCGACCAGCGTCGCCGAGCCCTGGTTGCCGCGCATTGCGGGCTACGCGCTGGTGGCGCTGGCGCTCGGCATGCTCTGGCGGCTGTTCCGCTACGAGGCGGTGGACTTCAGCTTCATGCTCGTGCTGGTCGGCGCGATGTCGGGCGCCATCTGGGGCCTCGACCAGGCGTTCTTCTCACGGCGGCGCAAGGCGCTGGCGGCGAGGGCCGGCACGCCCTCGGACCGGGTCCGCGAGCCCGTCGCGGTGGAGTATGCGCGCTCGTTCTTCCCGGTCATTTTGCTGGTCCTGGTGATCCGCTCGTTCCTGTTCGAGCCGTTTCGAATTCCTTCCGATTCCATGATGCCGACGCTGTTCGACGGCGACTTCATCTTCGTCAACAAATACTCGTACGGACTGCGCCTGCCCGTCACCAATACGCTGGTGCTCGCCACAGGCGAGCCGCAGCGCGGCGACGTGATCGTCTTCCGGCTCCCCCCGAACCCCAAGATCAACTACATCAAGCGCCTGGTCGGGCTGCCCGGCGACAGGATCACGGTGGACGAGAGGAACCAGGTCTACGTGAACGGGGTCCTCCAGCCGCAGACGCCGGGTCCGATCTACTCCGGCCCCAAGCAGAGCCAGTGGAATTACGCCGGCGTTCCGACCGCGTTCGAGCAGCTCGGTGCCAAACGCCACCTGATCATGTTCGCCCGGGGGAGCGTGACCAGCGGGGAGTGGACGGTGCCGGCGGGCCACTACTTCTTCATGGGCGACAATCGCAACAACAGCAAGGACAGCCGCTGGCAGGGCGATCCCGAGGCCCCGGGCTTCGTTCCGGAGCAAAATCTCGTGGGTAAGGCGGTCCGAATCTGGCTTAATCTCGATACTCGTGACGGACCTCTCTGGAATCGGATCGGGAATGCGATTCAATAAGAGGCTGTTTCGGGAGGAGTTTATGCGCAAGCAGCAGCAAGGGATGACGATGATCGGCCTACTGTGCATCCTCGCCCTGGTGGGCGTGGAGGTGTACGCCGGCATTCGGCTGGCGCCCGTGTACCTCAATTACCTCAAGGTGGCGCGGAGCTTGAGCGGCGCCGCCGCCGATGCGAAGGGCGACAATCCCGACCAGAGGGCCTTGATGACGGCCCTGGCCAGGCAATGGGAGATTCAGGACATCGATGTCCCGGATTACAAGGAGGTCGAGATCACGAAAGACGACAGCGGTACCCAGCTGCACATCGCCTACGACCAGTCGGTTCCCTATATCGCGAACGTGTCCCTCTCGGTGCATTTCGACAAGACCGTGAAGGTGCAGTGAGCGCAACGCCGGGCGCGGACGCGCTGGCAGCTTGGGCGCTACGCGCCTTCGGCCACACCTTCGCCGACCCGAGGCTTTGCCGGCAGGCGCTCGCGCATCGCAGCGCCCGCGGCGAGCACAACGAACGGCTCGAATTCCTCGGCGATTCGGTTCTTAATTGCAGTGTGGCGCGCTTGCTATACGATGCGCATCCGGACGCCGATGAGGGCGCTCTGTCGCGGTTGCGGGCGACGCTGGTGAGCGGCGAGATGCTCGGCAGGGTCGCCGGCGAGCTTCAGTTCGGGGAGCATTTGCGGCTTGGGCCGGGTGAGCTGAAATCCGGCGGTTTCAGGCGGGCGTCGATCCTGGCGGACGCCTTGGAGGCGATGGTGGGGGCGATCTTCCTGGATTCCGGTTTCGATGCGGCATCGGCGGCGGTGAAGCGAATGGTCGGCGCGCGTCTCGCGGAGCTGCCGGAGGCTGAGTCCCTCAAGGACGCCAAGACGAGGCTCCAGGAGGTGCTGCAGGCGCGCGGATTGGCGCTGCCGATCTACACCCTGACGGCGACCACGGGCGACCCGCATGCCCAATCATTTGCCGTCACCTGCGAGGTACCCGCGTTCGGACTGACGGCCGCCGGGGAGGGTGTCAGCCGGCGCCGGGCCGAACAGATGGCCGCACGCAAGGCGCTCGAGCTCCTGCCCGCCGCCGGGCGCGGTTCGTCCTCATGAGCGACGCCGGGTTTCGGGCCGGTATGGTGGCCATCGTCGGACGCCCCAATGTCGGCAAATCGACGCTGGTGAACGCGCTGGTCGGACGTAAGGTGAGCATCGTCACCGCGAAGCCTCAGACCACCCGGCACCGCATCCTGGGTGTGGTCAACCGGCCGGAAGCGCAGCTCGTCCTGGTCGACACCCCCGGCTTGCACGAGAGCACGCGGCGGGTGATGAACCAGTACATGAACCGGGTCGCCATCTCCTCCTCTCAAGACGCCGACGTGATCGTGTTCGTGATCGAGGCCATGCGCTTCACGGAGGAGGACCTCTGGGTCTGGGAGCGCGTGCGGGGCTTGAAACAGCCGCTCTTCCTCGTCATCAACAAGGTGGACCGCGTCGTACCGAAGGAGCAGCTGCTGCCCTTCATCGAGGACATGGCGCAGCGGGTGCCGGCATCGGGCATCGTTCCGATTTCCGCGATCGAGAGCGACAATCTGGACCGGCTGACGGAGCTGGTCGGTTCACGGCTGCCGGTGGCGCCGCCTCTATTCGCCCCGGACGTGCTCACCGACCGGGACGAGCCGTTTCACGCGGCGGAAATCGTGCGTGAAAAGCTCACCTTGAAATTGCGCGAGGAGCTGCCCTACGGCATCAATGTGCAGATCGAGCGATTCGCGGATGAGGGCGGGCGCGTTCTGATCAACGCCGTCATCTGGGTGGAGCGTGCCGGACAGAAGGCCATCGTGATCGGTCAGGGGGGAGAGCGCCTCAAGGAGATCGGGCGCCTCGCGCGCATCGAGCTGAACGATCTATGGCAGCGCTCCGTGCATTTGGAGCTTTGGGTCAAAGTGAAGGAAAATTGGGCGGACAGCGAGATGGCCTTGCGCCAATTCGGATACGAGACACTGTGACACTACGCAGTACAGGACGCGTTGCCCGTCAAGGGGCGAGGCCGTGAAGGCGCCGCTTGCCCGTCCATCCAGCCGCCGCGTCTACCTCGTCCCCCTCTACGTGCTCCATCAGCACGCCTACCGCGATACCAGCCGCATCGTCGAGGTCTTCACCCACGATCAAGGCCGCCTCGCGCTATTCGCCCGCGGCGCGAACGGCTCCAAGTCGAGCCTCAAGTCGGTGCTGCGCCCGTTTCAACGGCTGCTCGTCTCCTGGTCGGGCAGGGGCGAGGCCTGTCAGCTGGTGAGCGCCGAGATCGACGGCGCCGCGACCGCGTTGCCGAACCAGTGTCTGATGAGCGGGTTTTACTTGAACGAGCTCCTTTTGAAGCTCACCGAGCGCTGCGATCCTCATCCGGAGATCTTCGTTGCCTATTCGGCCTGCATCGAGGCACTCGCCGGCGGCGCGGCCGAGGAGGAGCATCTGCGCCGCTTCGAGAAGCGCCTGCTGGACAACCTGGGGTATGGATTGGAATTGGCGCGCACCTCCGACGGCGATCCTGTCGCCGCCGACGGGTATTACAAATTTCAAGCGCAGCGCGGCCCGCAACCCTGCGTGGCGGATGCGCCGGGCGCCGTCTACGGGCGATCGCTCGCCGACCTCGAGGCCGAGAGGTTCGCGAACGCGCGTTCGCTCAAGGACGCGAAGCGCGTGCTGCGGGCAGCCCTCGACGCCTGCCTCGATGGACGGGCGTTGAAATCCCGCGAGGTGATGCTCGCCATGCGG